>NZ_JBFNFE010000004.1:0-179197 GCF_040888245.1 Streptococcus wuxiensis
GTGACTGTAGCGTCAGATCCTTTAACTTCTTCTACAGTGTACTTATGAGTTCCAACTTGGGCTTTAGTGAATTCAAGTTTAGCGAATTTCACCTTACCATCTTTGTCGTTCTGAACTGTTTCGATTTCAGTACCTTTAGAGTCTTTCAATACGAAGCTAAACTCGCCAGCTTTCAACTCACGGCCTTCGAGTTTCTTAGTGAAGTTGAATTCGACTTCAATTGGAACTGAGTTGACACGTTTTTCAGTTGGTTTTTCTGGTTTCTCAACTTTCTTCGTAGATGGGTTGTAGTAGTTTACAATTTGCGCTGCTGTATTTTCGATGTCTACTCCACCTTCAACGTCTGTTTTAACAGTGGCTGGAATATCGAATTTATAGTAGCGACCAAACTCGAATTTAGTTGTGTCGATGATTTGTGTATTGTCTGCGTCTCCAAGTGACTTGGTGAAGCCAGATTTAAGAGTTGCTGTCATAACACCATTTTCAACCTTGATGTCGAACTTGTCTGTCACATCTGCACCAGTTACTGAATCGTAAGCCTTGATAGCTGAAGCATCTACATCAACCTTCGTTTCATCGAAGTCATCAGTGATTCCTACTGATTGAACGTTTTCTTTGTTAGTTGCTGAGAATTTAGTTGTATCCAACCATACTTGATAGTAGAGCTTAGCTCCACGCTTAACAGTCTTGGTATTGATGTTTTCTGCTTCGTTGTTGTCAGTCTTATCTACGTATGGATCGTTATTAGTATCTCCGTACTTGTCTGTCAACTTAGAATCATCATCAAGAAGCTTGTTATCAGTAATTGAGAACTTAGCTGTATCCAATACATACTTCTCTGGTTGGAACTTAGGTTCTTCCGGAGGAGTCACAGTGTTATTGAACTCTTTATCTGGAGCATCAGTTAGTGTCTTCACAAGTGCTTTAGCTGTACCATCGTAAGAAATTTCAACAGTAATTTCAGCCTTCATGGTATCGTAAGTTACTGTAGCGTCAGAACCTTTAACTTCTTCTACAGTATACTTATGAGTTCCTTCGTCACCCTTCATGAATGAAAGTGGTTCAAATTTCACCTTACCATCTTTATCATTCTTGACAGTTTCGATCTCGTTACCTTCTTCGTCTTTCAATACGAAGCTGAACTCACCAGCTTGCAGTTCACGACCTTCGAGTTTCTTAGTGAAGTTGAATTCGATATCAATTGGAATTGAGTTGACACGTTTTTCAGTTGGTTTAACTGGTTTTTCAACCTTCTTGGTTGATGGATTGTAATAATGTACTAACTGACTTGCAGTATTTTCAATATCAGCACCTGGTTTAACAGTATCTTTGACAGTAGCTGGGATATCGAATTTATAGTAACGTCCAAATGCGAACTTAGTTGTGTCGATGATCTGAGTGTTTTCCGCGTCTCCAAGTGACTTGGTGAAGCCAGCTTTAAGAGTTGCGGTCATGACACCATTTTCAACCTTTATGTCGAACTTATTAGTCACATCAGCACCAGTTACAGAGTCATATGCCTTGATAGCTGAAGCATCTACATCAAGTTTAGTTTCATCGTAATCATCTGTGATTCCAACAGTTTGGATATTATTCTTATTGTTTTCGTTAAACTGAGTTGTATCCAACCAAACTTGGTAAACGATTTTATCACCTTTATGAACTCCCAATGTGTTGATGTTATGTTCTTCGTTATTGTCATATCTATCAACATAAGGGTCGTTGTTTGTCTCTGTTACTGAATCAGCTAGTTCTTTATCATCATCTAATAATGACTTACCTTTAATATCAAAACCTTCTTGATCCAAAACATATTTCTTAGGTTGGAACTTAGGTTCTTCCGGTGGAGTTACAGTATTATTGAACTCTTTATCTGGAGCGTCTGTAACAGTTGCTACAATTGCCTTAGCAGTACCATCATGGGCTACCTTCACTGTAACTGTTGCAACCATATCGTCGTAAGTTACTGTTGTATCAGTACCTGCAACCTCTGAAACAGTATAAGTGTAGGTCTTGCCAAGATCATCTTTTCCAAACTTAAGTGTCTTAAAGGTAATCTTACCATCTTTATCATTCTTAACAGTTTCAACTGCAACATTGTCTTTCTTAAGAACAAAGCTAAATTCACCAGCTGCTAGAGTACGGCCTTCCAGCTTTTTAGTGAACTTGAGATCAACTGTAACTGGTACAGAGTTGACACGTTTCTGAGTTGGTTTTTCAGGTGTTTCTACAGATTTGCTTACTGGGTTGTAGACATGAACGATTTGGTTGGCTTTATTTTCAATATCAGCCCCTGCCTTAACTGTGTCTTTAACAGTAGCTGGAATATCAAATTTATAGTAGCGACCAAATTCGAATTTAGTTGTGTCGATAACTTGAGTATTATCCGCATCACCTAAAGACTTGTTCATAGAAGCTTTAGAAGTTGCTGTAATAACACCATTTTCAACTTTAATGTCAAACTTAGCAGTTACATCTTGGCCAGTTACACTGTCATATGCCTTAATATCAGCAGCATTAACTGTTACTTTTTCAGCGTCATAAGTATCAGAGATACCAACAGATTGGATGTTATTCTTATCTGAGAAGTTTCTAGTATCTAACCATACTTGGTAAACTAATTTCTCACCACGTTCAACGGTCTTAGTATTGATGTTTTCTGCTTCGTTGTTCGTAGTTTTATCAGCATACGGATCTGCATTGGTTTCTGTATACTCATTAGTCAACTCGTTGTCATCATCGACTAATTTAGTACCAGTGAGGTCATACTTTTCTTTGTTAAGTACGAATTTTTCTGGTTGGAATTCAGGTGTTGCTGGAGGAGTGATTTTGTTGTTGAATACTTTATCTTCCTTACCATCAGTTGATGCTCCGTTGTCATCTACACCACCAGTTGATGATACGCTTGTTACTGTAGTAAGTGTATGACCGTTCTTAGCAACCTTAACTGTAATAGTTGCCTTCATCGTATCGTAAGTCATACCAACTTCTTTCATTGTTGGAATAACTTCTTCTACAGTATAGGTATGTGTACCAATTTTCGTATTGTCAAATGACAATTCAGTAAATGTCACTGTACCATCTTTTTTGTTGGCAACAGTTTCAACTTCTTGACCTCTTGAATCTTTAAGAACAAAGTTGAATTCTCCGTCTTTAAGTTCACGTCCAGCCAATTTCTTCGTGAAGTCAAATTTAACTTTTACTGGTGCTACCACATAGTTGTTGAAGACCTTATCATCATCACTTGATTTGAATCCACCTTCAGCACTGTATTTAACAGTTGCTTGCAATTCACCTTTAGAATTCTCAGTTACAGTAACTGTCATGGTAACAGTCATTGCGTCGTAGTCAACGTCTGTATCAGAACCCTTTTGTTCAGTGATCTTGTATTTATAAGTACCAGCTTTGTTAAAAGTAAGCTTGCTGAATGTAGCTTTTCCATCCTTGTTGGTAACAGTTTCTTCGTGCTTATCAGGAGTACTTTTCTCTTCTGTTAATTTGAAAGTAAACTCGCCGTCTGTCAAGACACGTCCTTCAAGTTGTTTTTCAACTTCTGGAATGACTTCAACTGGCTTTTGTTTGACATAGTAATAAATTGGTTGCTTGTATGGTGTCAATGAGTTGAGCAAGTCAACGTTTGTACCTATTTGTACATATGCACCATTTTCTAATTGACTATTTGGTGAAAGGTGTCCGATACCGTCTCCTAAGAATGGTACGAATACCGTTTTATACGGCGTATATCCAGCAGCTTTTTGGAAATCAAATGTAACTTCTTTACCGTTTGGATAATTTACACCTTTATTATCAGTGAAAGCAATTGTGTTAAGAGGTGATTTCTTAACATTTAATTCTTGTTTGTTATAATCACCAGGTTTAATCGGCTTGGTTTCTGCCAACAACATGTAGCCATCAGTGCTCAATGTACCATCAGAACGTTTGCTTTGTTGTTTTGGATCTAGTAAGTAAACACGAACGACTACAGTTCCATCTTCCCCTACGATTTCCTTGATACGCTTAATTCCTGCACGCTCAGCATCCATGAATTTGGTACCAACAGTATAAGGACGGCTTACATAACCAGATGTTGAATCTGGATCTGCCGTTTGATACAATTTGTAGCCATCAAATTGGCGCTCACCAGATGCTGTGAAGTTTTGTCCTTCCATGGCTTTAGTTGTATATCTAGCCAAGTCTACTTCATTACCATTTGGTACGTAATCTTGAACAGTTTTATCTGTTTTATTAGCGTTAAATGTTGGGTTATTTTTATCAACTACTCTGTAGTAAGTTGTTTTATCAACGAATATTGGAATTTTAGCATTTGTATCTGTGATTGTACGACCATTATAAGCTGGTTCTACAACGTTAATAATATCAGTTGATGTACGAGCGTTATAAACATCTTGATATAATTTTTGTTCAGCTTCATTCTTTGGATTTACTAAAGCTTGAATACTTGCACCAACTTCATAACCTAATTGGATAAATGGTTGGTCCGTTTTACCAGGTCCAGCTCCTGTACCTGGGTTGTAATCAACTTGCCAAGTTAATTCACCATTTGATGCCGTCTTAGTAGTAGTGAATTTTTGAATTCCACTTGTTGCTGTGATTTTTCTAGTCTCTACTACATTACCAGTCGTTTTATCAATCAATTCAACCGTTGTGTCTGTAGTAACATCAAAATTCTTATATGCACGTGTATAGTAGTTTGTATTATAACGTTCATTGAACTTAGTAAGGTCTACGATACTATAAGTATAGTAATCACCTTCTTTTCTTGCATATCCAGCTGGTACAGTTTGAGACCCAACCGTAGCTCCATTTGGGTTTTGTATAGTTGGATCAACTGTTTCACCATCTTTTAGATATGTACTAACACTGACTGGCTTAGAGTTGTGATCTCCAGAAACTGCATCTTCCGTTGTAGCACGACGATTACGAACTTTAGGTTTATCACCTTCTGAAACAGCTGGCTTAGTTTCTTCAGCTTTTTCAACCGGCTTAGCAGTTTCCTTACTAGCAACCTCAGCCTCAGTTGAAGCAGGTTTTACTTCTTCTGATTTTTCTGAAGACACTGGTTCAGATTTAGCTTCTTCTGTTTTAGCCTCAGAAGCTGCTTTCCCTTCTTCAACCTTGTTTGTCTCAGCAAGTTCAGTTGTTGCAACATTTTCTACAACATTCTCTTCCTTCTTAGAGGAATCCTCGCTGACACTATCCTTTTTCACCAACTCTGTTTTTTCTTCAGAACTTGGTTGCGTAGGAAGTTCAGAAGCTTTTACTGCACCACCATTTGCCAACATAAAGCTAAGAGTTGTTCCTAAAAATACCGATGCAACACCTACCTTATATTTCCGCAAAGAAAAACGTTGTCGTTCTTTTCTTATCATATGATAAGTTCTCCTTTATATTTTTTACTATCAGAAGGTAATATTTTTACAATAATTGTATCTTAGGTACAATTATTGAAGTGTATAGAATACCCACTCTAGCATCTCCATCATATCAAAAGCTCAAACGGTTTTCAAAGAATTATGTGCTCCTGAAAACGTTTTCTTTATTGAATTTTAGGGTTTTAAAAAAACAAAAATACTCATTATATATATTTATATGTATGGAGATTTAGTTCCCCTTATTTATGGTTTTTTTATTTAACTATCTCATTATTTATTATAATTTTATTACTTAGTATTTCATTTTGATTACATTTTAATGATTGTGAAAATATTATCATTTTCATAAAATAAAAAATGATTCCCTTACGAGAATCATTTTTTTATTTAGATGGCTTCTGTGACAAAACTTCTGCTTTCTAGTACTTTGAGCATGGCATCTGCTGTGTCTAGAGCTGTAAAGAGAGGAACTCCATGTTCAATTGCTGAACGTCTGATTTGCTCACCATCTTCATCAGCTGTCCGTTTGGTACCAACTGTGTTGATGATAGCTTGAATTTTTCCTTTGCGGACGTAGCTTGGGATATCGTGCTCATTATCACCAATCTTTCCAACGAGTTGAGCCTGCAATCCATGACTTGCAAAGAAGTCTGCTGTTCCTTCAGTAGCAAGGATTCCGTAGCCAATATTTTGGAAACGACGAGCCAAATCTAGTGCTTCTTCTTTTGCATCATCTGCGATAGTGAAGACAACATTACCAAAGGTTGGTAAGTGAAGATAAGAAGCTTCAAAGGCCTTGTAGAGTGCTTTTTCAAGAGTGGTATCAGAACCCATGACTTCCCCTGTTGACTTCATTTCAGGGCCAAGAAGGCTGTCTACCTTAGCTAGCTTGGTAAAGGAGAATACTGGTCCCTTGATATGAACGCGAGTGCTTTCTGGGTAAAGTCCATCTTGGTAACCAAGTTCTTCAAGACTTTGACCGAGAATTAGATTAGTCGCTACCTGTGCCATAGGGATATTGGTTACTTTAGAAAGGAATGGAACAGTACGGCTGGCACGAGGGTTTACTTCAATGACGTATACTTTCTCATCCTTGATAACAAACTGAATGTTCATCATCCCAAGACAGTTGAGGCCGATTGCAAGGCGTTTGGTGTAATCTGCAATCGTTTCTTGCACTTTTTGCGACAAGGTTTGAGGAGGATAAACCGCCATGGAGTCACCTGAGTGGACACCAGCGCGTTCGATATGCTCCATGATACCAGGGATGAGGACATTTTGTCCATCTGAAATGGCATCAACTTCGCACTCTTGCCCAACGATATAAGAGTCAACAAGAACAGGGTGGTCAGGACTTGCCTTAACCGCAGTACGCATGTAAGAACGAAGATCATCTTCATTCTCAACGATTTCCATGGCACGTCCACCCAAAACATATGAAGGGCGAACGAGAACTGGGAAACCAATTTTACGTGCAGCAAGCACTGCTTCTTCTTCATTGGTTGCAGTCTGCCCAGGCGGTTGCGGAATATCCAAGTTTTTGAGGGCTTGTTCGAAGAGGTCACGGTCTTCTGCACGGTCCAAGTCAGCAACTTGAGTACCAAGGATAGTCACACCAGCTTTTGCTAATGGCTCAGCTAGGTTGATAGCTGTTTGACCACCGAACTGAACAATAACGCCTTTTGGTTGCTCCAAATCGATGACATTCATCACATCTTCAAAAGTCAATGGTTCAAAGTAGAGTTTATCTGATACAGAGAAGTCTGTTGAAACTGTCTCTGGGTTTGAGTTCATAATGATGGCTTCGTAGCCAGCAGCCTGAATTGCCTTAACAGAGTGAACTGTTGCGTAGTCAAACTCTACCCCTTGACCGATACGGATTGGACCAGAACCTAGGACAAGTACAGATTCCTTATCAGACTTGATAGACTCATTTTCCCATCCATATGTTGAGTAGAAGTACGGAGTTTCTGATTCAAATTCTGCGGCACAAGTATCTACCATCTTGTAAACTGGGACAATCTTATTTTCTAAACGAAGTTGGCGAACTTGATCAGCTGTAGTTCCCCAAAGTTCTGCGATTTTACGATCTGAGAAACCATTGAGTTTTGCTGTTTTCAGGACATCGATATCCTGAGGATGTGCGCCCAATTCTTGTTCAATCTCAAAGATATGCAAGAGTTTATCAAGGTAGAAAATATCAATCTTAGTTAAGTCAGCAATCTCTTCTGGTGTATAACCACGACGAATAGCTTCTGATACGTAGAAGAGACGGTCATCTTGAGCCTTGACAACTTTTTCAATCAAGGCATCATCTGAAACATCTGCAAGTTCAGGCATTTCATTGTGATACACCCCGATTTCAAGCGAACGACAAGCTTTAAGAAGTGACTCTTCAATGTTACGACCGATTGCCATAACTTCTCCAGTTGCCTTCATCTGGGTACCAAGACGACGTTCCCCTTTTTCAAACTTGTCAAATGGGAAACGTGGAATCTTAGCCACCACATAGTCAAGTGCTGGTTCAAACATAGCATAGGTTGAACCTGTAACTGGGTTAATAACTTCATCCAAGGTCAACCCTACCGCAATCTTAGCAGCCAATTTAGCAATTGGGTAACCTGTTGCTTTAGAAGCAAGAGCTGAAGAACGAGATACACGAGGATTTACTTCGATAACATAGTACTTAAAGCTATGTGGATCAAGCGCAAGCTGAACGTTACATCCGCCTTCAATCTTGAGAGCGCGGATAATGCTCAAACTAGCATCACGAAGCATTTGGTTTTCATAGTCGGACATGGTTTGCGCAGGGGCAAATACGATAGAGTCACCTGTGTGAATTCCGACAGGGTCAAAGTTTTCCATGTTACAAACAACAAGGGCATTATCAGCTGAGTCACGCATGACTTCATACTCAATTTCCTTGAAACCGGCAATAGAACGTTCAATCAAACACTGGGTAACAGGTGACAACTTCAAACCATTTTCAGCAATTTCACGCAATTCTTCCTCATTGGCACACATACCACCACCAGTACCACCTAGAGTAAAGGCTGGGCGGACGATAACTGGATAACCAATAGTTGCAGCAAAGGCAACTGCTCCCTCAACTGTGTTTACAATTTCAGATTCTGGAATTGGTTGCTTGAGTTCTTCCATCAATTGTTTAAAGAGATCTCGGTCCTCCGCTTGGTCGATGGCAGACAGTTTAGTCCCGAGAAGTTCTACTCCGAGCTCATCTAAGATACCATTTTTAGACAATTCCATGGCCATATTAAGTCCCGTTTGACCTCCAAGAGTTGGAAGCAAAGCATCTGGACGTTCCTTACGGAGAATACGAGTCACAAACTCAAGTGTGATTGGTTCGATGTAAACCTTGTCTGCAATCTCTTTATCTGTCATGATGGTTGCAGGATTTGAGTTAACCAAGACAACCTCATACCCCTCTTCTTTCAAAGACAAGCAGGCCTGGGTTCCAGCATAGTCAAACTCAGCAGCCTGACCAATAATAATCGGACCAGAACCAATCACCATAATTTTTTGAATATCAGTACGTTTAGGCATAGTTTATGATACAAAGCCCATCAAGAACACAGTGAAAATAGGAAACTTGGTGCAGACGCCTTCAGCGTCAAATCAATGTTTATCTTTTTCACACAGTTCTTAGGGCGTGTTCACTTCCGCGAACAATGTATCTTCTCCTTTCTATTCGGCAACTCTCTGATTGCCATTAAATAAATTCTCCGACGATTTTTTAGCGAAACGATCATTTTCGGTAAAAAATCTAGTGCAGGGAGTTTTTAGTTCGCCATATAGCGACTAAAAGAAACGACCTGCCTTTCTATTCGTCGCCTCACAGAGCGACATTAAATAAGATACAAAGGACGATAAGAAAGCGACTGAATTTTAGGAAACCATAGAAGGATTTCTATCCTTGTTGGTTTATCTAAATTCCGAGCTTTCCGTCCGTGTTCAATTCCATAAATTCTCCGACGATTTCTCACTCGTCTTTAGTTTGCTTGTTTGAAAGCTTCCATCATCTCGATGAACTCATCAAATAGATAACTTGCATCATGTGGCCCAGGAGCTGCGTCTGGGTGGAATTGCACAGAGAAACCTGGTAGATATCTGTGACGTACGCCTTCAACTGACTTGTCATTGATTTCTTCGTGTGTGATGATTAAGTGCTCTGGTAAATCCTCACGGCTAACTGCATAACCATGATTTTGACTTGTGAAGTCCACGCGCCCAGTTGCAATTTCACGAACAGCATGGTTAAAGCCACGGTGACCAAACTTCATTTTATAGGTCTTAGCACCATTTGCCATCGCAAAGAGCTGGTGCCCCATACAGATACCAAAGATTGGAATTTTCCCGAGAATACCACGGATCATCTCAAGAGCTTCTGGTACATCTTCTGGATTTCCAGGACCATTTGACAACATAACTCCGTCAGGGTTTAAATGCAAGATTTCCTCAGCCGTAGTTGTGTATGGAACTACAGTCACGTTACAATCACGTTTAGATAGCTCTCGTAAAATAGAGTGTTTAAGACCGAAGTCTACTAAAACAACGCTCAAACCAACTCCTGGAGCTGGATAAGCAGTCTTTGTAGAAACTTGTCTGATATTATCAGTCGGTAAGACAGTTGCTTGAAGTTGATCTGCAATGTGATCCATACTATCGCCAGCATGTGTCAAAGTTGCACGCATTGTTCCATGTTTACGGATAATTTTTGTAAGAGCTCGAGTGTCAATGCCTGAAATTCCAGGAATTTTCTTAGCCTTCAAGAATTCGTCCAGCGTCATTTGGTTACGCCAGTTGCTAGCTCTACGAGCCTCTTCGAAAACCACAACTCCCTTACAAGTAGGACTGATAGACTCGTAGTCGTCACGGTTAACTCCATAATTCCCTACTAGTGGATATGTGAAGGTCAAGATTTGTCCATTATAAGATTGGTCTGTAATGGATTCTTGATATCCTGTCATTCCAGTGTTAAAGACTATTTCCCCTGTTACATCAATATCTGCACCGAAGGCCTTACCTTCAAAAACTGTGCCATCTTCTAAAACTAGAAGTCGTTTTGTCATATTTTCACCTCTCGTGGACGCTCACTGGCGTCTTTTAACGTTTTGTGTCTTATTTGGCTTTTCTACTTGCCAATACGGATTCTAAGATTGCCATTCGAACAAATACTCCATTAGTCATTTGTTGGACAATGCGTGATTTTGGTGCTTCAACAAGATGATCGGCAATTTCCACATCCCGATTAACAGGAGCCGGATGCATAATAATTGCTTCTTCTTTTAAGCGATTATAGCGTTCTTGGTTCAAGCCATGTTGAGAATGATACTCTTCTTTTGAGAAGACTGCTCCACTTTCGTGGCGTTCATGTTGAACTCGAAGCAACATCAGAACATCCACCTGGTCAACAATCTCGTCAATAGTTACAAACTGGCCATAGTCAGCAAACTCTTGACTTCTCCATTCCTCAGGTCCTGCAAAGTAAAGTTCAGCACCTAAACGTTTTAAAATCTGCATATTGGACTTGGCAACACGTGAATGGTCCAAGTCACCAGCAATGGCAACCTTGAGCCCTTCAAAACGGCCAAATTCTTCGTAAATTGTCATCAAATCAAGCAGACTCTGACTAGGATGTTGCCCTGAGCCATCACCACCATTGATAATCGATGTCGTAATGGTTGGGCTCGCAATCAATTCCCTGTAGTAATCAACCTCTGGGTGCCGAATAACACAGATATCTACACCAAGTGCAGACAAGGTCAAGATTGTATCATAGAGTGTCTCACCCTTGTTTACAGAGCTTGTATTCACATCAAAGTCAAGTCGTTCCAATCCCAGTTTAATCTCTGCAACTTCGAAGGATTTATGCGTTCTTGTCGAATTTTCAAAGAAAAGGTTGGAAACAATGGGATGGTCTTCGTAGGGCAACTGGGCTCCATTTTTAAACTCGATCCCTCGTTTAATCAATTTTATAACCTGATCTACAGTGAGATCTTCCATGGACACCACATGTTTGAGTGCTTGTTGATTTTCTGACATGGCTACTCCTTTAGCTTTTAAGCTTCTTCAGTAATCAAAACTCTATCTTGGCCATCAAGTTCTGTCATCTCAACGATGATTTCTTCAGAACGACTAGTTGGAATATTTTTCCCAACGTAATCTGGACGAATTGGCAATTCTCTGTGTCCACGGTCCACTAGTACCGCTAGACTCACACGGGCAGGACGACCATGTCCGACAATGTTATCGATAGCGGCACGGATTGTACGACCTGTGTAAAGAACATCATCCACCAAGATAACTTCGCGGTCTGTCACATCGACAGAAATCAAGGAAGTATCTTCACCACTTTTGACATCGTCGCGGAAGGGTTTAGTATCTAATTCTACAACGGGAACAGAGATATTTTCCAATTGTTCCAAACGCTCTTGGATACGGTGAGCAATAAAGACACCACGTGTTTTAATTCCCGCTAAAATGATTTTATTCAAATCTTTGTTGCGTTCGATAATCTCATAAGTGATACGCGTAATTGCTCGCTTGACGGTTAATTCGTCTACAACTTCTTTTGTCTTCATGACAAACCTCCAAAAAGAAAAGTCTCCTTTTTCAAGGAGACTTGAGAATGTATAACTAAGCGAGCCTTACTGTAAACAGTATAGACTTACCCTTCTACTTAATCCAGCTCCTTGCCTGCCTCACGGGACAGGTTTAAAGGAATATTTTATTGTCCTTACTATATCACAAAGCCTAGACCAAAGCAAGTAAAAACATTCAATGTTTGGCCTTATAATGAACTAAAATCGTATAACTGTGGATAGTGTTCGCATTCTGGATTTTTGGGATGACAGATAGCACGACCAAAGTAAATCATGGCCTGGTGAGCCGCCAACCATTCTTCTGGTGGCAAAACCTCCATGACACGTTTTTCAACTTCAAGTGGTGTAGCTGATTTTTTAACGATATCGTGATGTTTACAGATACGCTCAACATGAGTATCTACTGCAAAAGCCGGAATTCCAAAGCCAACACTCATGACAACATTAGCTGTTTTACGACCAACACCAGCTAAGCTTTCTAATTCTTCCCTGGTCTGAGGAACTTGACCACCAAAATCATTTAGAAGTTGTTGGGCACATTTTTTGAGGAATTTTGCTTTGTTTCGATAAAGACCAAGGCGAGAAATATGTTTAGCAATTTCACTCTCACTGGCATCTGCCATAGCCCGAGGCGTGGGGAATGCTTCAAAAAGAGCAGGAGTTGCTTTATTTACCGCAGCATCTGTCGTTTGAGCAGATAGCATAACGGCAACCAAAAGCTCAAAATGATTGCGAAAATCTAGACTTGGTTTCGCATCGGGAAAAAGGGCTATGATTTCCTCAATGACATGACGGGCACGTTTCTTGGATAAAACCATCTACTCATCTCCGTCAAACAGCCCTTGCAAGCCTGCAAAAGGACTATTTTCTTCTTTTTTGACTGCTTGTTGAGCTTGATATTCTTCCTCTGTCATGATTTGCCAGTCATTTCCAGAAACAAATCCCTGACCAGCCTCTTCTTCAGCCGTTAAGACCTTTATTGGAATATTTAGCAAGATGTTATCAGATACGCTCTCAGAAAGGTCGATTTCACCATTTTCAATCGGTAATACTAAGTCATCATCTAGAACTTCTTGGTCCAATTGATTGGTAGCACCTTCCATAAAGACTTCTGTCACTGGGTAAGACTCTTTCAATTCTACCGGCTCCATACTGCGGCTAGAAGCTAGAACGATTGTATAAGACAAGAGATAGTCTAGGAAAAACATACGGTCTTCGTACTGAACCTTCCCTACTGCGTGGATATCTTTTACATCTATAATTTCTTGATTACGCTCACGTAAGTCGGCTACTAAGTCTAAGGCTGCTTCAAAATACAAACCCTCAGGCTGCTTACGAACTTCTTGAATATTTAATTTCATACTTCCTCCATAAAGATTTACTCACTTGATTATACCATGAAAGAACCGCAAGCAAGGTAACTAAACTTTTAAAATATCATTCTCTATTTTTTGATATATTTATTATGACAATTTTATTTTTTGTGCTATACTATAGGCATCAATACATGAGCAAAGGAGGACGCTCATATGGAAGACAAAGCTCTTTTAGCTGAAGCCTATCAACTCGTTTCAGAATTAAATCAAACGATACAAAACTGTAAACAAGGATTACCTGATGATTTACGCTTACAGCGAAATATAGATGAGATTCTCAGAGAACTTAAAAAAGCTGAGAAATTAGACAATGCTATCTTAATTGAACTGGAAAGCTTTTACCAACTGACTAGTCTTTTGATTGGACTTGGCTCACTAAAACTAAACGATCAAGCTCGCACTGCTTGGAGAAACTATGACAAGTTCCACTTCGATCACGTTAAACATACATTGACACTTTACGGACCTGTTTTTGGTCTTTAATAAAAGTAGAATCTCATGTATTAAACTTATAAAAAAACATCCAGAGAAAGTTCTCTGGATGTTTTTTTACATTTGTTTCAAACGCTCAATCCGTTCTGAAATAGGTGGATGCGTATAAAATAGTTTTTTCAAGACACCTGGTTTTTGAGGATCATTGATATAAAGGGCACTACTAGCATCATCCACATGATGACTCATGGGTTGACTATTTTCTAGTTTAAGGAGGGCATTGATCATCCCCTGAGGATTGCGTGTTAATTCCACACTTGAAGCATCCGCTAAGAATTCTCGTTGGCGAGAGATAGCTAACTGCACCAAAGTTGCTGCAAGAGGCGCTAGGACGATGGCTAGTAGAGATAGGACCAATAAAATAATCTCAAGTCCTCCACCATCACGGTCATTACTTCTACGACTACGACTAGCTCCACCCCACCACATCATACGACCAGCCATACTCGATAAAAGAGTGATGGCACTAGCAAGAGCAACAGCAATGGTAGAGATTCGAATATCTAAGTTGCGAATGTGACTAACTTCATGCCCGATTACTGCCTCTAACTCCTCACGATTCATAATCTCTAGAAGGCCTGACGTAGCAGCAACAGCAGCATTTTGAGGATTCGAACCGGTGGCGAAGGCATTCAAACCCGGGTCATCAATTACATAAACTCGTGGCATAGGAATCTGCGCCACCATTGCCATATCCTCGACAACATGATAGAGAACAGGTTCTTCGTTTCTATCAACCTCACGCGCACCATTCATACTCATGACAATCTCTGTAGATTGAAAAATCATGGTCAAGGCATAGATGAAACCGATAATCATAGCTATGGTCACGCCCCAGATACCTGAGTTCATGAACAGAAAACCAACCGCATAACCAACTATGGCTAGCAAAAGAAAGAAGACAATTAAAAGAATCCAAGTTTTACGTTTATTACTAGCAATTTGTTTGTACAGCATCTTAGTCACCTAAACCATTAAAATCAACTCTAGGCACAGCCTTTTCTTCTTCTGGAGTTTGAAGGAAATCTGCTGCCTTGAAGCCAAAGATAGCCGCAACCAGATTACTTGGGAAAGTTTCTAATTTAACATTGTAGTTGCTAACGACACTGTTATAAAGTTGGCGAGAATATGATATTTTGTTTTCTGTGTTAGTCAGTTCTTCTTGTAAGTGAGCAAAGTTGCCACTAGCCTTCAAGTCAGGATAGTTCTCTGCAACCGCAAAGATACCAGATATCTGACGAGTCAGTGCATCACTAGCTTTCATGGCTTCTGCAGGTGTAGTTGCTGCAGCTACTTGTCTACGGAGTTCAGTCACCTTTTCAAGAGTAGAACTTTCGTATTTAGCATAACCTTTAACTGTTTCAATCAAGTTTGGGAGGAGATCATTACGACGCTTCAACTGAACATCAATCTGGCTCCAAGCCTCCTTGGTCTGCATACGATTTTTCACCAAACCGTTATAGCTAACAATCACAAAAATAACAATCAGAGCCAAAACTCCAAGAATAATCCAAGTCATAATCTTATCCTTTCTGCTTTTAGATTAGTACAAGTATATCAAATTTCCATGTTTTTGTGGTAAAATAAGATGATATACAAGAAGGATATAACTATGAAAACAGAAACTTTTTACTCACTACTTGACCAACAGAATATTAATCTCACTGACCAGCAAAAATTTCAATTTGAGCGCTATTTCGAACTCTTAGTCGAGTGGAACCAAAAAATCAACCTGACTGCAATTACAGAAAAGGAAGAGGTTTATCTTAAGCACTTTTATGATTCCATCGCTCCTATTCTACAAGGGTTGATAGAAAACCAAGAAATTAAGTTACTGGATATTGGCGCTGGTGCAGGATTCCCAAGTCTTCCTATGAAGATTCTCTACCCTCAGCTAGATGTGACCATCATTGATTCTCTGAACAAGCGCATTAACTTCCTTCAGCTTCTAGCTGAGGAGCTTGATTTAGAAGGGATTCATTTCTACCATGGACGAGCCGAAGACTTTGCCCAAGACAAGAACTTCCGTGCCCAATTCGACATTGTGACAGCTCGTGCAGTTGCTCGCATGCAAGTTCTCTCAGAGTTAACCATTCCTTACCTTAAAGTTGGTGGAAAACTTTTGGCACTTAAGGCCAGTAATGCTCCTGAGGAATTGACAGAAGCCAAAAATGCTCTCAACCTTCTCTTTAGTAAGGTTGAAGATAACATCAGCTACACACTTCCTAATGGAGATCCTCGCTACATCACCATTGTAGAAAAGAAAAAAGAAACTCCAAATAAATACCCACGTAAGGCTGGTATGCCAAATAAACGACCACTTTAGGATATTTTAAATAGATACTCACAAGATTATACCTCGTGTCTTTATTTCCTTGCTCGGGAAAAAATGATTTACAAAATCACACCTCGCTTTTTTGTTTTTTGGCTCGGGAAAAAATGATTTACAAAATCATTTTTTTCTGCTATACTATCACAAGCAAAGGTTTTTAATGTCATCCCGTGAGGTGACGAAGACGCAGATATATATGAAATTCTTTAAATATTGGGATAACCATGTTTTAAAGATGTCTTACTCTGAGAGCCTATTGCTGTAAAATAATGGGCTCTTTTTTGATGTCCAAAAAGTGAGGTATTTATGAAACAAGAATCAACTGTTGATTTGTTACTCGACGTTGACCAACGTCCTTCTTTTGGTAAGGGAATTCTACTCAGCTTCCAGCACGTGTTTGCCATGTTTGGTGCTACCATCTTGGTGCCACTGATTTTGGGAATGCCTGTATCTGTTGCCCTTTTTGCATCAGGTGTCGGAACACTGATTTACATGGTATGTACTGGCTTTAAAGTTCCGGTCTATCTCGGTTCTTCTTTTGCCTTCATCACTGCAATGTCTCTTGCTATGAAGGAAATGGGTGGCGATGTTTCTGCCGCTCAAACAGGGGTTATCTTAACTGGTTTAATCTACGTTCTTGTTTCAACTAGCATCCGCTTTGCTGGTACAAAATGGATTGATAAACTTTTACCACCAATCGTTATCGGACCTATGATTATCGTAATTGGTCTTGGTCTTGCAGGTTCAGCTGTAACAAATGCTGGTCTTGTTGCTGATGGCAACTGGAAAAATGCTCTTGTAGCTGTGGTTACCTTCCTCATCGCTGCCTTTATCAATACAAAAGGCAAGGGATTCCTTCGTATCATTCCTTTCTTATTTGCCATTATCGGTGGATATATCTTTGCAGTCTTTCTTGGTCTAGTAGACTTCACACCTGTTCTTCAAGCTAACTGGTTCGAAATTCCAGGCTTCTACCTACCATTTAGCACAGGTGGTGCCTTCAAAGAATACAACCTTTACTTCGGTCCAGAGACAATCGCAATCTTACCAATCGCGATCGTAACAATCTCAGAACACATTGGAGACCACACGGTCTTGAGCCAAATCTGTGGCCGTCAATTCTTGAAAGAACCAGGTCTTCACCGTACCCTTCTTGGTGACGGTATCGCAACATCTGTATCTGCCTTCCTTGGTGGTCCTGCTAATACTACCTACGGTGAAAATACAGGGGTGATCGGTATGACTCGTATCGCTTCTGTCTCAGTTATCCGTAACGCTGCCTTTATCGCAATTGCCCTCAGCTTCCTTGGTAAATTCACTGCTTTGATTTCTACAATCCCTAGCGCCGTACTTGGTGGTATGTCAATCCTTCTTTATGGGGTTATCGCCAGCAACGGTTTGAAAGTTTTGATCAAGGAACGTGTAGACTTTGGTCAAATGCGTAACCTTATCATCGCTAGTGCAATGCTCGTGCTTGGACTTGGTGGAGCAATCCTTAAACTTGGTCCAGTTACACTTTCAGGTACTGCCCTATCAGCAATGACAGGTATCCTTTTGAACTTGATCTTGCCATACGAAAATAAAGACTAAAAGCATTCATAAAAAAATCCACTCATTTGAGTGGATTTTTTGCTTAAGTTCTCCAAGTAATCAAGAGGTACAAGAGACTTGAACCAAACATATCTGCAAGAGCGTGCATGAGAAAGAATGGCAGTAAATTCTTGACTACATACTTGTACAAGAAATAATAGAATAGTCCGTAAACAAGACCAATAACCAAGGCCCAGAGTAATCCTTGGTAGGTATGGAAAGAAATCCGTATGATTACCGAGTATACTAGAACCAGCCACTGATGCTTTTCTCTTACTGAAGTCAGCAATCCCAAGAAGAAAAATTCTTCGTAAAAACCATTTAAAAGCGCATAGCCAATAGCCATTGGCGTTAAGGCCATGAATTTTCTAATGACTTCCATTGGGTCTATAAAAGGAATCAACTGAGGATTAAAATAATTGTACTCACCACTAAGGGTTGTTACAGTATCTCCAATTATTCCAACAATAGCGAAGATAAGGGGAACCCAGATGAAAACAGACCAGGAAAAACGTATAGGAAGTTGTTTAAAATCATAATTTCGAATCAAGAGATAAAGGAAAGTAATCCCTAACATCATCAGTTGAAAAGTAAAATTACTAGAATAAGCTGCCCCATCACTTGCTACATTTGTTGTAGTTTCCGCAACACTAGAAATAGTTGAAGGTGATAGACTCTCCATAAATTGTTGAGTAGAACGGATGATAAACTCTCCAAACATTAAAACAGTGATGATTAAGATGTCGAACCATTTTAAGTATCTTAAAGGTTTAGCAGGATGAATACTTTGTATAAAATTCATATTTCCTCCGTTTAGCTTATTTTTGTAACTTTATTATAAACTTTCAATCTTAAAATTAATTAAATTGATACTAGAGCATAAAAAACAACCTCTATATAAGGTTGTTCTGTTCTTAAATGGACTTGTGTTTCTTTTCTAGCATTAAATCCTTTAAAGAAATAATAGTCACAGCCAATAAAATCATTGCCATACCAAGAAAATCTACAGGATAAAAGATATCTCCCATAATTATGAAAGCAAAGAATACAGCAGAAATAGGCTCAATGGATGCTAAAAGACTCGACTTAACTGGTCCAACCAGACTTGCCCCCTTAAGAAAGGCCGTGTAGGCAAAAACAGTCCTGATGAGAATAATTCCAGTAAATGCTAAGAAGATATCAAAAGACATAGGTAGACTAGTACCGATAATCCCAGTAAATGGCACTGCTACAAAACCAGAGATGGTCATACCGACACCAATAACCAGAATACTCCCCCATTTTTGAATGAGCTTAATGGATAAAATGATATAAAGAGCATAGGTTAAAGCAGAGAACAAACCCCAAAAGAGACCTGCTGGTGTCATAGAAAGCTGATCCATTTGACCGTGAGTCGTAATTAAAAAGGTTCCACCTATTGCTAAAATCATAGAAAGTATTTCGGCTATAGTAGGTGCTACCTTATCCTTTATACAAGTAAATGCTAGAATACCAACGGGACAGACATACTGAAGCACTGTCGCTGTACCAGCATTTGTCTCCTGAATAGCCGATAAATAGGCCAATTGATTTAGAAAGAGACCAAATAATGAAAATAACAAGAGAGAAAAGAGACTTGATTTATCCTTTAAAAAAGCTAGAAATTGTTCCTTAGACTTTATATAGGACAAGAGAACTAAGAGCAAACCTGCAACAATCAAACGGATATTGGTTAGGACTAGAGCTGATATTCCATGAGCCATCAGGTACTGACCACTGGTCCCAGACAAGCCCCAAGCAATACCAGCAATCACTGTAAAAAGAGTTCCTTTAAGAGCTTTTGACATACTTCCTCCCTAGTCTGCTTCACGAATTAGGTCCATGACCTGATTACGGTCTATGATCCACTGGGCACGCTCGTCTTTTTCGTAGGTTCTATTGGACAAGAAAATCGCAGCTTCCTGCTTCTTACGATTCCACATGATAAAGGTTCCAGTATAGCCTGTATGATCTAGCCAATCACCTTCAAGATTCCAGGCCAAGGAGCGTTCCTTATCACTCAAATCTGAAAAATTCTGACTTAATCCTGCAGCAAAATCATCCTGTAAATAATGCTCAAGGAAGATTTTTAAATCCTTCACAGTTGAAAACAAGCCTGCACTTCCAGCATGTTTACCTAGTAAACATGCCTTAGGATCATGCACCACTCCTGCTTTCTGTCCCCGAACAGTAGGAACAGCACTGCTAACTGGTCCAAACTGAGTTTCCTTCATCTTCCATGGATCGAAAATTTGCTCTTGTAAAATCTGGTCTAAGTCTTTCTCAAAGTAATTCTCTAGGAGAAAACCGAGCAAGAGAAAGTGCACATCCGAGTATAGAAAAGCTCTCTTCTCTCGTCGATTCAAATGAAACATGGCTTCTTTCAATTCTTCTGTATTCAACTGGTCTCTATTGATAATAAACGGGTCCAAGTCCGTAGAATGTGTGAGGAGTTGACGAATGGTGATATCTGGATAATCAGAGTCAGGTAAAAATTCTGTCACTGACTTTTCTAAATCTAATTCCCCTTGATGCCACAAAAAAGTTAAGACAGTTCCAACTCCGACGACTTTGCTCACACTTGCCAAATCATAGACTAAACCTCGACAAGTCTGCTCTCCAATTTCTGGATTTGCTTCTCCGAGGTAGCAATCAGACCATTCACCATCCCGATAATACGCAAAAGAGGCACCAGGATAAATCCCTGCCTCAATTTGTTGCTCTATTTTTTGAATGATTTCTTGTTTCATACTTCCTCAAACCACAATTCGATATTGTTGGCATCCTTGGTTAGGAAAAACTTCTCAGACTTAGGAATAAAGTAACCTGCAGTTTCAAAACGTTGACGGAGACCAGCCAATTCAAGTTCTTTTACCTGGAATTTCAACATAGACAAATCCCAAGTTACATTATTTTCAACAAGTAAATCACTACCTTGGGCTTGTTTAAAAGTTATGCTAGTTTCGATTTCCTCTTTTTCAAGTAGGCTCGTCGTTTCAGCAGGCAAGTTAATTTCTGCTGAAATATCAAACGCTGTCAAATATTGCACTTTCTCATCTTTTGTGAAAGTAACAGTTTCATCAAACTTTCTCAAATCTTTGATGTCATCTTCCGCATGGATTAAGACAAGATCCCCTTCTGGAGAAAGGATTTCAAAAGCATATCCCTTGTTTCCTTTATAGAGTTGAGGAAGTTTTTCCATTCTAGCTAGAAGTGCTTCAACCTCGGATGGATTCGCTACTTTTACAATCAATCTAGCTAATTTTTTGATCCCTTCAACCTTACGGCTTCTCATACTTGGTGATTCTTCTAAAACCAATTTTTCAATGCCTGACTGGTCTCCTAGCGATAAGAAAGCCGACTCTTCAAGCAAGGGTTTCATACCCAAGGTTTGGATATAAAACAATTCATTTAATCTTCTATTATTTATCTTTAGCGTCGGGATCATACGCACAATTTGATTTACATTCATAAATTCCTCCAACACTTTTTATTTTAAAGGATTTTATTTCATTTTACAAGTTATTCAACTAAAAACTTTGACTATATTAACCTTTTTAGCACATGAAACTCCCTTCTAAATTAGAAGGGAGCCTATTGTATTTAGTAAACTAGTTATATCAATTCTTCCAAGAAAGTTCTGCTTGAAGACCGTAGTGATCACTGACCTGCGGACTTGCTTGGCCATCAAAAACTACCTGTAACTTTTCTACCTGAAGATCTTTTGTCGTAAAGACGTAATCAATTCGAAGAGGTTCTGAATTCCCTTTCCAACCATCGATTTCTGGAGGAACAGTGTAGCTTCCACTTCTCTCTTTTGCAACTTCATAGGCATCCTGTAAGCCTAGCGGACTAGCTAGGATAGCTTGATATCCTTCCTGACCTGCAGGGTTATTAAAATCTCCTGCTAGTAATAGAGGTTTATTCAACTCTTTTAGAACTGCTTCAAATCTTGCCCATTCCTCTTGGAATCCTTTATCCCACCAAGAGAGATGCACACTCGCAACTGCAAGCTCTTTACCTTCTACTACTGTTTCTACTAGTGCAACTCGACGAGTGTGATAATCAGTTGGATCATCTACATCTGAAACCAAAATCTCACGCGCCTCAATCGGTGTTTTAGATAGAATTGAAACTCCCTCATGATAACGGTCATATCCGATATGATTATAAGCCCATGTCCAATAATAGTCCAGTCCTTTTTCAGACAACTTCTCTACCAAAAGACGAACATAGTGGTCTTGGTGAATGGGTTCTGCTGAAGGTAACGGATTGTAAAGTGGTCCAGACTCTACTTGAGTTGATGTAATTTCTTGGTTGATTTCTTGAAAACAAATCAAATCATAACTGTTTTCAAGTATATCTTGAAACAAGAGCTGAAATTTTTCTTCAGGATTTTTTTCCATCCAACTATGAGTATTGAGTGTTAAAAACTTCATGTTTTTCTCCTATAAACAAGAGGTTGGAAAACAGCTTCCAACCCCTTAGTGTATTACAATTCTACTTTTGCAACTGCTGTTTTAGCTGCAAGAGAACCGGTTTGTTCTAATTTAACTGACTTGATGGCATCTCCATTTGTAAAGACTACTACTGTTGTAGTTTCACGCTCAGCAGCCTGAATAGCTCCGAGGTCAGCTTTGACCAAGAGATCACCAGCAGCTACTGTTTGACCTTCTGAAACCACAACTTCAAATGGTTTTCCTTCAAGACTTACAGTATCAAGACCAATGTGAACAAGAACTTCAAGACCTGCTTCAGTTACAAGACCAAGAGCATGTTTAGTTGGGAAGACGCTTGATACAGTACCAGAAACTGGAGATACAATGTTTCCGTTTGCTGGTTCTACTGCAAATCCATCACCCATCATTTTTTGTGAAAAGACTGGATCCTTAACTTGTTCCAATTCAATGACTTGACCGTCAGCAACTGAATAAACTTCTTCAGTTACACCTTTGTAGACAACAGTATCTTTTTGAGCTGCAGCCATTTGACTTGGAAGAGTTTCAGGAATCACTTCTCCAGAATCAAGAATATCTTGGATATCTGATTTCAAAACGTCAGCTTTAGGTCCGTAGATAGCTTGGACACCTTGTCCTTTCATGACAAGTCCCATAGCTCCTTCAGATTTCCATTGTTCTTCTGTTCCAACTTTTTCTGCATCTTTTACAGTAACGCGAAGACGAGTCATACATGCATCTACATCAACGATATTCGCACGTCCACCGAGAAGGTTGATGATGTTAACTGCTTGAGAAGCTTCTGCAACTTTAGTTTCACCGGCAGCTGAAGATTCAGAAGAACCATCTGCGTTTTCGTAGTTACCGTTACGTCCTGGAGTTGCATAGTTGAATTTCTTAATCATGAAGTTAGCGATAAAGTACATGATAAATCCAAAGAGTACTGTCACCCAGATAAAGTTAACAATATCCATACCAATACCAGCGTTGATAGCTAGCGGAGTACGAGTCAAGAATTCGATTGAACCAAATGAGTGTACACGAAGGTTCACAATATCAGCCATTGCAAAGGCAGCACCTTGAACAAGAGCGTAAACAAGGTAAAGAGGTGTTGCGATGAACATAAACATATACTCGATTGGTTCAGTTACCCCTGTCAAGAATGTTGCAAGAGCAGTTGCGATCATCATACCTTTGTATTGGTGTTTCTTATCTGGATCAACGTTACGGTAGATCGCAACAATGATACCCATCAAGATACCAAACGAACCAATCATTTGTCCAACTTTGAAACGAGCTGGATGTACTGTATCTAACAAGTGTTGGTATTGGGCTGCGTCAGTACCTTTAAGGTTTACAAGGTCTGTTACCCATGCAAGCCAAAGTGGATCTTGACCAAATACTTGCGTTCCTTTTGCTGCACCAGTCATCACATCATAAGTACCACCAAGAGCTGTGTAGTTCATTGGGATTGTCAACATATGGTGAAGTCCAAATGGCAAGAGCAAGCGTTCCAAAGTACCATACAGGAATGGTGCTAGGACTGGAGCTGTTTCTTGAGAGTTAGCGATCCAGATACCAAAGCTGTTAATACCTGTCTGAACAAGTGGCCAGAAAATTGAAAGCAAGATTGCCGCAATTACTGAACGTAGAATAACTACAAACGGTACAAAACGTTTTCCGTTAAAGAATGAAAGTGCATCAGGAAGCTTACGGAAATTGTAGTATTTGTTAAAGGCAGTTGCCCCAATAAAACCAGAAATAATCCCTACGAAGACACCCATGTTCAATGCTGGAGCTTCAAACACACTGATGAAGTAATCAGAAACTTTGATAGAGTTACCAAAGATTGTTGAAACCATTGCATTAGGATCTTTCAACATATCACCACTAACACTAAAGATAGCACCAGTGATACGGTTGATCAAGATAAAGGCAAGTCCTGCTGCAAAGGCACCACCTGCACGTTCTTTAGCCCAGCTTCCTCCGATAGCTAGAGCAAATAAAATGTGAAGGTTAACGATAACTCCCCAACCGATTTGCTCAAGAATTCCACCTGTAACAACAAGTGGCGCAAAGTTAGGATTAATCATTGCAAGCGTCTTACCGATTGAAATCATCAAACCAGCAGCCGGCATAACAGCGATAACCACCATTAGAGCCTTACCGAATTTTTGCCAAAACTCGAAAGACAAAACATTTTTGAATGTATCTTTCATCATTCAAATCTCCTTATTTTTATTTTAATGCAAACGATTTACGAAAACGTTTGCACCAATCACACCTCTATTATACCACTTTAAATTTTTTTGTAAAGGATTTATATAAAATTTTTTGATTTTAAAAATTTCTTACTTCTCTTCAATTGTTTACTAACTTTGAGTTTACTGGGTTTTTCTGATATAATATTAGCTATGAAATCCTATAATACCTTGAATGATTATTATCGAAATTTATTCGGAGAAAAAACTTTCAAAGTTCCTATCGATGCCGGATTTGATTGTCCAAATCGTGATGGTACAGTAGCTCATGGAGGTTGTACTTTCTGTACAGTTTCTGGATCTGGAGATGCTATCGTTGCACCTGACGCTCCTATTCGTGAGCAATTTTATAAAGAAATTGACTTTATGCACCGCAAATGGCCAGATGTAAAAAAATATCTAGTCTATTTCCAAAACTTTACTAATACTCATGAAAAGCTCGAAGTCATTCGCGAACGCTATGAACAAGCCATTAATGAACCCGGTGTGGTTGGAATCAATATCGGTACACGACCAGATTGCCTGCCTGATGAGACTATCGAATACTTGGCAGAGCTCTCTGAACGAATGCATGTTACTGTAGAGTTAGGTTTACAAACAACCTATGAGGAAACTTCTGAATTGATTAACCGTGCCCACTCCTATGAACTCTATGTGGAAACGGTTAAGCGCTTGAGAAAATATCCCAAGATTGAGATTGTTGCCCATTTGATTAACGGCTTGCCAGGTGAAACTCATGACATGATGGTGGAAAATGTTCGTCGCTGTGTGACTGATAATGACATTCAAGGGATTAAACTTCACCTACTTCACCTTATGACAAATACTCGGATGCAACGTGATTATCACGAGGGTAGACTGCAGCTTATGAGTCAAGATGACTATGTGAAAGTTATCTGTGACCAACTAGAAATTATTCCCAAACATATAGTCATCCATCGAATTACGGGTGATGCGCCTAGAGATATGCTGATTGGTCCTATGTGGAGTCTCAATAAATGGGAAGTTCTAAATAGCATAGAAGCTGAAATGAGACGTCGAGGTAGTGTCCAAGGATGCAAGGCTGTAAAACAGGAGTTTATAAATGAAAAAACCACTTGAAATGGCACATGATTTTCTTGCCCAACTCATCACAAAAGATGATGTTGTTGTAGATGCAACAATGGGAAATGGACATGATACACTTTTCCTTGCCAAATTAGCTAAAAAAGTCTACGCTTTTGATATACAAGAACAAGCTCTTGAAAAAACAAGTCAACGTCTACAAGAAGCCGGTTTGACCAATGTCGAGTTACTTCTACAAGGTCATGAAAACGTAGATCAGTTTGCAACTGAGGTGAAAGCAGCCATCTTTAATCTAGGTTATCTTCCTACTGCCGATAAGTCTATCATTACTAAACCTCACACAACCATTGAGGCACTTGAGAAACTCTGTCAGATGCTCGTTAAAGGCGGACGAATAGCCATCATGATTTATTACGGGCATGAAGGCGGAGATATAGAACGGGATGCAGTTATGGATTATGTTAGTCAGTTACCGCAACAAGAATATACTGCTACTATCTATCGCACCCTCAACCAAATTAACAATCCACCATTTTTAGTTATGATTGAAAAATTAGAAAGGTATCGCCATGGATAAACAATACCTAAAAGATAAAATCGAAGCTCTTCGTCACAACTTTGTCGAGTCAACCCAACATGAACGTGCAGTTGGTATTTTGGATGAAGCACATATGAGTAAAAAAATGCTGAAAATCAAGAAGAAAATGATTTCACTTGAAATGGAGCGTTGTCAGAAGAAAATCGAGCATAAGGACTGCTCAAAGATTGATCAAAAAATCCAAGAACAAAAGGAACTTTTTGAAAATTGTCGTAAACAAAAATAGGGAGGTGGAAAATGAATTTACTTTTTTATCTCTTGGTATTTTTACTAGTTCTTATTGTCTCTAGTACGACCAATAAGCTTCTGCCCTTTTTACCCATGCCTCTGATTCAAATTTTGTTAGGGATTGGAATTGGGCTTTGCTTACCCAACAACCAATATCATTTGGATACTGAGTTATTCCTAGCTTTAGTCATTGGCCCGCTACTATTCCGAGAGGCTCAAGAAGCAGACATTACTTCTATCCTAAAACACTGGCGGATTGTCCTCTACTTGATTTTCCCAGTTATCTTTATATCAGCGCTGAGCATGGGGGGAGTCGCTCATGTCCTTTGGGCTAGCCTACCATTAGCCGCCTGTGTAGCAGTTGGTGCCGCCTTAGGGCCAACAGACCTAGTCGCCTTCGCATCCCTTTCTCAACGCTTTTCCTTCCCAAAACGGGTCTCTAATATCCTAAAAGGAGAAGGTCTTCTGAATGATGCTTCTGGACTAGTAGCCTTTCGTATGGCTCTCATCGCTTGGACAACAGGAACATTTTCGCTCACCCAAGCCGGAACTTCATTGATCATTTCCATCATTGGAGGTTTTGCAGTCGGCTTTATAACAGCCCTAATCAATCGCTTCCTTCATACCTTTCTACTCAGCGTCCGTGCAACAGATATCGCAAGTGAGCTCTTATTGGAACTTAGTTTACCACTTCTAACATTCTTCATTGCTGAAGGAATTCATGTTTCTGGAATTATTGCAGTCGTTGTCGCTGGTATTTTAAAAGCTAGTCGTTTTAAAAAAATAAATCTACTTGAAGCTCAAGTTGACACTGTCACTGAGACCGTTTGGCAGACTGTAACCTTTATGCTCAATGGTTCAGTCTTTGTCATTCTTGGGATGGAACTGGAAATGATCGCGGAACCAATTCTTAAGAGTGCATTCTACAACAAAGTACTTCTCTTACTCAGTGTTTTTCTCTTGACCTTCCTGCTTTTTGCTATCCGCTTTGTCATGATTTATGGATTTTACGCATTTCGGATTAAGAAGCTTCATAAAAGTTTAGACAAATATGTCAAAGACATGCTCCTTCTTACCTTTTCTGGTGTGAAGGGAACTGTATCCATTGCCACTATTCTCTTGATACCGTCTAATCTAGAACAAGAATACCCTCTTCTTCTCTTCCTCGTAGCCGGTGTAACTCTGGTAAGTTTCCTGACGGGATTACTAGTACTCCCTCACCTTTCTGAAGAGAAAGAACCATCTAAGGATCAGCTCATGCACATCGCTATCTTAAACGATGTCGCTATGGAATTAGAGAAGGATTTAGAGAACACAAAAAACAAGGTTCCACTCTATGCGGCTATTGACAATTATCATGGACGTATTGAAAATCTTATTCTTAGTCAAGAAAACAAAGAAGTTCAGGAGGACTGGGAAGCTCTGAAACTCTTGATTCTCAGTGTTGAAAGCGATGGCTTGGAACAAGCCTATGAAGAAGGAAAGATTGGAGATCGTGCTTATCGTGTCTACCAACGCTACTTGAAAAGCATGGAGAAAAATATTAAGCGAAACTTTGCTTCTCGACTAACCTACTACTTCCTTGTCTCCATACGCATTCTTCGTTTTCTACTTCATGAATTGCTCACATTTGGGAAAACATTCCGCTCGTGGAAAGACAAGGAAAAACAGCGACTTCTTGCCATTGATTATGACCAGATTGCAGAACTCTACCTAGCCAACACTGAAATTATTATCGAGAGTTTGGAAAACCTTAAAGGGATTTATAAGAGTTCTCTGATCAGCTTCATGCAGGAATCTCGTCTTCGCGAAACCAGTCATATTACGAGTGGTGCCTTTGTGGAACGAGTTATCAATCGTATCAAACCCAATAACATTGATGAAATGCTTAGAGGATACTACCTTGAGCGTAAGTGTATCTTTGAATACGAAGCTCAAAAACTCATCTCAGCTCAGTATGCTAAAAAGCTACGCCAAAATGTCAATAATTTAGAAACTTATTCCTTAAAAGAATCTGCTAATACCTTACCTTATGATATGATGGAATTAGTTCGAAGAAATTAAAGTCTATAGAAAACAAGAGAAAAACTGGAGGATTGTAACATGAAAAAGTTGTGGAAACAGCTGACTGATAGACCCTTATTAAAAGCTTTTTTGCACTACTATCAAGCCTCCGATAGTGAGTTAACTAGCGTTGCTGTTGCCTACTATTGGTTGATTTCAATCTTCCCTTTACTCATGATAGTGGTCAATATCTTACCCTACTTTCAAATTCCCATCTCAAACTTTCTATTAACAATCAAGGAATTTTTACCAGATACTATCTATGAAGTAGTCGCGAAGATTGTCAGAGAAGTTCTGACTCAACCATCAACAGGTTTACTAAGTTTTGCTATCTTATCAGCTCTTTGGACATTTTCCAAATCCATGGATTTTCTTCAGAAGGCCTTTAATAAAGCCTATGGAGTTGCAAAAAATAGAGGAATTATCTCACACCAGCTGATGAGTCTCTTGGTTAGCTTTGGCCTTCAAATTCTCTTTGCCCTTGCCTTATTCCTCAGTATTTTCGGCCATATGTTATTGGACCTGCTTAAAAACTACTGGAAATCCGAGAGTGCTCTGTTTTCTTATCTACAAGATTTTACAGGACCGCTGATCTATGCCTTTCTTTTTGCTACCGTGATTATGCTCTATTATTTCCTACCAAATGTTAAAGTAAGTAAGATTCGATACGTCATACCTGGAAGTCTCTTTGTACTAGTTACCACTATTGCTTTATTAAACATCTTTGCAGCTTATTTCAACAATTATGTCAATTATCTCGTTGACGTCAGATTTTTCAGTTCAATCGTCGTCGTTGTCATGATGTTCTGGTTCATTATCATTGCCAAGATATTAATTATCGGCGCTGTCATCAATGCCAGTGTTCAAAGCCTTAAAGACCCGGACTTTAAATCTAATCAATAATTTTTTATCGATTAATACTCAATGAAAATCAAAGAGCAAACTAGGAAGCGAGCCACAGGCTATACTTGTGTACGGCAAGGCGAAGCTGACGTGGTTTGAAGAGATTTTCGAAGAGTATAAACAAATCAATCCCCCAGTCATTTGATACTGGGGGATTTTTGAATTTCCTACTTTATTGTCCACTAGTGAGGGCTTGCAATTCTGTTTTTAGATACTGAGCCAAATGTTGGTGAGCAAAAATATTGGCATTTTTTTCTGCGGTAGGATTGTAGTTGGTGTTGGTATTTACATCATAGACATAAATATCTCCACTCTCTGATTGAACCCATTCAATCGCCGCAACTTTAATCTGAGCATTTTTCAAGAAATTCTCATAAGCTTCTCTCCGGTCATCTGGTAGAGGTTCTGTAATCTGGAATTTTTCAGACGTTTCTAGTTGCTCTGGTCTCTTGCCGATTTGGCAACCATCTGCTGGACACAGTTGGAATCCATCTGAAGAATCGATAGAAACAGTATAGAGAAACTTCTGATTGATAAACTCTGAACGACGGATACGTCCATCACTTGGCTTGATGTAAGCTTGTAACAAGGTAATCCCGTCCACTGATGGTTCAAAGAGAGGGCTATTGACATAAGCTGCCAGTTCTTCTTCATTTTGGAAGAGTTGAACGCCTAATCCCTTACCTGCTCTATTGTGCTTAGTAATCAAAGGATAAATGTTTAATTTTCTTGCTGCTTCAATGATGTTTTCTTGACCCAAAACTGCAACTGTTGCGGGAGTCTCGATACCAGATTCGTTTAACTTCAAATATTGTTTGATTTTACTAATTTCAAGGTTGATAGCACCGGTACCATTCACAACTTTGCGTCCGTGTGCTTCTAACCAAGTAATCACTTGCTCTGTAAATTCTGGCGCATAACGATGTCCTCTTGTGTGAGAAGAGGCAGACATACGATTGTAAAAGATACCTTGTGGCGGTGGGCTTTGCAAATCTAAAATCCCACTAGACAAATCCCATAGTTCATAAGGGACTTCTAATTCTTCCAACCATTTCACTAAATGTTGAGTCCATTCTAGATTCTCATGAATCACATAAACTTTTGCTTCACTCATTATTTATAACTCCTTAAGAAAAGCTGACTGATAATTGGCTTTCTTTATCTTCTTCTAAAATATATCCTTCTGTTTTTTCGATAACGCTGACTGTTAAGATTTGTCCCAAAACATTAATCATGGTACGGCCTGCATTGACAAAGAAATCAACTGCAAAAATCAAGGCCACTCCTTCAACTGGCAAGCCCAGTTGAGGTGCTGCAGCTAATAGAACTACGATAGCTCCTGATGGCACAGTTGCTGCAGTTTTTCCAATCAAGGTCAACAATAAAACAGTAAACAAGAGACTTGATAAAGAAAATTGAATACCATAGGCGTGGGCGATAAAAATTGTCGCTACTGAGAAATAAACCGCTGCTCCTTCCAAGTTAAAAGTATATCCTAAAGGGACAACTAAATCAATTGTATGCTCGTCATGCCCCTGTTTTTTCAAATCTTTAAGAAGTGATGGCAAGACCACACTAGAACTTCCAGTAACAAAGGCTAGAGTCAAGAGACTCCAATTTTCACGAAAGGCTGATAAATACGGCACTTTAAAGAAGAAAGCAATCAAAGGGAAAATAAGGAGAACCAAAACAGCATAAGCCAGATAAGTTCCAATTACAAACTGGCCAAGCCCAATCAACTTGTCAACACCAGTAGTAGCAACATCTTTAGCGATAAATCCAAAAATTCCAATCGGTGATAGTTTGATAATTACTGCAACAATCTTGTAAATGGCTTCAATCCAAATTTGGAAACCTTCGATAATCTTCTGAGATTTATCAGACTTAAGATTCCCAATTCCGTAACCAAGAAAGATTGCAAAAACGATAATTGGCAATAGAGCGCCATCTGAAAGAGATTTAACGATATTTGATGGAATGAAACCAAGCAAAAATTCGCTGAACTTGACATTGTTAGCAATCCCATCAAGGTTTCCACCAGTTTGACCGATATTCACTCCTTGACCAAATCCTAAATAGTAACTAGCAAATACAAACAAAAGAGTAATGGCAGTTGTTACGGCAAAAAAGTAAACCAAACTCTTGGTCAAGATTTTTCCGAAAGATTTTTTTCCGATAACGCCAGCTACTGCAACAACGATGGTTGGGAAGATTAGCGGAATGATCACCATATTGATCAATTTAATAAAGGCTTGACCTAAAAATTGATAAAAGCCTGCAAATTGTGGCCAGATAAGGGCAGCGATAACACCCAAGACCAAAGCCACCAATAATTGAATGCCTAGTGAGAGTTTTGACCATAAAGTAACTAATTTCATAAGAAACTCCTTTGTTTTATTTGCTACTCATTCTACTACTATTCTTCTCTCCTGACTAATATATATTTTTTATTGTCACTATAAAAAAGATTTATAATGAAGGTTCAAACTACTCCAACTTTACAAAGTAAATCATATTGATGTTTGATATAGTATAAAAAATCAGTTTCTAAACAAAAATTTTTAGAAAAACACTGTTAAATCAAGGAATATGCTTTCCTTTTATTCAAATTTTATGATACAATATTGTTATGATTTTAATGAAACTCGCTTCAGTCTTGCTTTTGGTACTAACCTTGGCTTTGGCAATTATCTTTAGTAGATTTTTTAAGTTAAAGAAAAAGGGGATTAAATTTGCAGATTTGGCTTTTCCTTTTCTGATTTTTGAATACTATTTAATCAGTGCAAAGGTTTTTACCCATAATCAACTTCCCATTTTGGGGGCAGCCCTATCTTTGCTAGCTATTATTCTAGCTTTTTTCTTCCTGAGCAAAAAACGCAGCTTTTATTATCCAAAATTCCTTAAATTCTTTTGGAGAGCTGGATTTCTACTCACATTGCTCATCTACATCGTTATGATTGTTCAAATTTTCATGATGAAATAAATCATGCCAGCACCTCAACAGTTGGCGACTCGTTCTTCCACATGAGGTGCTTTTCTAATGATATTAAAAAAAGAGATTATTAAAAAAATAGGAGATAAAACAAGTGAAAAAAACGCTCTTGGCAAGTGCCATCACGCTTACTTTTCTAGGATTCACAACAAATCCAACTTTTGCTGAAGAAAAACACCTACAAACTACTACAGTAGAAAAGACACAAGAAACTACAACTACAGAAAAAGAAAAAAAGAGCACCCCTTCAACCAAGGAAACTCTTCCTTCAACAGAGGCAAGATCAAGCCTCCCTACAACATCTACTACAACTCCAAGTACAAGTTCAGACAAGAAAGAAGAGACAAAAGCTCCAGAAGTCAAAAAGAATGGTTGGGTATTTGAAGAAAATATCTGGCGCTTCTATGAAGCAAACAAACCTGCTCTAAACTGGAAAAAAATTAACGGCAAATGGTACTATTTCGATAAAAATGGAATCATGCTTGATAATACTATTTTCGATGGATACATTCTAACTTCTAGCGGTGCTATGGTCGATAATGGCTGGGGTAAAGTCAAAGATAAATGGTATTATGCAAAGCCATCTGGTAAAATCTCACAGCAAAAATGGGAAAAAGTTGGTGGTGTGTGGTACTATTTTGATAAAGACGGTATCATGCTCAGCAACACTATTTTCAATGGTTATCTCTTTTCTAACAGTGGTGCCATGGCTGAAAATTCCTGGGTAAAACATGATGGCAAATCATATTACGCTCTAAGCTCTGGTAAAGCCGCACAACAAAAATGGGAAAAAATCGCTGGATCATGGTACTATTTTAACAAAGATGCCGCTATGGCAAGTAACCAATGGCAAGGTAGCTACTACCTAAAAGCTAATGGAGTTATGGCTGAGAAAGAGTGGATTTTCGATAAAAAGTATAATAGCTGGTTCTACTTGAAATCTAGTGGTACTTATGCTGCGCGTGAATGGATTGGCTCATACTACCTCAAGTCAGGTGGTTACATGGCTAAGAGTGAATGGATTAACGACAGTTACTACAATGCCCGTTACTATGTGGATGAAAATGGTATTTATGTCACAGGAACTCGCAAAATCGACGGAAAAGCACAGCAATTCCAAAGTAATGGGAAATGGATTGGCGAAATTCCTGTAAGTCGTGGATTTGAAAAAGGAAAATACACGAAGACTGTTTTCTTAGATCCAGGACACGGTGGTAGAGATCCTGGTGCTGTTTACTATAACACGAATGAAAAAGACCTCACTATGCAAGTTTACAAGAAACTTCGCAAGGAACTCGAGGGGCTTGGTTATACCGTTCTTTCTTCGAGAGATAGTGATGTCTATGTCGACTTTATCACTGAACGTTCAAAAATGGTGAATAGTACAAACTCAGATATTTTCATTAGTATCCACTTTAATGCTAGTGGCAACCCTGCTTCTAACCGTTCTGGAATTCAAACCTATTCTTACGAAGAAGATTCGGGCTATCGCGCTAAGATAAATCCTTACTGGCATAACCATCCTGATCGTATCAGTGAAAGTAATCGCCTTGCTGCTGATATCCACTCTTCACTCCTAGCTGAAACAGGTGCTAAGGATGCAGGTCTCCTCCAAAGTAGCTTTGCTGTCCTTCGAGAAACTGATAAACCAGCAGTTCTATTGGAGCTTGGTTACATTGACAATTTCAACGAAAACCAACAAATTCGTAGCGATGCTTACCAAAATAGATTGGTGGCAGGTATTGTCAAAGGTATTCAAAAATATTACGCAGGCAAATAAAGCAAAAACCTCGAGAAATCTCGAGGCTTTTTTATTATGCTTCTTTCTTATTAGCGTCAGGAAAGAGAAATCCAATTCCCACGCAAGCTAGCACTCCTGCACCGATAACCAAACCACTTGAAAGTGGCAAGATATCAAGAATAGCATTTGCAATGATAAAGGCAATAATCAAGCTCATGAGACTGGCCTTATAATCTTTTTTAACCAAATTCTCAAGAGTAAAGAATAAGAATAAACCTACTGGAAAGAGTGCCCAGATGTTAACATCAAAACTTGGCCATCCAACAATTCCAAAATACAAGACTGCTGCTGCAACGACTAAAAATCCGATACCTACTACTTTTTTCATGATATAACCTCATTTTCTATTTTGTTAGGAAGTTTAATCCCCCCTTGACAATTACTACTATAACAGAAATAAAAAAAGCAAACAATAGGTTTTGCCTATCTGGTAGTCATGATAGACTATGTGGTCAGAATTTTATAAAAGAAAAAGGAATTAAGTAACCAAACGCTACTTAATTCCTTGAAATTGTCTCATCACCTCTATTAACCTTTAAATTTTGATAGACTCTATTTTCTAATCAATATGACCAATATTGTCAAGACTAACCCTTTCAATCAATTCATTACTTACCTAAACTAAGTCCATTCATAAATCCAAAAAGGGTATCAATATCAAAGCAAACTAACTAATTGAGTTAAAAATGACTATTTTCACAAAACTGTTTCATTATCACACTAGCTAATCTCAGTACATAAACCAATTTTTTATCTATAGCTTTTGTCCTAATCTTGATCTTTTTTCTTCAATCCAAGGAGTGATCCTACTATAAACAATATTCCAGCAATGAATGGTGTAAGAACTGCTCTAACTGTTCCAGTTTTTGGCAACCTATCAGAATTGTTAGTAGTTGATTTACTATCGATATCGGTATGTTTATTAGCTATGCTCTCTTGTTCATTAAGATAAACTTCCTTCTTATTTTCAAAGTTTTTATCATTTTTACCAGAAACAATACTGTTGACATCATTAGTTGAATCAGGTTGTGTTTTTTCTTTCTTTTTCGATACATCAAAAGTAGGTTTATTTTCCTCCTCCTTTTTCTCCTCTATTTTCTTGAATACAGGTTTTATAAGGGTATCTTTTGACACATTAATAACATAACCAGCATCTTTTTTACCTTCGAAACCAGAAATTTCCCAGCCATCAAATTGATATCCTTTTTCTAATTCACCCTCATAGACAGGTAAAATGAAATCTTCTTCCGACACTATCTTAGAACTCATTTCTTTTCCATTTTGAATGGTCACAGTCACCGTATGAGGTTTTAATTCGCTTACCTCTCCCGTATCCTTGTTTAAAATGAATTCTTTTACGGTCGTATTTCTTGCGAAATCTTTTACAACAATCTTAATGTTTAGTGTCTTATCTGTTAGTTGTTTAATATCATCAAATGATTTATATTCTTTTCCATTTACATAAATATGTTTGTCTTGAATCTCACCATCGAATCCATTATTTCTTTTATCATTGATGTTAAAGACAACAGATTTTCCGTCAGCATATTCAATACTAGTATTTCCCTTAGGATCAATGTTTACTTCTGGTTTAACATTATCATATAAAAATTGATAGTGTACTCCAACCGCTTTCGCATTCAAATCGCTATAGCCAGTTTTAAGATAAACATTTCCATCCATATCTGTTACCTTATCTGGAAATCCGTTTGCTTTATAGTCTTTCATTCCCCAGTCCATGATGTCACCGTCTTTAACATTAAGCTTAATGTTAAAATCTCTAGTGTTATCAATGTGTAAATCTCCGTAGATTAAATAATTATCTACAACCGATTCATTCACTCGCAACTCCCAGTTAAAACCACCCTTATCAGAAATCTTACCTCTTAAATAAAATTCTGGATTTCGTACATAAATTTTATTAGATTTAGATGGATTAAAGTAGTTCTTGTCCATTGAAAGATTTACTGGTTTTGCATCAATAAATAACGTAGAACCATCTTCTTTTATAGCTTCTACATTGGATTTATCCTCCCCAGTGTACTCTTTACCATCCTTACCAAATAATACAAGTTTAGAAGAATCTGTTACAAGATTTCCATCTTTATCGATTGCCTCCCCTTTATCGTTCATTTTAAAGGTAAACACTTGATATTTTACAATGTTAAAGCCGTCCAAAGCCGACATTAATACGGATTGAGTACTTCTTCCATCTTCAACATTTCTACTATCAGCATAAATTATTTTTTCTGAAAGGACTCTTAGATTAGGATTGGCCTTTTGTATTTTTGCTATATCTTCCTGGCTATAGACTCCATTTCCTTCTAACATATCCGTTTTTCCAGGATTATAGGTAGTCACTTTTAGTGCATAGCCTTTCCTTAGAATGATGTTATCCTTTAACAGATATTGTTGTTTTTCTGAATCAGAATAGATTTTACCAGATTCCATTTCAGTTAAATTGTTTGGTTTGTTTTTTGAAAGATCTCCTTCTCCTAATTCTATTACATTCCCATAACTTGATGCATAGGGATATTCTGTTTTAGTTTCCTTATTTTTTTCAGGCATTCTAATTTTAGTTTCAGCTTTTATCTGATCATCATCTTTAACAAAGAATCTCATATCTCCTGCAAAAGCTAATCCATCCACAATATCATTAATATTAGCGTATAAATCAAATGTCATCGTTTTTGAGTGGGAATCATACTTGGTCGTTTTGATTTCTATAGATTTATAATTATTTCCATAATATACCTTGGCATTTTTAGAAACATTACTGATCTTTCCAAGAATTTCAAAGTGTCCATCTTTAGACGGGCTTAGAACACCATAAATTTTTGATTTTATTTCGTCAAGTTTTTCAGTTTCATATTCTAAGGCACTACCATCGTCATAAGCAATGATATTTCCCTTATCATCGTATTTATAATCGTATTCCTCTGTTCTCTTACCAGTTTCACTTGTAAAGTCATCAACTTCTCTAAATTTCTTTTTAATGAGTTTCTTTAAGTCTTTACTTTCAAACTCTCTAATTGTTGAAATCGTTTTATGAATAGTCAAGCTAGATTTTTCTTCGATAGACTCTTCATTGTCTTGATGATTTTCTTCCTCAGTTGTATCTTTTTTAAGACTATCCTCTTTTCTATTTTCTAAATTTTTAAATTTAGATTCGGCAATCTCGCCAAGCTTTTGGTATTTAGATGAATCCTGATCAGGATCTACTAGATAATAGGAAATCATCCCCTTTTCATCAGCATGATCAGCAAATTTAATTCTATGAATCTTTGTGAAATTGCTAGAGCCATCTAGTGCAATGACTTCAATGATTTTTCCTCTTAAATCTCCCGCACCATTAATTTCATAAATGGTATTTCCATCTTTGTCAAGTTTTCTGTTTCTTCCTTGACCCTCACCTGCATAAGTTACTTCAAGATTTTTCTCAACCTCTCCGTCTTCATTAACCAGAGCGGCGCCAGCATACCAAACTTCGTTTGCAATCTCGTCAAATTTTTCAGGATGTTCTTTTTGATCTCTCGCAAATAGCGTTTCATTCTTATACTGATCTTTTACCTTGTGATAAGTATCCTTTGTAATCAGCTTAATTTTTTCAGGATTTGAAAAATCAATTGAAACAATCTTAGGAGCTGTGTTATCAATTTTTACAGGAATATAGGAAACCTGCCATGGATAATCTTTAGTTAATCTATATTTAAATTTATAGAAATATTGACCTTCCGCAATCGGTTCAAATTGACCTCTTATCCTAGTAGCAGGATCTTGGTTATCCTTACTTTCAGGTGCATTTTCTTCTCTACCTCTAGGGTTATAAATGAGTCCATCCCACTTCAAGTCACCCCAAACTTTTAGCTTAGAAGATTTGATTCCCTTTGCATCATTTCTCTTAGAGTTTAAAATTCCTTTAATAAAGTGTTCTCTCGAAATGACTTTTAAGTCGATTTGATTTTCTCCCTCTTTATTTGTATTTACTATTGAAATCAATCCTTCTTCTGCACTTCTTAATACAAGTGGAGAAGGTGTTAATCCTCTCTCAAGTTGAGCATCTTGAGGATTTCCATTTGAATCTAAAGGATAAATTTTAGCAATATTAGAACCACTTGATGATGGTGCGTTGATCCCTTCGTTATTGAAAGCAAATAATTCTGGATTTTGATCTAGGGATGTTGTATTTTTATCTTTTCTATTTTGTATAACTCCTGCTGGATTAAATTTATCTATACCATGTTCTCCACCAATTCCCTTATTTAAGGTTCCTGGAATTTTTGGTTTACCATCATCATCATAACCTTCCATTGTTTTTGATTTTGATCCTTCTTCCCAAGCCCATTTATCAAGGATTGGTTCGTGGTTCCAATTCCCAGCAAATCCCATTAGAGGCATCGATAAAGAAGGTTGGAAATTTGTTTTCTTCCCGTTGGAGTTTAGAGCTTCTATTTCTTCCACTGACTCAAAATGAATAAATGATTCTACAAATTTATTTTTGTTTTTAGCCTCTCCAACATTTATAACCGCATTTAAATCAAAGCTAGAATTTGCTCCTATGGTAATAGTGTCATGCTCAAATGTAATATTTGCTCCTTTGATTTTTTCTGGATGGATTTCTGGAACAATTTGCTTCCCATCTGGAGATTTTTCGTCTTTATATGTTTCATCGAGTTTTAGTCTGTCAGTTAGAGCATCTGTAGTTATAGCAGATGCTGAAACTTTAAAGGTCAAAGGTCTGTTTGATGTATTGTGAAGCTTAATTGTAAAGTATTTTTTATCTCCTTTTATTTCTTTAAGAGAAATAGAACCATAAGAGTTTACCAAACCTTTAGAATCCGTGTTTTTGAAAGTCGCTACAACCTCATTTCTCAAAGCATTGGCAACATTAATTAGACCTGCTCCCTGTTGTCTAGGTGATGCAAAGTATTGACTTTTTTCTTTCCAAGAAGTCGCATCCATCATAGGCCGTGCAGTATTTTGTAGGGCTATTTTTGTAAGACTTGTAAGGTCTATTTTGTCATCTCCCTTAAGATTTTTCAATACAGGTCTTTCAAGCATTTCCTTTAACTTTGGTCTAATCAAAACAGTAGAAGCTGCCACGATTGGAGTTGCCATACTAGTCCCTGACATATAACCATAAGTTGATTTCCCATTAATGACATTGAGAGTGGATTTAATATTTTTACCTGGTGCTGAGACATCAGGTTTTAAAAGCAAATCTGTTCTCGGTCCCCAAGATGTGGATCCTGCTGGAACTATAACATCTTCTTTATACAATTCTTTGTCTGTGTCAGGTGCAAACTTAAAGTCAATTTCTTTTTCGTCACCTACATTCGGTTTATTAGAATTATAGCCGGCCATATCAATTGGATAGTATTGATCCAATTTATCTTTGAAATCTTCCTTACTATTTCGTTTAACCTCAGTTTTTTTATCAGGATTAATCATGTTCCATAGCTTTACACCATCATCTCCTGAAATTGAAAATACTTGACTTTTAGTCCCTTCATCCGCTTCATATCCCATGGCTGGAAGCTCTGTCCAATTATCTCTATTGTAGTAATTGACAGTATTTACAACCATAATGGCGCGTGCGCCCTTATCCGTTGCTCTTTTAAAAGCATCTTTTAAATCCTTGGTATAAATTCGATCCATTACTGCAATTTTGCCCTTAAGATCCAATCCTATCAAATCTTGGTCTTGACCTTTACCTATATATACAAATTTCAATTTACTAGGAGCTTTTGAACCGTCTTCATTTGTTGTGATTTTATTCTTATCGAAAAAGGCCCCTATATTTCTGTATTTAAAATTTTCTCCACCTATGTTGACTTTATCAAACTCAACTGTCTGATTTTTAGCAGAAGCGACCGCTATCGCATCTTCATGTGCTGCAGTTCGTGTTACATTTCCAGTGTCGGTCATTTTCAGATTATTATTTGCCACCAAATCCCATGAAGAACTTGAAGCAGAAGTTGCATAGTTACCCGTAGCTACAACCATTGGAATGCCTGCTTTTCTTAACGCCCTAATAGCTTGCCAATATTTCTCACCTACAAGGCCCGTTCCTGTAAAGCCAGATGATACTGAAACAACATCGACATTGTGTTTGATTGAATCTTCAATAGCATGAAACATTGTTTCATCCCCTGCGAACCCAGATCCTGCGTCAGAGTACATTTTATAAGAGAAGATCTGTGCATTAGGAGCAATTCCATCTATTCCGTTAAAGTTTTTAATATCTTTTTCAGTATCATTTCCCGCAAGAATCCCTGCAATATGCATCCCATGTGGATCAAAATAATCGCTTCCATCATCAGCTTTTTCTACAGTGATTTTACCACCATTATAATAATTGAAAGCATGAGGGATTTTATCACTCAACCAGAAATTTTTATCAGTACCTTTTAAGTCTTCTTTTTTGAATCTCATTGAGCCTTTAGCATCATCATCAATTCTCATGGCCTTATGCCTATAATCTGTCCCGGTATCGATATTTGAAATGACCATACCTCTACCATCAAAATTTTTACCAAATGGAGCATTGATAGACTTTAGGTAATCAATTGCCTCTTCAACTCCAATTTCCTTTCTAGCATGATTCATCATTGGCTGGACTTTTTGTGATCGTTCAACCGATGAGATACCTTCTATTAGTTTAATTTTGTCCAGATTATCTGGGGTTGTTTCAATAGCACTACCGTTAAAAATCCTATCATAAGTATATAAAACTTTTGTATCCTTAAGATTGGATAATTCCTTGATTGCTTTTTCTCCAGATGCTTTATCTTTAAATTCAGCAATATAGACAAGTTTATCCTCTTTTTTGGGACTTTCTGGGTCTTTACTTGCAGACGAGTCCGCTTTATCTCCTTGAGATTGATTGGAATCTTCTTTGATTGTTGCTTCTTCATTGCTAGTTTTATTATCTATCTCAGGATTTTTACTAACAACTTCTTTTTCCTCAATAATTGTTGTTTTCTTCTCTTCAGTATCCTTTGAAGTTTCTATAGCATTAGGAATATTTTCATGTTTTTCTTTATTTTCTGTTTCCTTCTCTACTACTACTTTTTCTTTATCAGAGATATTTAAAGCATCTTCAGAGTTAGATGTATCTGCTAAGACTACCTCATTAGGGACATATGCTGCTAAAATAACTGCAGCTGCAGTTAGTGACAATACTGTACTTTTTTTCATTTTAATTCCTTACATATTTATTTAACTTCCAATAGATAGAAAACTTTAACTTTGCTAGCCTTTGTTATAAAAAGTTTTACTAAGTATTATCTAGGAAATAGAGTAGTACATTTATATATAATTGTTAGCTCTCTGAAAAATAGTATATCAATTAAAAAAATTTAAGTCAAGAGAAATTAACGCGGGTTAATTTTTTTTTTAATCCATGTTAACAAATGATCTAATCGATAAATATTATAGTTAACTGGGTACAATATAGACTCATTCCTACCATCAAAAATATTATCAATCAACTGGAATAACTACCAAAATCGCAAAAAGTGGTATGGATAGAATTTATGTCTTCATAAACATGCAAAAACAACCGCAATAATTTTCAACGGTTGTTTGTAACATACTTAATTTTTAAATCTCATCCTATATTATCTCTTACGATCCCGCACTTTCGTAGGCATCTAAGCCCTTGTCCCATAGTTTCAAAGAAATGACAAAGAAGACAAGGGAAATCAGAATCAAACCACCAATATTAAAGAGTCCATCCTTGTCCTGCAAGAAATAGCTGGCAGGATAGTAGGCTGTAAAGGCGAAAGGTACAATAAAGCTAATTAACCAACGAAGGAGCGAATTGTAAATAGAAATCGGGTACTTGGCAAAATCATTAAACATATAGAAAATGTAAATCATGGCACCTGACTGCTTGGTCCAAAAAGCGATGCTGGCTGTCGCGATTTTTAAGGAAGTATAGATCAAGGTCGCAAAAGGAATACAAACTAGAAAAATCAGGAATTTTGGAAGAGTCCAAGCAATGCTAGTCGCCGTTGTCGCTAGTAAAATTCCACCGACCAAAAGTTCACCCAAGGCATCAATCTGAAAGGTCTCAACGAGGATGTGAAAGAGAGGATTGATAGGACGAGTCAGATACTTGTCAAACTCCCCTTTTCGAACTAGTCGTTGACCTAAAGCCCAGAGATTGTCAAAAAAGAGATGGTCCAGTCCCTTGGGAATCAAGGAAAATCCATAGATAAAGGCGATTTCTTGAAAAGTCCAGCCTTCTAGCGAGGGGATGTGTTGAAAGAGCACATTGAGAAACAAGAGGTTCAGGCCTTGAGTCAGAAAAACTCCCAGCACACCAACCACAAAATCTACCTTGTATTCCATGATTTGTTTGATGTATTGTCTGATAAAAATGAGATGCATGCGTTGATATTTTTTCATCCTAACCTCCCTGAATGGTGATAAATGACTGGACTCGTTTCCAAATCAACTGAGACAAGCCCACCATCACTATAAGCCAGAAAAACTGAAGCAAAAGTGCTTGAAGAATCTGACTGGCATCGTATTTCCCAACAATAATCATGACCGGAGTGTAAATTAAGGATGAGAAAGGCAATAAGGACAGAATATCTGAAACGATTTTCGGAAAGAAAGCCAAGGGAATTAAACTTCCAGACATAAAGGCCACTATTGAAGTCTTGAGTAGGTTGGAACCCCATAGATTTTTAAACACAAAAGCTGAAAATCCAAAGCAGATATTAAAGAAAAAGTTAATCAGATAAGCCAGAGTTAAGCTAAAGAGATAAAGGACAGTTAATCCCAGCACTTCTACAATACCTTGCCCAGATAAGATTTTCATCAAAACAATGACACTTAAAAATGGCAGTCCAACAGAGATAAAAATCAACCACTTGGAGCCAAGTTCGGTAAAGAGGTAAGAGGCCGCAAAATGCACTGGTCGCAACAAACGCATGATAATGGAACCATCCTTGACCTCCTCCCCAATCATAAAGGAGCTATCCGACCTGGTCAACAGATTGGTCACAAAACTCATGATGATGTAGAAAGTGATATCTGCCATACTGAAGCCCTGAATCAAGGACTCTTGCGAAGAATCAAAGACAGCCTTCCAGAGATAAAAGGCCACAAAAACCCCCATGACATCACCAATCCGATAGAGAATAAAGTTGACTCGATAGGTAATCAATTCCTGAATTCCTGCATTGATAAAGGGTTTGTAACGTCTCCACAATTTGACCATCTTAGAGCTCCTTTCGATAGAAGCGACGGATAATATCCTCAATATCCGTATCCAGCATCTTCAAATCGCGAATTTCGAAATCAGACAGGGTTTGCTTAATAATATCAGCTGACTGGTAGCGGGAACTATTAAATTCAATAGTCAGGTTATTTCCTTTTCTATCAATGGTCATATCCGAAAAGCCTTCATAGTGAGATACGAGATGACTTTGACCTGGCACCAGATCAAAGGAGATAGTCTTCATCTTGCCAAAGGTTTCCTTGAGCTGGCTAACCGTTCCATCAAAAATCTCCTGCCCCTTGTCAATCATAAAAATCCGATCACAGAGTTGCTCAATGTCACTCAGGTCGTGAGTGGTCAAGAGAATTGTTGTCTCTTCCTCCTGATTGATCTGAGTGATAGCGCGTCGAATATTATCCTTGACCGACACATCCAAACCAATAGTCGGCTCATCTAAAAAGAGAACCTTGGGATTATGAAGTAAGGAAGCCGCTATATCTGCTCGCATCCGTTGACCAAGCGAAAGAGTCCGCACGGGATCCTTGATAAAGTCCTTCAAATCCAAGACTTCATTCAAAAAGTCCATGCGCTTATGAAAAAGCGAGTCTGGCACATCGTAAATCTCTTTTAAGACCGTGTAGGTCTCTTGCAGAGCCAAATCCCACCATAACTGAGTTCGTTGTCCGAAGACCACTCCAATATCCTTGACATAATCTTGGCGATTGTCCTGCGGAATCTTGCCGTTTATCCGACAAAAACCAGATGTCGGCTTTAAAATCCCTGTCAGCATTTTGATGGTTGTTGACTTCCCAGCTCCATTTGCCCCGATAAAACCTAAAATCTGCCCCTTTGGAACTTCAAAAGTCAAATCCTTGACCGCTTCAAAGGTCTGCTTTTCAGGATGAATAAAGGAGCGCAAAGCTCCCTTCAAGCCCGGTTCCTTAACAGTCTTCACAAAATTTTTCTGAAGATGTTGCACTTCTATCATTGCCATATCTATCTCCCTTTAGTAAGAAACAACATTGTATTTTTGACTACAAATATTCTAAATCCTTACTTTCTACACCTTCTCAATATTATTACAGAAGGATTTATACCAACCTATTATAATCCAATAAAAAAAGGAATGCAAGCGTTTGCTTATAGATTATGAAATTAGATATTTCTCTCTTAAAATAATGCTTTTGAATCAGAAATTCTGGTTTAATAGTTTCCTTAAAACATCAAAAAACCTGCCATTAGGGGCAGGCTACGAATTGTAAAAAGGCAAACTATTTTGATCAATAAGAATCACTATTTAATCAAAGAACTAATCTTTCATAATTCTTTTCACAATCCCATTTCTATCAATTAGAAAACAATCTGGAAAGGTCATCTGCTCCCATTTTTCATAATCAAAACTGGAATCAAAATGATGTAGTAGTATTCCTATCAAATTCCCGTGTGAACTAAGTAAAATCGTTTTTTCTGAGTATCTCTCTTCCAATTCCATTAAAAAATTTAGTACTCTAGCTAGTGCATCTTGATTTGATTCCCCTCCTGAAAGAGATTCACTGGGATTTTGCCATAAATATTTAATACTGTCTTCAAACTCAGAATCTTTTATAAAGGTTGAAGATAATTTTCGCTCTCGTAACCGATTATCAAGAACTATTTTATCAAATTGAATTGGCGAGCTATTAATCGTTTCAAATGCTCGTTTATAAGGACTAGAAAAATAATGATCAATATTAAAAGAATTCAAAAACTCTAACTGGTCAAGAGATGAAAATCCTTTTTCTGACAAAGTTCTATTAAAATCATCACTTGAAAATTTTGAATGAGCATGTCTAAGTAAAATATAAGAATTATTCATAAGTCATTACCTTTCAATTATTGTCAGCAGTCTAAAATTAAAACGATCTCTAAACCATCAATGACTCTTTAAAAAATCTTCAATCTGAGAAACTATTTCATGACTTTGATAATGATAAAGTTCGTGAGGCGCGTCCATATAGATGACTTGAACATTAGACTGGTCACTAGAAAATTTCTCTGCATAATGCTGCCATTCTGATTGGCTAAAGGTCGTGCCTTCACCGTTAGAAACCAGGAGTAAGGCTGGAATTTTCGGATTAATGCTAGATGGAACTTTCTTGGCATTTCCCTTTGCCAAACGGGATTCATGAAGCATGGCTTGTGACATCAACTGCTTATATGCTAGTAATTTATATTGTTGTCGTTCAGCTTCAGTCAGAGTTGGATTTTTTATATAAAAGGACTCAGGAAAATAGCGTAATAAGCCAATCTTACTGCTCCAATAAGCAACAGAAAGCAAGGCCTGATTATCCTTTAAATCCTCATAACTTGCTGGTAATGCCCAATCCAGACCAACCAAGGCTTTCACTTCATCAGGATACTTTTCCTGCCAAGCCAGACTTTCAAGACTAGCCATGGAATGAGACAGAATGATAAAAGGTCCTGATATATTTGCTTGTGATAGAGCTTGACGTGTCTCAGACAAAACTTCCATCACATCTCTGGACTGATTACTATCCTCGCTATAACCATAGCCAGCCCGCTCCACAATGACTACCTTATATTTTTTTGATAAGGAATCTGTTAGATTCTTAAAGTCTAATATAGGTGAAGCAATTCCAGCACCTGATAGAACTACTATTGTCTCTGGACCATCCCCCTCAACGTAGACATTAATTTTGTGCCCATTAACGAGAACAGTTTTACCCATAGGAGTTAGAGAGGCTTGTTCCTTTTTTAAGCTGATACGATGAAAGATAAATGTCCCTACTAAAAACAAGATAAGGAAACTAAGAAGGACAAGGGCTGATTTTTTCAGTATTTTCATAGCATTATTGTACAAAAATTAGACTCTTTTAGCAACTTAAGTTTAAGAATTTTCCAGTATAATCTGTCTATATCCAGAAACAAAAAACCCACCTTCACAGGTGGGTTAGTTTGTTAAATAAGATAAAAACATATCTATTGTAGTAAGTAAAAAATCTAAAAACCTAAACGTTCTTGATCCCAATTACCATAATCATCGTATCCAAATCCATCAGGATCCATCGCATCAATACCACATTGTTCTAGAAACCTTGAACAGTCATGACAGTAGTAATCTTCATATCTTTCATCACTAGCTTCCCAATCAATTTCCTTTTTTGTAAACTGTTGTAAGCACTCTCTACATTCGTATAGTTTTGCCATAATATTACCTCTTTTTAATTTTCATTAAAATTTTCAATGTAGTCAATTATTTTTAATTTCATAGATTTTGTAATAGGATATTTTTTAACCAATTCAATAGCTTCTTCCTTAGAAGATGTTTTAAGATGTTCTTTAAGAACAAGCTTTGTAACTTCTTCATAACCTAACTCCGCTATTTTATCGGCTAATAAACCAATAGTTGCTAAAAGAACTATTCCTCCTATCATTCCAAAAGGTCCAAGTGCAGCTAAGGCTGTTGTCAATGCTGCCCCACCTGCTAATCCTGTCGCACTCATTGCTATCATTAATACTACGCCAGGTAAACCAAAAGCTGCTATTTTTTTTACAAGTTCATCCATTATAACTACCCATTTATTTTATATTAACCTACTTTTATTGAATTAACCACAATATATGAATTAATCAAACCAATTTTATATTTTTTGTTCAATATTTTTGCACATTCTAAAACACTGAATTCACTAGACTCTAAGAAGTCCAGTTCTGGACATCTATTTTTTATCAAAAATTCCGTAAACTTTTTAGTAATTATGTTCTTTCTAACCAATAGAAAGAAACACAAAGAAATTAACAATAAGATAAACGCCAATTGAATATCCATAAAAAAACTCCTCTTTATTTTTTATAAATAGTTTTACTGTTAATCATAAAGAAGACAATATTATAAATTCCTCTTTATTTTATACTTTGTAATAACCAATCTTATAATTTAAATCCCTTCTACTTTTATTAGATACAGTATAATATAGAATATTATACTTGTCAAGTATTTTTAACAAATATTTTATTTTTTATCAAATAAAATATTTTTGAGTAGTCAACTATTTAAATTTTATTTTATTTTTGTTATAATAGAAGTAGAAAATTATAGGTAAAAGATATGTTAAAAGAAAAATATCCATCAACAGAAGATACAAGAGCAATTCTACAAAATAACTTAAAAGCTATTCGAGAAATTTTGAATTGGACAAGTTCAGATCTCAGCAATCTTATAGGAGTTACTAAACAAACCATCAGTAATCTTGAAACTCAAAAAAGTAGATTAACAAAACTCCACTATATTGCATTACGTACCGTAATAGATTTTGAAATTGAAAATTTAAAAACTACTGATCAAGACAGAGCTGATAGAGCAGAGTTGTTGCTAAATTTTTTTGATGAATCAGAAAAATATGCGGTGTCTGAGAATAAATCAGTAGATTTTGAACAAATTAGTGAAGCATCTTCATTAATTGCAACCACTTCTACTGTTAAAAATGCTTCTAGAATAATTGGTTCTCTTGCACCAATTATTGGGGCAACAGTTGTTGCAGCCTTAATGAACTCAAAAGACAAGAAATAATATTTAGTTCTTAAAACAAAAAGCAAAAAACTTCTAGTTATTTTTGCTTTTTTATGTGCGATAAAAGAAGTTTTCTGTAAACACAAAAAACCCACCTTCACAGGCGGGTTTCGTTTTGTATTGTTCAGCTAGATTAAGCTTTACCTTCTGAACCGAATACGTCGATACGTTCTTCAACTGATGCTTGGATAGCTTTTACACCGTCAGCCAAGAATTTACGTGGGTCGAAGAGTTTCTTCTTGTCGTATTCTGCTTCGTTTGCTTCGTAGTCACGAGCAAATTTACGAGTTGCGTTAGCGAATGCGATTTGGCATTCAGTGTTAACGTTAACTTTAGCAACACCAAGTTTGATAGCTGCTTGGATTTGGTCATCAGGAATACCTGATCCACCGTGCAATACGATTGGGAAGCCTGGAAGAGCTTCTGTCAATTTTTGCAAGTGGTCAAGGTCAAGACCTTCCCAGTTTGAAGGGTAAGGACCGTGGATGTTACCGATACCAGCTGCTAAGAAGTCAATACCAGTTGCAACCATTGCTTTAGCGTCTTCGATTGGAGCCAATTCACCTTTACCGATGATTCCGTCTTCTTCACCACCGATAGTACCAACTTCAGCTTCTACTGAGATACCTTTAGCGTGTGCTTTTTCAACTACGTCTTTAGCCAATTTAAGGTTTTCTTCAACTGGAAGGTGTGAACCGTCAAACATGATTGAAGTGTAACCAACTTCGATACACTCAAGTGCATCTTCGTAGTGACCGTGGTCAAGGTGGATAGCTACTGGTACAGTGATACCCATTGATTCTACAAGGTTAGCGATCAAGTTGCGAGCAACTTTGTAACCACCCATGTATTTAGCAGCACCCATTGAAGTTTGGATCAAAACTGGAGCTTTTTTAGCTTCTGCTGCGCGCAAGATAGCTTGAGTCCACTCAAGGTTGTTTGTGTTAAATCCACCAACTGCATAACCGTTGTCACGAGCTGCTTGGACAAATTTTTCTGCTGAAACGATTGCCATTTTATCAGGCCTCCTGTATATTTTTATGGGATATCCCATTTACATTGTTCATTTTATCACTTTTTGACAAAAAAATCTAGTTTTTCCTGTAGTTTAGATTGAATTTCTTCTATCTAAAAATATGGAACTCTCCTCAAAGTCCTAATCTTACAGGTCTTTGGGTAGGTTCATATAAAAGGCTAAGTGGTCTTCATAGCGTTCAAATCGATAGTCAATTTCTTCGTTTTCCAATAAACTTTTAACTACAAATAGTCCCAAACCAGCTCCCTTACTTTGTCGACTAGATACTGTAAAGGATTGTTCAAACTTATCTTGCTCCTCAGGTGTACAGGCGTTCTCAATGAAAACCCAGCCATCTTCTGTCCCAATTTTTAAATAACCACCTTGAACAGAGTGTTTCACAGCATTACTGATAAGATTGGAAAGAATCAGCTTTAGTACCGAAGGATTTAGATAAGTTTGTTGGTCAGTCAGTTGATTCACAACTGAAATTTCCCTCTCTTTGGCTAATAAATCATAATCCTTTAAGAGAAAATCTGTCATTTCAAGAAGGTTGATTTCTTCCTTCTTATCTCGCAATTCTTGCACTGAAGAAAGGGATAAGATTTGCTGAACGTGGTGAGTCAAATCATCCACGATACCCAAAGAAACTCCCAGATAATGGTCACGATCTTTATAGCGTCCAATATTGGCTTTCATATTCTCCAGAAGAATCTTTAGACTAGCTAGAGGTGTTTTCAGTTCGTGGGAAGCACCTCGTAAAAACTCAACCTTCATCTTTTCCAGCTGGAGAATGGCCTCGTTCTTTTCATGCAAATCTGCAATCACAGTCAAGAGATGCTGATAAAGGCTGTTGATTTGTTCTTTAAGATCACCAATTTCATCCTTAGAATCCACGCGCAACCTCACTTCTGCATCCAAATCCATCATCCGTCGAGTCACTCGTTTGATTTCCAAAATAGGAGCAACAATGGTTCTAGCATAGATAAAGGCGATGAGGAGCGAAATGATGAAAGACGCTAATAGCGTATAAGGCAAAAATTGCAGACTGATGTCTTCTGCTTCTTTCTGCAAATCCATAGAAGCTAAAAACTGCAAGGTCATGGTCTGACCATCCTTAGTTTGAACTTCTCTTTCCTCAATAACCAAGGAGGCTGTTTGTCGTTGTTTATCAACGGGAAGATTATCATTGACTTCCAACTTATCCTGAGTCATCTCTCCCTTAACAGCTCCCTTAATATCACTGCTTTTAGAATAAAGTTCAAGGACTTCCTGAATAGCTTGACTATCTTTGCCTTGGAGAGACTGGGCAATTTCTGTAGCCTTTTGCCCTATGCTCTCCTGACGGTGACTGAGATAGGTCGGAGGAAAGAGGAAATAGATGGCCAAATGCAAACAAATGACCAAGGTAGAAAATACCGAGAAGGTATAGATAAAAATTTTTTTAAATAAACCTGAACGTCTCATTTTCTCTCCAATTTATAACCAACATTGCGCACGGTAAGAATACAGTCTAAATCCAATTTTTTCCGTAGTTCCTTTATATAGACATCAATCACTCTGTCAAAAGGAACCTCATCTGTCATCTTCCATACAGCATCGATAATCTGCGACCGTGTTAAGGCTCGACCTTCATTTTTAACCAGATAGTCTAAAATTTCCAGTTCTTTTGCATTCACTGCAACTTCTTGACCAGCTACTTTAGCGCTATAACTGTCAAAGTCTACCTGAGTATCCCCATAGGTAAATATACGACTTACATCATAATAACGTTTGAAAATAGCATCCACTCGTACTTTTAACAAAGATAGAGAAAAAGGCTTTTCCAAATAACCATCTGCTAATGCAGCAAAGGCACTCATCTTATATTCTTCGTCCTGAAAGGCTGTCAACATCAAGACCGGAACTTGGCTACTTTTTCGGATTTCTGACAAAACCTCTAAACCATTGAGTTTCGGCATTTGAATATCTAAGAGAACCAAGGCAACTTGGTGATTCGAAAATTGTTCTAAGGCCTCAAGGCCATCTGCTGCCTGAATGGTTTCATAGCCACAATCCGTCAAATAATCACTAATTCCCTCGCGGATCATGTCTTCATCTTCTACAATTAGAATTTTCATATAAATCCTTTTCTATCAAAAATGCTACCTATATTATATCTCATTTGAGTGAGAATAGGTAGCATGTTTTTTATTCACTATCCAACAAGAGTTCTTTTGGTTGTTTAAAGAGGAGATTGCTTGAAGCAAGTGCCATAACTAGTACCACTAGAACCAAGCCAAGTACAAAGATAATAGCAAAGTCAGAAGGTTGAATGGAAATATCCAAACTTGAAAGAGTCTTGCTAAAGCCATCAACTTCTGCACCACCACCAAGATTAGAGGCTTGGGCTGCCTTACTAGCTTGCTTAGCCACATCTGATGTGACATTTGCGAGAACTGTATTTCCAATAGTACGAGCAGTATAGTTGGCTAGGAAGTAAGCTGAAATTAGTGCTGGAATTGCAATCATAACTGCTTCTGTGATAAATTGTCCTAGAATACTTGCTTGTTTTAGACCAATTGAAAGGAGGATTCCAACCTCTTTACGACGGGCGTTAATCCATAGTGTCAGTAAGAGAGCAAGTAGAAGAACAGAGAAGCTCAAGCTACCCCAGAAGAGAAGATTAGCCATCTTGTACATGCCTGAGATAGATTGTTCAAGGGCAGGATAGTTAGATGAACTCTTAATCAAGCTATACATCTTCCAGTTGATGCCGTTGATAGATCCTAGTTCTTGCATGACAGTATCTAGATTCTTATCTCCAGCCACAAAGAAGGTAGCATCTCCATAAATAGCTGTATCTTCTGTATAACCATAGAGTTGTGCTGCTGTGTGAATATCTGTGATAGCTGTATTCTCATAGAGTTCTTGTGAGTAGGTTACAGCAGATTTGTTGTGTCCATCAAAAAGTCCTTTGATCGTTACTTCTACTGTTTCCTTGGCTCCTTTTTCATTATCTGCATCGTAGATATTGGAGTTCAGTTTGACCTTATCTCCAACCTTCCAGCCATGTTTAGCAGCCAAGTCTTTGTGCATGAGAATCTGGTATTTGTCATCGTTTGTTAAATGTTCTCCTTCGACCAGTTTGTAAGAGCCTGACACAAACTTGTCTTCTTTAGAAGAGTCATTAACCCCTGTTATCATCAAGCTACTTCCAAAACGTTGAGCTCGATCCGCAGTTAGATTTTTCTTGGTTTCAGGCGTTTCAATCAGTTCATAGCCTGTCAAATCACCGATAGCATTAATCCGTTTGATGTAGGATTCAATGGCCTTATTTTCGGTAATTTTTTTGATATCTTCACCCTTGATATTCCCAGCACCACGTGGAGTACCTTGATTGACCCTACGGTTGATTTGCATGGAGAAACTATTGGTGATATTTTTAAAGGTTTCTTGAGAAGCCTTGGCTGTCGCACCCTTGATTGATAAGCCGACCAAACTCAAACTAGCCATCAAGAGAATGATAAGAAAGATCACAATAGACTTAAAAAATTTTCTTGTGACGTAGGCAAATGCGTTGTGTAACATAAGATTCCTTTCTAGATTTACTTCCGTTTTTAATATGTTTAAAAGTTTTAGTTACTATTTTTCCTTGTTTCAGTCAATTTCTTATTCTTCAATTCCAGTGTAATATCTGATGCTTGTGCTACTTCCTTGCTGTGGGTCACAACGATCACACACTTACCTGTTTTCTCAGCAAGAGATTTGAGTAAATCGATGATATCTCCAGCAGTCTTAGGATCCAAGTTTCCAGTTGGTTCATCTGCTAAAATCACTGGTGCTTCCGATACAAGACTACGAGCAATGGCAACCCGTTGTTGCTGTCCACCTGATAATTGGAGAACATTCCGCTTGATTTGACTTTCATCTAAACCAAGTTCAAGAAGGGTATCCTTGCTAGCTTTTTTATTAACCAAGCGGATATTTTCCAATGGGGAAAGATAATCAATCAAGTTATAGTTTTGGAAAACTAGTGAGATATGGTGCATTCGGTGATAAGAATACCCTTGTTCACGAATATCCTTGCCTTCGAATAGGATAGCACCTTCGACTGGGTTATCGAGCCCTGCTAATAGAGATAAGAGTGTTGACTTTCCAGCTCCTGATTCTCCGATAATACTATAAAACTTGCCTGGTTCAAAATCGTAATTGATTTTATATAATACTGCTTCTGCAGTGTTTTTGTAACGATAAGTAAGATCTTGTAATTGTAGTAAAGTCATGATTTCTCCTTTATTAACTGATGGATGATAAAATTTCTTTCGGTGATTTTCTAAATAAAAATAGGAAACAAAGTGCAACTGACAAGCAGCTGATTATAAGTAGGAAGATATAAGATTCTCCAAATGATAAAAGACTTGTTGAAAAATTCGTTGCTTTTGCTAGCGTATCTTGTAGGGCAGCTTGGTCGCCACTTGCTAGAATAGTCTTCAAGAGATAGGAAGTAATAGCATTCCCAGCCACAAATGCTGGCAGAATAGATGCCAATGAAACTAGGATGACTTCCAGGCAGAATTGGCTAAAGATTGCTATTTTCCCTTTACCTAATGCCAATAAAATCCCAACCTCGTAGACTCGCTCTCGTAACCAAAGTGACAAGACCAAGATCAGCGCTCCTACACCAGCAATCATAATGCCATAGAGGAAAATCTGTAGGAAGGTTTGGAAGGTCGAAACTGAATCCTTGATTTGTTCAAAAGCCTTATTTTCCTTCTCGACTTGATAACCTTTAGTTTCCAGAGATAACTTTTCAACCTCTTGAATGATACTATCCATATCTTTTGGATTTTCTAGATAGAAACGAGCGGCAGTAACTTGAGCTTCCTTATTTCCAAGAAGACTTTGGCTACTTTCGTAGTCTGTATAGACCGTGTTTTCACTAAAGTCTGATGATAGACCGGTAAATTTCTCTTGCTTCTTACCTGAGAAAATACCGACGATTTCATAGTCTAGCCTTTGTCCACTATTTCCTTCTACTTGAGCAGGATTTAAGCTTATCTGATCTCCTACTTTTAGATTGTTTTTCTTGGCTAAATCTTCGTGGATTAAGATTTTTTTACGATCCCCTTTTTCGAGATGTCTTCCTTCTTTAAGACTAAAGGCGGAACTTGTAAAAGAAACATCCTTGGAAGAATCTTCTAAAGCTATCAAACTGATGAGATTTTTTTCAGCCTCTGTCAAATCATCCCTTTGGATGCTTTGTTCTCCAGTAACAACTTCTTTGTCAGTTAACTTGGCTATTGTTTCTAGCTCAGGTGAAATCTTCTCAAGACCTTTTATTTTTTTAAGGTCATCTAGTTGAGACAGTTGAAAGGTCTGATCTACTTCTATTCTTTTAATCGAAAAAGACGTATTCAATGAGCGATAGAGATTATTTTCTACTGCTTTGTTGGACTTCATAAGCGTCAAACAAGCCGATATTCCAGCCAATAAGACAAATAGAATCAAGAATAATATGAGACTTCTCAGTCGTTTTCTACTGACGTAAGCCCAAGCTCTTTGAGTGGGATTCATATAGCACCTCCATATTTGTAAAACCATTATAATATTCAAATATGAAATGTTTATGAAATACCAAAAAAAGAGCAAAAATATTTTTGCTCTTTTTGATGAAAAATAAAAAGCTAGCCAAAGCTAGCTCACTATTATGCGGAGAGAGGGACTTGAACCCTCACGACCTAAAGCGGTCACAGGATCCTTAGTCCTGCGCGTCTGCCAATTCCGCCATCCCCGCGTCGATTACTTTACTAGTATATCAACTTTGAAAAAAATTGTCAACACTTTTTTCAGATTTTTTCATCTTGAAATGTATTATTCTGTAATTTCAAGCAAATTTTCATCAACCAATTTCGCACCAAGTGTATTCTTGAAATGTCCAAGTGCAAAGGCATGATTTTCAGGCCAAATGGATGCAACTGCTGGTTTCACAACTTCTATCTGATAACCAAGATTATAAGCATCAATGGCTGTATGCAAGACACAGATATCTGTAAGAACTCCTGTCAAAATGACTGTATCTACTCTACGCTCTCTGAGATGAATATCCAAATCTGTTCCAGAAAAGGCCGAATAGTGACGTTTGTCCATCCAGAAAATACGACTATCATCAGCATGCTCATGATAAAAGTCTGCTAACTTGCCATACAAGTTTCGTCCACTAGTCCCAATAATATTATGAGGCGGGAACAGCTTACTTTCAGGATGAAAAACATCATTTTCTTCATGAGCATCGATGGTAAAAAAGATATAATCTCCACGTTCAAAAGCCTTTTGGGTCACCCCATATATATCATCAGATATTGCTTGAGCTGGAGCTCCCGCAGTCAGTTTCCCATGGTCCGCTACAAAATCTTCTGTATAGTCAATAGAAATTAAAGCCTTAGCCATTAATAGTCCCTCTTTTTCACTTCTTCAAAAATATCTGGAATGAGAACTTTGAGATAAGTTCCTTTCATACCAAGAGAACGACTCTCAATAATCCCTGCCGATTCGAGTTTACGAAGAGCATTAACAATTACAGAACGAGTGATACCGATACGGTCAGCAATGACTGAAGCTGTTAATTGACCTTCATTACCATTTAATTCAGCTAGAATAGCCGATACTGCTCTAAGTTCAGAGTAAGAAAGTGTATTGACCGCCATAGTTACAGCCGTACGACGACGAATATTTTTCTCATCTTCTTCACGTTGGAAGTTCAAGAGTTGAATTCCTACTACTGTACTGGCAATCTCAACCAGAATCAAATCATCTTCTTCAAACTTTTTATCATTGCGCCAAATAATCAATGAACCCAAGCGAATACCAGAGACATGGATTGGAGCAATTGTTGTCAAACCATCTGGGAAATCAGAACGACTCTCAGTTGGGAAAATTGTCAAATCATGCTCTACTGGAAGATTGGCCTCTGTATCATAGATCATGTTCGCACCTTGCACATAATCTTCTGGAAAAGTCTTTGATTGGAAGAATTGCTCTACTCGGTCATTATTAGTCTTGTAGCGCATAAAGTAGCCCAACAAACGACCCTTGCTATTCACAATACAAGCGTTACAGTCAATAATATCTGCTAATTGACGTGTAATGGCATTATAAGGAAGCTCATCTTGTAATTGCTCCTCCGAACGCTTTAAAATTGATGTGATTTTTCTTGTTTTTTCTAATAAATGTGCCATTTTTTACCTCGCATATAATCGCTTTCATTATATCATAAAATTCTGACTTTTTCAACAATTATCTGAAAATTGTTTATTGAATTGCAATTCAAGTGTATTCGAAAATTTTTCCTATTTTTTTATTATTTTCTTATTGACAGTATTTTATTTTTTTGATAAGATAATATTACAAGATAACAAATTTATAAATACAAACTTCTCGTATTACTTTTCATATGACTCTCGGTCTCCTTATATAGAAAAGCGATTCACCTTAGTGAATCGCTTTTTTTGTTATTTATCTCCTTTGTTACGAATAACAAAGCCTGTTTGCTTTTCGCTTGAAGTATTGCGTGGTTTTTTATTGTCCTTACGGTAACGCTTCTCTTTATCAAAGCGATCCTTTGAACGTCCACCTTTACGATAGTCATCACGACGGCCATTGCCACGGCGTTCACGGTCTCTACGGTCGTCTCCACGACGGCCTCCTCGACCACCCTTGCCTTTGCCACCGAAGCCACCACCAGATGGTTTAAATGGTAAAGGTTTTTCACGCGCAATTTCAACTTCTGGAAGACTATCTGGGTCTTGAACCGTAAGACTCAAAATATACATAGCCAATTCTTCTGGACTGAATTCTGAGGCCAATTGACGAGCATCCTTGCCAAACTTCTCAAAGTTACTACGAATCTCCTCATTAGCAAAATCACGTTCGATTTTCTTAAGAGCTACTTGCTTCTTAGCTTGGAAGGCTTCTTCTGCACTTGCAGGTTTAAGACCTTTCATGCGTTTCTTAGTCAAGTTCTCAATGATTTGGAGATAACCCATTTCATTTGGTGAAACGAAGGTAATAGACTGACCTGACTTACCAGCACGACCTGTACGGCCGATACGGTGAACGTAACTTTCAGGGTCTTGTGGGATATCGTAGTTGTAGACATGAGTCACACCTGAAATATCCAAACCACGAGCAGCCACGTCTGTTGCAACTAAGACATCAAGGTTGCCATTTTTAAAATCACGAAGGACACGAAGACGTTTGTTTTGGTCCAAATCTCCATGAATCCCTTCTGCACGGAAACCACGGATTTTAAGTCCACGAGTCAACTCATCTACACGACGTTTGGTACGACCGAAGACAATAGACAACTCAGGTTGATCAACATCCATGAGACGAGTCATGGTGTCGAATTTTTCTTGTTCTTTTACACGGATATAGTACTGGTCTACCAGTTCTGTTGTTAATTCTTTGGCAGCAATCTTCACATGCTCTGGTTCTTTCATGAACTGAACCCCGATGCGTTTGATAGCTTCTGGCATGGTTGCTGAAAAGAGTAAGGTTTGACGATTTTCTGGTACACGAGAGATGATTGCTTCGATGTCTTCAAGGAATCCCATGTTCAGCATTTCATCTGCTTCGTCAAGGATAAGAGTTTCAATGTCCTGTAGTTTCAAGGCCTTGCGTTTGATCAAGTCTAGGAGACGACCAGGCGTTCCAACTACGATATGAGCTCCTGATTTAAGTGCCTTGATTTGTTTTTCGATACTTGAACCACCATAAACAGAACGGACTTTTACACCCTTGCTTCGACCAAAGCGGAAAAGTTCTTCCTGACTTTGTACAGCTAGTTCACGGGTTGGTGCAATGACCAAAGCTTGAATGGTTCCTTCTTCTGTACGAATTTTTTCAAGGGTTGGCAAGCCAAAGGCTGCAGTTTTCCCTGTACCGGTTTGAGCTTGTCCGATAACATCTTTCCCTTCAAGAGCCAAAGGAATGGTTTGCTCTTGGATAGGACTTGCTTCTACAAATCCTGCTTTTTCGATTTCTGCTAACAAATCCGCAGAAAGATTAAATTCATTAAATTTCACGTTATTCTTCTTTCTAAAGATGGTGCGAAGCCATCCTATAGCGCTTAGTTTATACTTTTCTTGTCATGACGTACTTTCATATCTTTTATGAAAGACCGTGTTGCTTCTTTTCCACTAAAGAAAAAGTACTGCTTTTTTGCAACTTATCTAGTATAACACAAGAGAAGTTCAAAAGATAGTCTAACCTCCTGATTAAGTCATGTAAACGATTTTTCTATCTTTTGAAGTCGATTTTATCAAAGCATTCTCGAGACTATTTTGTTTGAATTTTTTTTCCCGTAGCAGATTTGTGCAAAAGTTTTTTTCTTGTGCTAGAATGAAAATCAAACAGGAGGATTTAAAAATGTTAACATACGATTTAATTGTTATTGGATTTGGTAAGGCAGGTAAAACTCTTGCTGCCAAACTGGCTTCTGCTGGTAAAAAAGTTGCCCTTATCGAACGCAACAAGGCTATGTACGGTGGAACTTGTATCAACATCGGTTGTATTCCAACTAAAACCTTGTTAGTTGCCGCAGAGAAGGACTTGTCATTTGACGAGGTCATGGCTACTAAAAACACTGTTACTACACGCCTCAATGGTAAAAACTATGCTACGATTGCTGGTACTGGAGTTGATATCATTGATGCTGAAGCCCACTTTGTGTCTAATAAAGTCATCGAAATTCAAGTTGGTGATGAAAAACAAGAACTAACTGCTGAAACAATCGTCATCAACACTGGTGCTGTTTCAAACGTTTTGCCTATTCCAGGACTATCTACTAGCAAGAATGTCTTTGATTCAACTGGTATCCAAAACTTGGAACAATTACCAGAAAAACTCGGAATCCTTGGTGGTGGAAATATCGGTCTTGAGTTTGCTGGTCTCTACAATAAACTTGGAAGCAAGGTAACAGTCCTAGATGCTCTAGATACTTTCCTACCTCGCGCAGAACCTTCTATTGCTGCTCTTGCTAAACAATACATGGAAGAAGACGGCATTGAACTGCTTCAAAATATCCATACTACTGAAATCAAAAACGATGGTGATCAAGTTCTTGTCGTGACAGAGAATGAAACCTACCGTTTCGATGCCCTTCTCTACGCAACAGGACGTAAACCAAATGTAGAACCACTTCAACTTCAAAATACAGACATTGAACTAACTGAACGTGGTGCGATTAAGGTGGACAAACATTGTCAAACAAATGTTCCTGGTGTCTTTGCAGTTGGAGATGTCAACGGTGGACTTCAATTTACCTACATTTCACTAGATGACTTCCGTGTTGTTTACAGCTACCTTGCTGGTGATGGCAGCTACACACTTGAAGACCGTCTCAATGTTCCAAACACTATGTTTATCACACCAGCACTTTCACAAGTTGGTTTGACTGAAAGTCAAGCAGCTGATTTGAAACTTCCATACGCTGTTAAGGAAATCCCTGTTGCAGCTATGCCTCGTGGTCATGTGAATGGAGATCTTCGTGGAGCCTTCAAAGCTGTTGTCAACACTGAAACTAAAGAAATTCTAGGTGCAACTATCTTTTCAGAAGGATCACAAGAAATCATCAACATTATTACTGTTGCTATGGACAACAAAATCCCATACACTTACTTCACAAAACAAATCTTCACTCACCCAACATTGGCTGAAAACTTGAATGACTTGTTTGCGATTTAAGCTAAGATACACTTATGAAAAAACAACCTCCTTAGGGTTGTTTTTTTATCCAAAATCTCAAATCTATCTTTTCTGGCTTTTATGATATAATAGAAACATGAAATTAAAAACTACTTTGGGCCTTCTTGCTGGGCGTTCTTCTCACTTTATTTTGAGCCGTCTTGGCCGTGGAAGTACGCTACCTGGAAAACTCGCCCTTCAATTTGATAAAGATATTCTACAACATTTAGCGAAGAACTACGAGATTGTTGTGATAACTGGTACCAATGGAAAAACCTTGACAACCGCTCTCACTGTCGGTATCCTAAAGGAAATTTATGGTCAAGTGTTAACCAATCCAAGTGGTGCCAACATGATCACAGGGATTACGACTACTTTCTTGACTGCAAAATCTTCAAAAACTGGAAAAAATATAGCAGTACTTGAAATCGACGAAGCTAGTCTCTCACATATCTGTGACTATATCCAGCCTAGTCTTTTCGTTATCACTAATATCTTCCGCGATCAGATGGACCGATACGGTGAGATCTATACGACCTACAACATGATTTTGGACGCTATTCGAAAAGTTCCTACTGCTACTGTTCTGCTAAACGGTGATAGTCCGCTTTTCTACAAGCCTGCAATTTCAAATCCTGTTCAGTATTTTGGTTTTGATCTAGAAAAAGGTCCAGCGCAACTTGCTCACTACAATACTGAAGGTATCCTCTGCCCTGAATGTCAAAGTATTCTGAAATACGAGCTCAACACTTATGCTAACTTGGGAGCTTATATCTGTGAAAATTGTGGATGCAAGCGTCCTGACTTGGACTACCGTCTGACAGAATTGGTTGAGTTGACTAACAATCGTTCTCGTTTTGTTATTGATGGTCAGGAATATGGTATTCAAATCGGTGGTCTCTACAACATCTACAATGCTCTTGCTGCAGTTGCTATCGCTCGTTACCTAGGCGCTGATTCTCAACTGATTAAACAAGGATTTGACAAGAGTCGTGCTGTCTTTGGACGACAAGAAACCTTCCATATCGGTGACAAGGAATGCACACTGGTTCTTATTAAAAACCCTGTTGGTGCTACCCAGGCCATCGAAATGATCAAGCTAGCTCCTTATCCATTTAGTCTATCTGTTCTCCTCAATGCCAACTATGCAGACGGGATTGATACCAGCTGGATTTGGGATGCTGACTTTGAGCAAATTACGGATATGGACATTCCTGAAATCAATGCGGGTGGAGTTCGTCATTCTGAAATTGCTCGTCGTCTACGTGTTACTGGCTATCCAGCTGACAAGATCACTGAAACAAGTAGCCTGGAACAAGTTCTCAAAACAATCGAAGCTCAAGACTGCAAGCATGCCTATATCCTTGCGACTTATACGGCTATGCTAGAATTCCGAGAATTACTTGCCAATCGTCAGCTTGTTAGAAAGGAGATGAACTAATGGTTTATACTTCACTTTCCTCAAAAGACGGCAATTATCCTTACCAACTAAATATCGCCCACCTCTATGGGAATCTCATGAACACCTACGGAGATAATGGAAACATCCTCATGCTCAAGTACGTCGCTGAAAAGCTGGGTGCACATGTAACAATTGATATCGTTTCGCTTCATGATGATTTCGATGAACATCACTACGATATTGCCTTTTTCGGTGGTGGCCAAGACTTTGAACAAAGTATCATTGCTGGTGATTTGCCTGCTAAAAAAGAAAGTATCGATAACTTTATCCAAAATGACGGTGTCGTCCTTGCTATCTGTGGTGGTTTCCAACTATTGGGTCAATACTATATCGAAGCTTCTGGAAGACGTATCGAAGGTCTAGGTGTCATGGGACACTACACCCTCAACCAAACTAACAACCGCTTTATTGGGGACATTAAAATTCATAACGAAGAATTTGATGAAACCTATTATGGTTTTGAAAACCACCAAGGCCGTACCTTCCTCTCAGATGACCAAAAACCACTCGGGCAGGTCGTATACGGAAATGGAAATAATGAAGAAAAGATCGGTGAAGGTGTTCACTATAAAAATGTTTTCGGCTCTTATTTCCACGGACCTATCTTATCTCGTAATGCAAACTTAGCCTATCGCTTGGTCACTACTGCACTCAAGAAAAAATATGGTCACGACATTGTTCTGCCAGCTTATGAAGATATTCTTAGCCAAGAAGTTGCTGAAGAATACAGCGATGTGAAAAGTAAGGCAGAATTCAACTGATCTTTCTATTCCAACATGCTATTAGCTGTTGGAATTTTTTTAGGCTCTTTTCCCCTTCTCTCTTGCATTTTCTACTAATTTTTGCAAAAATAGAGGGGTAGAAAGAAGGTAACATATGTCTAAATTACAACAAATTGTAACATATCTCGAATCTGAAAAGTTAGACGTCGCAGTCGTATCTGACCCCGTCACTATCAATTACCTCACTGGTTTTTACAGTGATCCACACGAACGTCAAATGTTCCTCTTTGTCCTTGGAGACCAGGAACCACTTCTCTTTGTCCCAGCCCTTGAAGTTGAGCGAGCAACTAGCACTGTTTCATTCCCGGTTGTTGGTTATGTAGACTCTGAAAACCCTTGGAAAAAAATCCAAAACGCCTTGCCACAACTTGATTTCAAACGTGTCGCAGTTGAGTTTGACAACCTTATTTTGACTAAATACCATGGTTTAAAATCTGTCTTTGAAACTGCTGAATTTGAAAACTTGACTCCACTAATCCAGCGTATGCGCTTGATCAAGTCAGCTGACGAAGTTCAAAAGATGATGGTAGCAGGTGTCTATGCAGACAAGTCTGTCAAAGTTGGTTTTGACAATATCTCTCTTGATAATACGGAAACTGATATTATCGCACAGATTGATTTTGCCATGAAACGCGAAGGCTATGAAATGAGTTTTGATACTATGGTTTTGACAGGTGATAACGCTGCAAACCCTCATGGTATTCCTGGAGCCAATAAGGTTGAAAACAATGCCCTTCTCCTCTTTGACCTCGGTGTAATGGTGAATGGTTATGCATCAGATATGACTCGTACAGTCGCTGTCGGTAAACCTGATCAATTCAAGAAAGACATTTACAACTTGACTCTGGAAGCTCAACAAGCTGCCCTTGACTTTATCAAACCTGGTGTGACTGCGCATGAAGTAGACCGCGCAGCTCGTGAAGTGATTGAAAAAGCTGGCTACGGTGAATACTTCAACCACCGTCTCGGCCACGGTATTGGTATGGACGTCCACGAATTCCCATCCATCATGGAAGGAAACGACATGGTAATCGAAGAAGGCATGTGCTTCTCAGTTGAGCCTGGTATCTACATCCCTGGTAAAGTCGGTGTTCGTATCGAGGACTGCGGTGTTGTTACCAAAGATGGTTTCGATCTGTTTACAAGTACTAGCAAAGATTTGCTTTATTTTGATTAACGGTATTGTTTTATGTTAAATGATTTCTTTAAATTTGTAGATAACGTTACTAATGAAACTTCTAAAGTTGTAAATGGTATCGCCAATGAAACTTCTAAAGTTGTAAACGGTATCGCTAATGAATCCTCAAAGGTTGTAAATGATATTGCTACTGAGACTTCAAAAGCCGTAAAAGTAGTTGTTGATGAAACTTCAAAAATAACTAGTAATACTGTCGATGGAGTTGTTAGTGTAGCCAATAATACTATAACAGGAATTTCTAATGTTATTAGTATCCCAGGTAAAGTTGTAAATTTTGTTGCTGAAATACACTCATGGCATAGTCAAGAGCGTCTTGAAGAGAAACAAGACGAGGAGCTTAGACAGTCTTTATCCATTCAATTTCCAGAATTCTTAAATCAAGAAGAGTTCAATAGAATAATTCACGAAGAAATCGATAAAATTAATCGATTTAAAAAAGTAGAAATTAACCAAGCTTTAATTAATTTTGAGGTGTATTCAAATAGTCGAATTTCAACTTGGTGTTTTACTTTAGATTATAATGATTATGGAATTTTAACAGGGAAAGTTATAATCTCCAGTGAGAATAGTGATTCAAGTATTCCTGAAAATGTTAGTTTACGAATTTCGGAGCGACTTACTGATATTTTAAAAAATCAGTATATCCTTCCACCTGATGATTATGACATTTTACTTGCAAAAGAAGCTTCTGAAGTAAAAGAGCTTTTTGAAAATATTGGATTTCATAATGTAACATTACTTGAAAAAAAATATGAAAAATTACCTTATTTTATTAAGAATTACAAAATACATAGTATTACAATAGGAAATTGCAAATATTTTGATAAAGATTCTTATTTTGATAGTAATTCATTAGTTACAATATCATATTTTATGCAAGATGAGTAACCTTTCCACACTTCATATCTCAAACATTTTAATTAATACTTATAAAAAGAAAGAAGGAAAAGCAGCACTTTTCCTTCTTTTTTACTCCCAAAACGTATCAAAGACTGTGATTGGTAGGTGGCGTTTGTGTTGGCCTTTGTACCACCATTTTTCAATGGTTGCTTGGGCTTCTGGGCTTACTTGCTTACCTTCCAGGTAGTCATCAATCTCTGCGTAGGTTACACCGAGTGCAACTTCATCTGCCAATCCTGGTTTCTCTTCTTCTAGATCAGCAATCGGTACTTTTTCATAGAGAGCAGGATCAGCTCCTAGCTCCTTCAATAGTTGTTTTCCTTGGCGTTTGTTAAGACGATAAAGAGGGAGAATATCTGCTCCGCCGTCACCAAACTTAGTAAAGAAACCTGTGATATTTTCGGCAGCATGGTCAGTACCAATAACAGCTCCACTATGAGCTCCTGCGAGTGCATATTGGGCAATCATCCGGCTTCTAGCCTTGATATTCCCTTTATTAAAGTCTGACATTAGACTACCAGTAGCCTCTACTGCCGCTGCCATTGCATCTACAGAATCCTTGATATTGACCACCAAACTCACATCTGGCTGGATAAAAGCTAGGGCTTTTTGGGCATCATCCTCATCAGCTTGAATGCCATAAGGCAGGCGAACTGCTATAAATTTATAAGAATCATCACCGGTTTCAGCTCGCATTTCTTCCATAGCTAGTTGGGCAAGGCGACCAGCTAAAGTCGAGTCTTGACCACCAGAAATTCCTAATACAAAACTTTTAAGGAAAGGATGTTTTTTAAGGTATTTTTTCAAAAAGTCAATGGAACGACGAATTTCTTCTTGAGCATCAATGACTGGTTTAACACCTAGTTGTTGGATAATGGTCTCTTGCAAACTCATTCTTCTTCTCCTTCGCCCAGAGCTTCTTTACGCATCTTATCAATCAAGTCCATCTTGTCTTGCCATACATCACGAGCCAAGTCCACAGGATAATGTTGTGGGTTAAGAACACGTTTGTATTCGTCCCAAAGCTTGTCAAATTCCTTGCGAGCATAGGCTTGGATTTCAGGCAGACTTGGTAAATCATAGACTAGCTTACCTTCCTTGAAGATATTCACCAAGAGGGGAACGGCATCAAAATTTCGGACAGTTTTCTTGATGTAAGTATAGGTCGGATGGAACATCTTAATCTCTGTCATACTAGTAACATCTACACCATCGTAAGTAATGTAGTCACCTTCAGACTTGCCTTTTTCACGGCTGGTGATGCGCCAAACTTGTTTCTTACCTGGTGTTGAAACCTTCTCTGCATTGTTTGAAAGTTTGATAGTATTGCGCATCTGACCATTTTCATCTTCAATGGCAACCACCTTGTAAACTGCTCCAAGTGCTGGTTGGTCATAGGCTGTAATGAGCTTAGTCCCGACACCCCAGACATCAATCTTAGCTTTTTGCATCTTGAGGTTAAGGATGGTATTTTCATCTAGGTCATTGGATGCATAAATCTTAGCATCAGTAAACCCTGCCTCGTCCAGTTGTTGACGAACTTTTTTAGAAATATAGGCGATATCTCCAGAGTCAATACGAACACCCTTAAAGTTAATCTTGTCACCTAATTCTCTTGCAACCTGAATGGCTGCTGGAACACCGATACGAAGAGTATCATAAGTATCTACAAGAAAGACACAATCACGGTGAGTTGAGGCATAAGCCTTGAAAGCTTGGTAGTCATTCCCATAGACTTGAACCAAGGCATGGGCGTGAGTCCCTAAAACCGGAATTCCAAAGAGCTTACCAGCACGCACATTACTAGTTCCATTGGCACCACCAATAACAGCGGCACGAGTTCCCCAGATCGCTGCATCCATCTCTTGCGCACGACGTGTACCGAACTCCATCAATGGTTCATCATCAATGACTGAACGAATACGAGCTGCCTTGGTCGCAATCAAGGTTTGAAAGTTGACAATATTTAAAAGAGCTGTTTCAACCAATTGACACTGCGCCAAAGGTCCTTCCACTTGAACGATCGGTTCATTAGCAAATACTAAGTCCCCTTCTTGAGCAGAACGCACCGTCAACTCTAACTTGAGATTACGGAGATATTCCAAGAAGGCGCCATGATAACCAAGTGACTCTAAATAAGCTATATCGCTATCAGAAAAGCGCAGGTTTTCTAGGTAGTTCACAATTCGTTCCAAACCTGCAAAAACAGCATAACCATTTTTAAACGGTTGTTGGCGGAAATAAACTTCAAAAACTGCTTTCTTATTATGAATTCCTTGGTCGAAGTAAACCTGCATCATATTAATCTGATACAAATCTGTGTGCAATGTTAAACTGTCATCTGGGTACATATACTGTCCTTCTTCCTTATTTGTAAAAAAAGAAAAAATTTCTTCTTTTCTCATAAATTAGTACTATTATAACACATTTTACCAAGATGGAGAAAAAGCTAACAAGCTATTCCATACTCTCAAGTTCATCCATATCCTGCTCAAACTTTTTCTGAGCCCATTCACCATAACTTTTCAAGCCTAAGTTGCCAATAAATACCCAAGGAAGATAAAAGATATAAGTAAATACCCATGCATAAATGTACTTAATATGTAGAGGGTTGTGCTGATAAATTTCGATATTAAACTGGTAGTTTTGTAGCATCAAGATGGCTGTAATCACAAGAGTTAATAACAGGCATCCTAAAAATGTAAAATGAAAACGACTATAGTAGGTCACACCGAGATCTCGAGCACGGCCGAAAAAGTAAAAAGTTCCAATAATGATAATGATGAGAATCATTCTCGGATTAAAAAGACTTGGTGCTAATACTGCAATCATATAAGATAAAAGCAAGAAAGCTATAGAGATATAGAAACTTTCAGCCCCCGCTTTATTCATCAGTTGCTCTTCTCTTTCATCCAGTAATTGATAATAAAATAATCTATTTTTCATCTTCTTCCTCCCAAAATAATTGATCCAGCGTTTTCCCTAAGCATCTGCAAATGGATTGGCAAAGTGAAAGCGTAGGATTGTACTTTCCAGCTTCTATCAAACCGATAGTCTGCCTAGTTACACCCACAGCTTCTGCCAAATCACCTTGTGTCATATCAAGCTCCACTCGAGCTAACTTTAATTTTAAATTCTTAGCCACTTGTTACCTCCTCCTTAATTTTAAAAGTCGCGCTTCTTTTTTCAACTTTATTATATCATATATTTTACATTATGCAATATATATCTGTCATTTTGTGAGATTTTTTTTACAAAAAAACTCTACCACTTACATGATAGAGAGTTCTATGTTTACAAATCTTTTTGATAATAGTGCCTTTGTCCAGTGTAGGGATAATCTTTTAAGATAAAGACTTCCTTGTAGCCCTGCTTTTGATAAAAGGCTGGCGCTTGAAACTGATAGGTATTCACAAAAGCAAAGCGACAGTTTCTCTTTTTAGCTTCACTTTCTGCTTGCTGTAATAGTTGGGAGCCGATTCCTTGTCCTCGCAAGTCCTCCTTCACAAACAAATACTCAATTTCTAACCAATTCCCGAAAGTCTCTGCTACTAAACCAGCCATGATTTCACCATGTTCATCTTCGACATAAAGGTTTAGTGGCTCACTTTCAGCAACTTCTCTTTTGGAACGATTATAGGAGCGAATCAAGTCTCCTATAATTTGCGATTTCTGAGACTCTGTATTTTCCAATCTTACCTGCATCAAAACCTCCTAAAGACACTTATAGCTTCATTATAGTCTTATTACCAAGAGCAGTCAAACTAGAAAGCTCATCAACCTGAGTTGATGAGCTTATAACTTATTTTCTAAATTTCCATTGGCTATAAATACCAAAAGCAACAATCCAGATAGCTGAACCTCTGGCTCCCATTACAGTTGATTCTTGTAAGAAGAGAATTCCAAATACAAAGATAAAGAAGAGCATAGTCAGAGGATTTAGCAAGCGATATTGGGGCATGAGATAGCCATCTGCCATAAAGTCTTTTGACTTGCGATACTTAAGATGGGCCACCATGATTAAGATGTAGATGGCGATATAAACACCTGATGAAGAAGCCGTAATCAAAGCAAAGGCATCTGATACGCCAGGAAGTACATTGATGAAGGCTGCAAGACCAATCAATACCGCAGAAGCAATGATAGCATTCTGAGGAACGTTGTGGCGTGAAAGTGTATCTGCCTTAATAGCTTTCAAGAAACGATTTGGTGAATCATGGGCAATTTGGTACAAGTGACGACCTGTTGAGTAAAGGGTTGAATTCAAGGCTGACGCAGCGGAAGTCAAAACAACAAAGTTAATCAAGGCTGCTGCCCACTTAAGACCAACAAGTTCAAATACCGTTACAAATGGTGAATCCGTCGCAGAAAGCTCACGCCAAGGAATAATAGACATGATTGCAAGTAAAGCCCCACCGTAGAAGAAGATAATTCGCAAAGGAATTTCCTTAACCGCCTTAGGCAAGACTTTTCGAGGATCTTTGGTTTCAGATGTTGTAACGCCAATAAATTCAATCATCAAGTAAGCAAAGAAAACCATTTGAAAGGCCATGACAAAATTCATTCCTCCATTTGGGAAAAGGGAGAATTGCTCACTAATATTGGCGAGACTTGCTAATCCATAAGGAGTTTCAAAGCCGGTCAAGACCATAAAAATACCCGTCGCAATCATGGCAAGAATAGCAACGATTTTAATCATGGCAAACCAAAATTCCACTTCACCAAATATTTTAACTGCAATCAGATTAACCAATCCTAAAATTGATAAAAAGACAACCTGAATCAACCAAGATGGCCAAGACGGAAACCAAAACTGAACATAGTGAGCAATAGCTGTAATCTCAGCCATACCAATAAAGACTACTGATAACCAATAAGACCAAACCGAGAAATATCCCCAGCCCTTTCCAAGATAGCGAGTAATAAAATTGATAAAGGTGTGTTGCTCTGGGTCTTGATACAACATTTCTCCGATAGCACGCATCATGAGATACATGAAGCCACCTGTAATCATATAGACCAAGACAATCGAAGGTCCAGTTAAACTGATAGACCGACCAGCCCCAAGAAATAATCCCGTACCAATCGTTCCTGCAATGGCCATAACCTGAACATGGCGATTGGTTAGGCCACGCTCCATTTTACTTTTCTTTTTGTGCTTTTTTTCTGAATTCATCTAGTCTCCTTAAGTTTTAAAAAAATAAGAAAAGGAGTGATAGAAAACGCTTTCCCTAAATCCACTCCTTCTTTTTATCCTATTAAGCGGTTTTTTCAACCTTTAAGATTTTAACATCATAGCTTCCAGCAGGTGTTTCGATTGTAACAACATCACCTTTTTTCTTACCAATCAATGCTTGACCAATTGGGCTTTCATTTGACACTTTACCCGCAAAGGCATCAGCACCAGCTGAACCAACGATAATGTATACTTCCTTTTCGTCTTCTCCAACTTCTTGAATTGTTACAGTTTTTCCGATAGCAACTTCATTTTTTGCAACGGCATCGCTGTTAACGATTTCTGCGTAACGAATCTTAGTCTCTAGACTTGAGATTTGTCCCTCAACGAAAGCTTGCTCGTCTTTCGCTGCTTCATACTCACTGTTCTCTGACAAATCACCATATGAACGAGCAATCTTGATACGTTCTACAACTTCTGGACGACGTACTAGTTTCAATTCTTCTAATTCTTTTTCGAGTTTTTCCTTTTCTTCCAAGGTCATTGGATATGTTTTTTCTACCATTTTTCTCAACTTTCTTTTGATTAAATTAATAAATATATGCTTTAAAGCAAAATTATGTGGAAAACCACATAATTTTAGTTTGTGCTATTTGATTGAGGTAATTTACTATTGATATGTTCTTGAACATTACGATCATGTTCTTCTAGTGTTGTTGCATAGTAAACTTTACCATCTTGAACATTGGCTACAAAATAGAGATATTCACTCTTTGTCTGATTGATACTTGATTCGATAGCATCCAAGCTTGGGCTATCAACTGGACCAGGCATTAGACCTACTTTTGTGTAGACATTGTATGGTGAATTAATAGATGTATCAATGGCTGCATCATCAGAGAGACTGATGTTTTGACCAAGTTTGCCTTCTGCGTAAAGGATAGCAATATTACTTTGAAGTGGCATACCGAGGTTTAAGCGGTTATAGAAGATTCCTGCAATCAGCTTACGATCTTCTGTTTTTGCTCCTTCTTTCTCAACAAGTGATGCAATTGTTAAGAGCTCATTTACGGTCAAATTTTTTTCTTTGATAGCAGCATAGTGTGAAGAAAGGTTCTTATCCATAGCTGCAAGCATTGAATCAATTAAACTTTCAACAGTTGTACTTTCTTTGATCGTATAAGTCGCAGGGAAAAGATAACCTTCTAAACGGTAACGAACACCACTATCTTTTGCTGGCAAGCTTTCAAGCAAGTTTGGATATTTGGCAACCTCTTGAGCAATAAAGGTCTCATCTTGGACCTTAGCCAAGAATGCTTCCGCTGTCAAAGGTTCCTTAAAGTCACCTTGAAGTTGGCCAACAGTTTGAGCAATTTGTTCCAAAGTATAGCCCTCAGGAATAGTCAAGTCTGCAAGAGCAACTTCCTGAGGTTCAGGTGTACCACCCTTTTGCAACTCTTTAATGACATCTTCAACACTCATACTCTTTTGCAAGTTGTAATAACCAGACTTCAATCCAGTGTAGTTTTTATACTTGGCATAAAGTGTAAAGACCAAACCGTTCTTAATAACACCAGATTTTTCCAAAACTGAGCCAATTTCTTGAGTATTAGCACCATCTGGAATCTGAACTGACATATATTGTTTAGAACTTGGATCTACTGGTTGTAGAGCTGATTCAGCATAGCGTAGGCCAAAGAATCCACCAGCACCAATTAGAATCAATAATACCAAAACTGTTACTAAAAATCCTTTTAAGCGGGATTTCTTCTTTTTCTTGGCTGGTTTCACAGTCTCTCTCCGACTTCTTCTAGGAAGGTCCGCTTCTTCAGTAGCTTCTTGACTTGTCAATTCTTCCTTGTGTGACGCAAGGTTTACTGTTTCTTTTTCTGGAGCAGTATCAAATGCACGATAAGAAACTGAAACTCTAGTTGGAATTGAATTATTCTCTTCTTTTTCCGGAATTGATTGAGATGACTCAACTACTTCTTCTCGTACTGCTTCTGGAATTTCTTCTTGTACTTCCTCTGCAGCTTCTTCTGGAACTTCTTCTACAAGAACAGGACGCTCAGGAACAGTTGGGGCATTATCAATCAATTGATCAACAGCTGCAACTGATTTTGCAATCAACTCCTCTTCCGAAATACTTGGTTCCTTTTTTTCTGAAGTTGCTTCAGAAGGTTTTGCTAAAGTTGAAAAAAGGTCATCCGTTTGTTCAACTTCATTTGCCTCTTTTTTTAGTCGTTCTAAATCTCGCAAAATTTGCTCTTTAAAACTCAACTTTTCTTCATTTGAATTTTCGCTCAAAGGTATTTACCTCCTTGTTGATAATCCTTAATATTATATCTTAAAAACTAAAGAAAAGCAACCTTAGAAGCCTTTCTACTCACTAATTCTTGTTTTCCCAGACCATATCATACCATTCTTCTCCCGCAAATTGGGACTTAGACTTTCCTTCATTGACAAAACCATGCTTCTCATAGTATTCAATAAGGTAGTCATGACAGGTCAGATTGATTCCCTCTCGTTCATGCTTAAGAGCCACTTCTTTCAATGCGGTCAGGAGTTTTTTCCCTAGCCCTAGAGATTGAGCTTTTTTTGCTATAGAAAGACAAGTCACAGATATATATCCGCCTTTTTGACGACTGTGGTCTTTTATTTCTTCAGTGAAAGACTGGTCTTGTAAATAACGATGAGGGACTACTGGTCCTTCGATATAACCGAGTATCTCTCCCTCTTTTTCAGCCACTAGAAAGCTCGTTTTTATTTCCTTTAAATGTGCTTCAAAGACAGATCGAGGTATGGCTTCTTCAATAGAAAAATTTTCTAGTTCAATCTCTAAAATACGGTCTAAATCACTCAGTCTAGCTTGTCGAATAATCATAGTTCCTCCTGATAAAAGGGATTCTTCCAGCACATGAGAAAATTAACTTCATTTCCGACTCCCAGATCTACTATTCCTTGCTCTATAAATTCATTCATCTCAAAATAAGACAGCAATTCATCTTTACAGACCAGATAAATAGCTGGACTATTTTGTTGAAGAGCAACTTGTTTCATGGATGCAAGCAACAAGGTTCCAAATCCTTGCCCTTGATAATTCGGATGAACAGATAAAGCATCAATCACAAGATTTCCATTACTAATAGCTTCTCCATCTGCCATCTCTACTATCCATCTACTTACTGAGGATGTAGCAAAATCTGTCGCTAAAATATAAGCAATCACCTGATCATCTAAACTAGCTAAGAGAAACGTATCCGCAAAATTACGGATACGTTCTTCTATTATTTCTCTATTAAATGTTGCTTGGAAGTTTTGACTACTCTTCTGTATCAAGCAAACCTGCTCGATATCAGATTGCTGAACTTCCCTTATTTTAATTGGAAATTCCATGGTGTTCCTTACTGAACATTACTTGTCAAATTTGACAAGAGACGTTCGAATGAGTATTCATATGATTGAATGTCACCTGCTCCCATAAAGACGTATACAGCATTGTCATGGTCTAAGAGCGGAGACACATTTTCAACAGTGATAACTTGATGTTTCTTATCAATCTTAGCTGCTAAATCTTCAACCTTAACATCACCATGGTCAACTTCACGAGCTGATCCATAGATTTGTGCTAGGTAAACTGCGTCAGCCTGATTCAAAGCTTGTGCAAAATCATCCAACAAAGCAATTGTACGAGTAAAAGTATGCGGTTGAAAAATAGCAACAATTTCCTTGCTTGGGTACTTTTGACGTGCAGCATCTAGAGTTGCAATGATTTCAGTTGGGTGATGCGCAAAATCATCGATAATGACTGTATCGTTAACAATCTTTTCTGTAAAGCGACGTTTAACGCCTCCAAAAGTATTCAAGTGTTCACGCACCAAATCCAAGTCAAAGCCAGCAGTATAAAGCAAACCAATTACTGCTGTTGCATTCATGATGTTGTGGCGACCAAAAGTTGGAATGTGGAATTGACCCAACTCTTGTCCACGGAAATGAACTGTGAAGGTTGAACCTGTAGTAGAACGAAGCAAATCACTGGCTACAAAGTCATTGTTGTCTGCTTCAAAACCGTAATAATAGATTGGGGCATTTGCCGTAATCTTACGCAACTCAGCATCTTCACCGTAGACAAACAAACCTTTGGTGATTTGTTTAGCATAATCATTGAAGGCGTTGAAGACATCCTCTAAGCTTGTGAAATAGTCAGGATGGTCAAAGTCGATATTAGTAATAATAGAGTATTCTGGGTGATATGGCATGAAATGACGTTCGTACTCGTCTGATTCGAAGACAAAATACTTAGCATTTTCAGAACCACGACCTGTACCATCTCCAATTAGATAGCTTGTATCAGTGATGTGTGACAAAACGTGAGAAAGCATACCTGTTGTTGAAGTCTTACCGTGTGCTCCGGCAACACCCATGCTGATAAAGTCACGCATAAAGCTACCAAGAAACTCATGATAACGTTTATAGCTTAGTCCGTTCTTATCTGCATAAGCAATTTCAACATTGTTGTCTGGACGAAAGGCATTCCCAGCGATGATTTCTAAATCCCCTTGGAGATTCTTCTCATCAAAAGGCAAAATTTTGATCCCTGCTTGCTCTAAGCCTCTTTGTGTAAAGTAATATTTCTCTACATCAGATCCTTGGACCTTATGCCCCATTTGGTGCAACATCAAGGCCAAGGCACTCATCCCTGATCCTTTAATTCCAATAAAATGATAGGTTTTTGCCATCTTTTTCCCCTTTACTCTGTCATATTTGTCAAGTTCAACTCTTGAGCAATTTTACGTTCTTTTTCTGATTGATTTTCTTTTTTGTTATAAATTTGGCTTTTCTTTAAAAAATCATAATTATTTTTCTTTGGTCCAAGATGCTCTTCTTTAGTTGTCTGTTGCATCTGAGGAGCCATTTCAGCCAAAATATAATGGTTCTGAGTTAGTTTGTCACTAAATTTTGCTAGCTCCCCAGGATTTTCCTTTTGGAAAGGAGCTGTTGGCTGATTTGCCTGTCTTACTACATTATTTGAAGGTTTATAACGTTTCGTAAAACTAACATCTTGAGTCAAATATTTTGCTGAACGTTTCCGTTTTAGATCGGCTCTTGCTTCTTCACGAGCAAGTTCAGCATAGGATTTTTCCTTCTTTTCAGGTAGCTTATCTGATGCTTGAACCAGTGGCTTTTTTTCGGTAGTAATTGGTGACCATTCCAAGTAGTTTCTGTCCTGGTAATCTCCCTTGATATTACTAATGAGATCCGACTCATCATATAAGTCCATAAATGGCATCTCTGTCAGCATGATCTCATCATCTGACACTATTGGAAATCGTACTTGTTTCATTTTTATTCCCTTTCAATACTCCATTATAACGTAAAGTCTTGATTTTTCAAGTCTTGGCTTCAGAAATTCCTAATATTTCTTGAATTTCAGTAAGTGTGAGACTTCCACGAGACTCTGTTCCATCCAATACTTCTGAGACCAGATTCTTTTTCTCTTCCTGCAACTCTTGAATCTTCTCCTCAATTGTGCCTCTAGTTACCAGACGATACACCTCAACAGCTTGGTCTTGTCCCATACGGTGGGCCCGGCCAATAGCCTGCGATTCAACTGCCGGATTCCACCATAAGTCTACCAGAATAACTGTATCCGCACCAGTAAGATTGAGACCAACTCCACCAGCTTTTAGAGAAATCAAAAACACATCGCGCTCACCTTGGTTAAAAGCTTTGGTCATTTCTTGACGCTCCTGTGATGGTGTAGAGCCAGTAATCTTAAAGGAAGTTAAGCCAAGCTGAGGCAACTCATTTTCGATGCGATCAAGCATTCCCCTAAATTGAGAGAAGATGAGTACACGATGATTTCCCTCAGCAATTTGACCTAGCAGATCTCGTAAACTATCAAGCTTCCCGCTATCTCCCTTATAATCTTCCATAAATAGAGCTGGAGTATCACAAATCTGGCGAAGTCGCATGAGTCCTGTTAAAATTTCAACTCGATTTCGTTGAAATTCTGCATCGGTCACTTGTCCCAAACGCTCTTGCATCTGTTGAAGTTGAGCTAGATAGATAGCTTTTTGCTGGTCTTCCAGTTCGTTTTTATAAACGACTTCTATCAGATCAGGTAACTCTGTAAGAACATCCTCTTTTTTTCGACGCATGACAAATGGTTTGATAAACTGTGCCACTCTCTCAGCAGGCAATTTCATAAAGTCTTTTTTTGCTGGCAAAAGTCCTGGCAATACAATCTGAAAGATAGACCATAATTCCCCTAGATTATTTTCAATTGGTGTTCCGGAAAGGGCAAAAACTGATGGAACCACAAACTTTCTCAAAATCTTAGCAATTTTGGTTTGGGCATTTTTCATCACTTGGGCTTCATCTAGAAATAGAAAATCAAAAGATAAACTTCGATAGATTTCACTATCCTGACGGAAAGTGGCATAACTGGTTACATAGACCTGATGTTTTTCTGCTAAAATAGTCTCGCGATAAGGTTTCAATCCATGTACGACAGCCACATCCAAATTCGGTGCAAATTTTTTAAATTCATCAGCCCAATTATAGATGAGACCAGATGGAGCAAGAATCAAGACACGGCTATACTCCTGAAGTTGGCTACTTAAAAAGGCGATGGCTTGTAAGGTTTTTCCAAGTCCCATATCATCAGCTAAAATTCCACCAAATCCATAATGGTCTAACATCTGAAGCCATTGAATCCCCTTTTTCTGATAGTCTCTGAGATCTGCTTTGATATTCAGAGGTTTCATTGGAAAATCCTCTGGATGCGTTAAATGATGCGCCAAATGACGAAATTCATCAGTAAAAGTAACCTGGTCCTGGTCCTTAAACAGATGAGATAAGGTATAAGCCAAAGACTTGCGAGCCTGAAAAGCAGCACTCTCTATCTCATCAATTCTTAAGTCTTCTAAATCTTGTCGAATACGTTTTGTCTGTTCATCAAAATAATAGACCTGATCAGACGAGCTAATATAATAGTCCTGCTTGGCAACGAGAGCTTTCATTGCTCGATTGATTTCTTCTGGATCAATATCCTGAAAATCAAATTGAATTTCTAAAAGACTTCCCTTGGATGATATCTGAACTTGAGGTTTTTGAATCTGATAAAGATCTTGCATGCTCTCCGAAATCTTTAATTCTCCAAGCACTGAAAATGCTGGTAAAACTTCCTGAAAGAAAGCATGGACTGCTTCAGCTTTCAAACTTTGACGCCACGAACGAAAATCCGCTTCAAACCCAGCAGATAAGGCCAACTGAAAAATCTGTTTTTCCAATTGAATGTCACTAGCAAAAGGGAGGTTCTCTAGTTCATTACGATTGGTTACTAGGTAAGTTTCATATTGAAATTGCATATCTAATCGAATAGAACCATTCTCTTCTCGTTCCATGTAAAAAGACGGACGGAAGGATTGGATTTGTAGTGAATCAGGAGCTTCTACTTTTCCTAGGCATTTAAACTGTGACAAGGTCGAAGCTAAAAGATCTCGATCACAAGTATCAAACTGTAAGATCTTTCTGCCACCATTATCTAAAGGAACTTTTCTAAGCGCATCTAATAAACTAGCCTGTTTTTTCGTCATCAGGAAAAAATTCCCTTTGTAGAATAATACTTGTCCCCTGTAAAAGAAATTAAGCCCTGTCTGTTCGAAAATCTCCATTTCAAAATAGTTGGATTTTTCTTCAATTCTAAATGAAAACAAACTTGCTTGGCCATCAAAGTCTTGGAAGAGAAGATGATGATAACTCGAAAGTTGGTGGTCAAACTGAAAGGCTTCTAATCCCATCAGTAGACTAGCCCCCTGCTCAAAAAAGGTTTTAGGGAAATAGAGATGTCGTCCTTGATTTGGGAAAAAAATAGAATTGTCTGTTTTCTCCTCAACTAATCCAAGTAAAAAATTCAAAACTTCTTGACTGGCTTTATCAAATTGTTCAAGTCTTAATGAAGTCTCATAATGCTTTCCTATCATGTAAGGTTTGGAAAACTCTATGACTTTTAAGAAAAGAGGGATATCCCTAATCACATAAAATTTGTCTTGTTGAGAAAGACCAATTCTTAAGGTCCAGATAATGCGATTGGTTCCTGCTTCCACCTGCCCTTGAGCAGAAAGCCGATAGATGTTGGATTGACGCGGAACTTGGATAGACTTCAAGAATTCTCCTCCGAAAGTCACCTGTGTCTCAACAGTTTCCTTCTCTTCCTGATTAGCCTCCAGATTGAGTACAATTTCTTGTCCTAGTTGATCATTTTTCAAGTAATATTCTAGAGCTGCTAAATGAACACAGTAACCTCTTTTTTTGAAAAAATCACATGCACAAAAAATCAAGTCATCGTCTAAACTATAACGAATTTCTTCTTCCGCTACACGCGCATAGATGCGATGGTCTTGTTCTTTAATGATTTCAATCTGACCAGTTTCGTAGAGTTCCACTCCCTCCATTCGAAGCTTTCCTGGAATCAATTTAGCCATAATTTCCCCTTTACTTTATCTCTTAATTATACCATATTTTCGCCTATGAAAATAGCCTTCTAGGAAGACTTTTCTCCTAAAAGGCTAGTTTTTAAAGATTTGAAAAAGTGGCAATGATTCGTTGGCAGACTTCTTCCAAAATAGATGTTGGCATGGCTACATTGAGACGAGCGTGGAGGGCTCCTTCTTCACCAAAGTCCAAGCCCCTGTTCAGGATAACTTTGGCTTCGTCTCTTAAAAGCTTTCTTAGCTCTTCATCGCTAATATCATAGGCTGAAAAATCAAGCCAAATGAGATAGGTCCCTTGAGGTTTCATGACCTTGATTTTAGTTTCTTTGCCAAATACATCCACTACATAATTGATGTGTTTCTCAATCAGTTCTTTGAGTTCTGTCAACCAATCTTCACCATATCGATAGGCAGTTTCTGTTGCCAAATAACCCAAACCTGAGATTTCATGTTGATTATTAGCCAGCTGGCGCTTTTGGAAAGCAAGTCTCAACTTAGGATTTTCGATAATAGCGTAGGAATTCTTCGTCCCAGCAATGTTAAAGGTCTTGGTAGCACTGCTTAAAATCAGTGAAAATTCTTTAAAATCTTCGTTTACCGTGTTGAATGACTGGTGCTTATTTCCAAATAGAGCTAAATCTTGGTGAATCTCGTCAGATACTAGCAAGACTCCATGTTTTTGACAAAGTTGCCCAATCTTTTCTAAAACTTCTTTCTCCCAAACGCGTCCACCAGGATTATGAGGATTGCAGAGAACGTAGAGTTTCACATCTTCTTCGACAAAGTCTTTCTCCAATTGCTCAAAGTCAATCTCAAAAAGCCCGTCTTTTTCTACTAGAGAGTTGGTGATTAGTCTACGATTATTGAGCTTAATACTTCGAGCAAAAGGAGGATAAACCGGTGTGTTAATCAGAACCGCTTCACCTTCTTTAGTAAAGGCTTGAATGGCTGTTGAAATAGCTGGCACTACCCCTTCGATAAAGACAAGAGCATCCTTATCAAAGCGATAACCATGATGTTTTTCCTCCCAGTTTTGAACGGCTTCAATCAAGCCATCACTAGCATAGGTATAGCCATAGACTAATTGCTCAGCATAGTCATGGACAGTCTGACGAATCTCAGGTAAGACTTCAAAGTCCATGTCAGCAATCCAGGCCGGCAATACTTGACGGTCAGTCTCTGCTTCTTTCCATTTGTAGGTATGATGTCCAAAACGATTGGGCAAAGTCGTAAAATCATATTTCCCCATAGTCTTATCCTTCCAAAGCTTGACGCAAATCTTCAATCAAGTCTCTAGCATCCTCAATACCAATAGACAAGCGTAAAAGGTCATCGGTCAGTCCATAAGAATGACGAACCTCTGCAGGAATGTCTGCATGCGTTTGAGTGGTTGGGTAGGTAATTAGACTTTCAACACCACCCAGACTTTCAGCAAAAGAGAATACTTTCAAAGTATTTAAGATATGAGGGATACGTTTTTCATCTGCCACTTTAAAGGAAATCATTCCCCCACGACCTGTATACAAAACTTCTTTGACTGCAGGTGATTGTTCCAAAAAGGCTACGATTTCTTGAGCATTAGCTGTTGAGCGCTCCATACGAAGTGACAATGTTTTAAGACCACGAATCAATTGATAACTATCAAATGGTGACAAAACAGCCCCTGTCGTGTTGAGATTGTAAAAGAGTTTTTCGTACAAATCAGCATTATCTGTCACAACTACACCAGCTAGAACATCATTATGGCCTGCAAGGTATTTTGTCGCTGAATGAAGGACAATATCTGCTCCATCTTCAATTGGACGTTGGTAAATCGGGCTATAGAAGGTATTGTCGACGACAACTTTAGCACCCTTAGCATGAGCTAATTTTGACAATTTTTCAATATCAAATTCCAACATCAAAGGGTTGGTTGGTGTTTCGATATAAAGTACATCCACATCCTTTTCTAGCTCGGCAATTAGCTCTTCTTCTGTGTTTGCATAGGTAAAGTGGAAACGTCCTTCCTGCTCCACTTGATTGAACCAGCGGAAAGAGCCACCGTAAAGGTCACGGACAGCCAAAACCTTGCTTCCTACTTGAAAAACGCTAAAGGCTAACACAATCGCAGACATACCTGAACTAGTCGCCAAAGCATACTTGGCTGATTCAATAGCTGCCAAAACTTCCTCTGCCTTGCTACGAGTTGGGTTTTTGGTGCGGGTATAGTCAAATCCAGTTGATTGACCAAATTCTGGATGTTGATAGGTCGTTGAAAAGTGAATAGGTGTAACCAAAGCACCTGTCGCTTTATCTGACTTGATACCTGCTTGGGCTAAAATTGTGTTGATGTGAAATGATTTGCTCATACTTTACCTCCAAATCTATAGTAACTATTGTACCACTTATTTTGGATCCTTCGTTTTCTTGTTTTCAAGAGCTAGTTATAGTTTCAAACTATATAAAAACGATAACTTCCTGAGAAACTATCGTTTTTCCTGTTGAATAGACTGATTACTTAACGTGTTTAGCAAAATCTTCTTGGGCTTTTTTATTAGATTCTTCTTTTTCTTTCAGCCATTTTTGTCTAGCTTCTTCATACTCAGCTGTTGTGACAATCTTATCTTGCAATTTCACGTATTTGTAGGATTCAACACCCTTATTACCAGCTTGAGAGAAGGCGGCAGAGAATGGAACTGTTTTTCTCAATGTAGGTGTTCCACCTTTAGAAACGTTTGGAATTGCTAGAGAGCTATCCACCAACCAAGCTTGTGCTTCAGCGTATTTATCATAACGTTTGTTCAAATCTTGTTCAGCATTGGCTTCTTCCAACATCTTAGTATAGACATCCAAACCAACAGCTGTTGCTTTAGCATTGGTTGCTCCTGGTTCCAAACCGAGGTTTTGTAGTGAGCCACCACTTGTTAAGCTAAGAGTATCGAGGTAAGTTGATGGGTCTTGGTAGTCTGGTCCCCAACCACCGTTATAAAGGTCATAGTCTTTTTGTGCAGCTGTATTCGCTAGATAACCAATACTATCCATTTCCTCAGTAGTCAGCATTTGAATATCGATAACGACATTATCTGCACCTAGAACAGATTCAATAGACTGTTTGAAAGAACTTGCCTCTAACACCCCCTTCTTAAAGGTTTGGTCAACCGGTAAATCCAGGTGAATTGGGAATTGAACACCTTTGGCTTCCAATTCTTTCTTGGCTTGAGCAAAGACTTCTTTGGCCTTATCGGCATTGTAGTAAGCATCTTGGGCATCAGCGAAGTTCATATTTTGCCATACTTGACCGTAATTGACCACCTTAGAAGCTACGACATCACCAAAATCTTTACCATCAAGTGTTACAAATGATGGTGGAACGAGCAAGTTTCTGATAATCTTAGTTGCTCCATCTTCCCCTTGAGATTGGGCACCATAAGCAGTACGGTCATAGGCAAAGTTGATAGCCTGACGGAATGATTTATTCAAAACTGCTTCTTGTTGGGCTGTCTTTTCAGCATCAGTTGTTTTTGAAGTATGGTTATAAGATTGTCTATCTAGGTTAAAGTTATAATAGTAGGATGTCGCATCTTGCATGCTGTAAATAATATTATCTTTATTCTTTTCCTTAATTCCTTCAAAGCTCGAACTATTTGGATAGAGACGTGCGTAGCTGTATACTCCTTCCATGAAGTTACGTGCCAAGGCATCTTGGTCGCTTCCATCGTAGTAAGTCAACTTCACTTCATCTACGAATACATTTTTTGCATCCCAGTAATTTGGATTTTTCTTGTATTCCATGACAGATTTAGATGTGAATGATTTGAGAATAAATGGACCATTATACAAAATATTTGCTGGATCCACTTTACCGAAATCATCCCCTTTTGAGTTCAAGAAGTCTGCATTTACTGGAAACAGAATAGTCGCAGTTGTTTTTGAGTTCCAGTAAGTTTCTGGGTGAGTCAAGGTATATTGGACAGTTTGGTCGTCAATAGCCTTTACACCAACTGTTGAAAAGTCTGTTGTTTTTCCGTTGATATAGTCATCCAAGCCAGCAACAGAATCTTGAACTAGATAGAGAGCTTCAGATTTTTTATCCGCAGCATATTTCAATCCTGTCACAAAATCTTGTGCTGTCACTGGTGCATACTCTTCACCATCTGCTGTATACCATTTGGCGTCCTTACGAAGTTTGTAAGTATAAGTCAAACCATCTTGGGATACAGTCCAATCTTCTGCCAATGAAGGAATATAATTTCCATACTGGTCATTTTCCATCAAACCATCTACCAAGTTTGTCACAACATCACCTGTTGTTGCACGATTCTCTAAGAGATAGTTTAGACTAGATGGATCGCTACTATATACATAGTTGTATGTTTTAGTAGAACTAGCTGAGTTGCTACAAGCCGCCAATAGCAGACCTGCACTTAGGACAACGCCTGCTAACGTCAGATATTTTGCCTTAGACTTTTTCATAAACAGAACCTCCAAATTTAAATATTTGTATCATTATACAGCTATTGTTTTTTTTAGTCAAGTGATTTTATCTAATTTTTACCAAATTATAGATTTTTTTCTACTAATTTTATATTTTATCCTATTTTTTAAATAAAAAAATGAACAATTTAAACTTTTTCGGATAGAAAAGTTCAAATTATTCATTTTATTTATAAATTTTTATGATAATTTTAATCGTGCTCGTAACTGATTGGCTTTTTCCTGTCCAATAACCTTATCCAAGAGACGAGTATAGAGACACATAACTCCGTAAAGCCCGCCACCGATTGTACCAATTAAGGCGACATATAGGAAACTCCAGAAACGTCCAGTTGGTTGGAAGACAAATCCAATAATCCATTGCAAGAGTCCTACTAGAATAAACATAACTAGAGTCAAAATAGTAACTAAGATTGTTCTCTTCAGAATAATCTTTCGACGCGCACCTGTCACCTCACATATATCACGGTACATCAAAACATTTGGAATAATGAGTCCGATTGTTGTTGAAATTAAAGGGCCATAACTATGGAATATCGCTATTGATGGTATTTGAAGAATAATTTTGGCGATAGAACCATATACAAAATACAAGACTGCTTTGCGGTTACGAAACATCGCCTGAAGCATCGGCGACAAAACCATGTACAAACCTAGAATTGTTGACTGCAAGACTGCAAAGACAAACAAACCCATAGCCAAGCCATCTGGCTTACCGTAAAAGACTGTATAGAGGGGTTCACCTACCATAACTACACCAACCGTTGCTGGTAAGAGGAATAGGAAGAGCATGGTGATACTATCTTGAACTAGACGAGAAGCCGCTGGCAAATCCCCTTTGACATAGTTCTCAGTCAAGAGAGGCAGACCAACACTACCAATCGAAACTCCAACCGAAATCAAAATCATAGTGATTTTATTAGGATTGGCAGAGAAATAAGAAAACATGACAACTAAGTCTTCATTACTATAGTTGGTAAACCACTTCATGCTATTGATAAAGGTCATTTGGTCCAAGATTTGGAAAAGCTGAATAGCCGAACCAGTCAAGATAAAAGGAATTGCTTCCTTAATCGTATCAACCAAAAGACTCTTACTGTCAATCTTATCTCGTGTTTCAAAAACTTTTTGGAGCAATCCTTCCTTATAAAGGAAATAAAGTAAGACTGCAAAACTAGCTACCATTCCCACAAAAGCTGCAAAGGTAGATTGGGTAACAGCTGATAGATAATCCTTTGAACCGAGCTTCATGATGATAAAGGTTGCTAAGAGCATCCAAATGACACGGATAACCTGCTCAGCAATTTGACTCATGGCATAAGGTTTAAGATTATTCATCCCTTGGAAAAATCCACGGATAACACTCATAGATGGGAATATCAAGACAGCCCACGCTAAACTTTGCATAATTGGAATTAAGTCCTTACCGACTCCGGAAAGGTCCGCCAACCAAGGTGCAAAGAGGTATAAGATCAAGGCAAAGGCAAGTCCTAGCACAGTCATAAAGCCCAAGAAACTTCGAATCAGGGCAAAACTATGCTCTTCCTCATGCATGGTATTGTATTTAGCGACCTGCTTTGCGACCGCCACTGGGATACCTGCTGTCGAAATCAACAAGAACCAAGCATAGATATTGTAACCCATGGTAAAGAGACCATTAGCCTTAGCAGCATATGTTCCCATCCAAATATACCAAGGGATAATGTAAATAGCCCCGAGCAGGCGACTGATAAAGTTACTAGCTGTAAGCCAAGCAGTCCCGCGTAACATCTGGGCCTGCTGATGATTATTTTCGTTAGACATAACTTCCTCATTCAATTTTAATCACTAGGAAAAGTTCCTTATCTTCCATTATAAACTTTTCCTTGTTACTTGTAAAATTCAGACTTTCAGTTTACAATAGAAAGTATGATAAAGATTGAAACCGTATTAGATATTTTAAAGAAAGACGATCTCTTCCGTGAGATTATCGACCAAGGACATTACCACTATAATTTTAATGATGTAACTTTTGATAGCATCTGCTACGATAGCCGAAAAGCAAAAGATAATAGCCTATTTTTTGTTAAGGGAGCTGCTTTCAAGAAGGAATTTCTTCTTTCAGCAATCTCACAAGGACTCGGTTGGTATGTAGCGGAGCAGGATTATGAAGTAGGCATTCCTGTCATCGTTGTTAGCGACATTAAGAAGGCTATGAGTTTGATTGCCATGGAATTTTATGGCAATCCGCAGGAAAAACTAAAACTTCTCGCTTTCACTGGTACCAAAGGAAAAACAACAGCGGCATACTTCGCCTACAATATCTTAAATCAGCAACATCGTCCTGCTATGTTATCAACTATGAATACGACTTTGGACGGAAAAACTTTCTTCAAGTCTGCTCTGACAACACCTGAAAGCATCGACCTCTTTGATATGATGGCGCAGGCAGTTGATAATGGAAGAAGCCACCTGATTATGGAAGTTTCCAGTCAAGCCTACTTGGTGAAACGAGTTTACGGTCTTACTTTTGATGTAGGTGTGTTCCTAAATATCAGTCCTGACCATATTGGTCCTATTGAGCATCCAACCTTTGAAGACTACTTCTACCACAAGCGTCTCTTGATGAAAAATAGCCGAGCAGTTGTCATTAATAGCGATATGGACCACTTCTCTGTCTTAAAAGAACAAGTTGAGAACCAAGATCATGACTTCTACGGTAGCCAGTCAAGTAACCAAATCGAGAACTCCAAAGCCTTTAGCTTCTCAGCTACTGGTAAATTAGCTGGCGATTATGATATCCAGTTGATTGGATATTTCAACCAAGAAAATGCAGTCGCTGCAGGACTTGCCTGCCTTCGTTTAGGTGCTAGTCTTGAAGACATCAAAAAAGGGATTGCTGCAACACGCGTTCCTGGCCGTATGGAAGTTCTCACTCAGAAAAATGGCGCAAAAGTTTTCATCGACTACGCCCATAATGGTGATAGCTTGAAGAAATTGATCTCAGTCGTTGAAACACATCAGACTGGAAAGATTGCTTTAGTACTCGGATCAACAGGAAACAAGGGAGAAAGCCGTCGTAAGGACTTTGGACTTCTGCTCGATCAACATCCTGAAATTCAAGTATTTCTAACGGCTGACGATCCAAACTATGAAGATCCAATGGCCATTGCTGATGAAATTAGCAGCTACATCCATCGTCCTGTTGAAAAGATTGCTGACCGTGAGCTAGCTATCAAGGCTGCGATGTCTGTTACAGATCAAGAACTGGATGCTGTGATTATCGCTGGTAAAGGAGCTGATTGCTATCAAATCGTCCAAGGCAAGAAGGAAGACTACGCTGGAGATGCAGCTATCGCAGAACGTTTTCTATAAGAACTTAAAGAAGGCTAGGGAATTTCCTAGCCTTTATTTTTTTATAAATATGAGTCTTTCTTTGTCAAATTCTACAGCTAACTCATATTTCCCCTCTTCATTTTGAACGATGTAGCCTAACAAAACTAAACTATCGACAAAGATATCACGACGTTTCTGCATAAGCTGGTCTTTTTTGAGAAATTTAAGCAAAAAGGTTGTCATATATTTGAGAGCATACTCAGGGTTGACATCCCCCAAAACAGCATAGAGTTTCTGCTGATCTTCTGTCAGCGGATACTGGTGCTTAACTTTATAAAAGTAATTAGACAAGGTCATCTTTTCCCGAGCAAAATCCGTATACTCTTCTAGGATAGCTGCATTGGTTTGATTGCGCAATTCAGTCTGAAAATCTTTCTCCAATATTTCTTGATAGATGGGACTATCATCTCTTACAAAGACTTCTTGATCCAATTCAAGAGATTCCGTAGACTCTAGAAAGGGAAGATTGAGATAATAGCGTTTGTTCTCTCGTAAAATCAAGCCAGCCTTAATATATTCTTCCATCAACTTATCCACTGGTTGATCTGGAAATTGAGCCTTGATTTGCCGCAGAATCACATCGTCGTGCTGATCAAGATAGTCAACCAAATCTCTAAAGAATGGTTGTCGTGTCAAACGAGATGGATTAAAAATCTGAATCATGAAGATTCCTTTCTTTACAAACTAAAAATGGAGAGGCCGCTAATTGACTCGGGTTAGTGCCAGGCTGATTCAGAGGCACAGGAAGCCCCAACTCTCGATAATATTCTCTCCAGAAATCACTGATTTCCTGTGTATCATCACCAAACTTCATGGGAATGGTCTCAAAAATAGGGAGGATTTCTGCTACAAACTGGGAACAATAGAAACCATCTCCATCTGGGTAAAAGGAAGCATTGTAGGGAGCCCCTAAAAGACTCTCTGCTCGCCTTTTGACCTCTGTACAATCAATCTGCTCATAATGATAAAGGTCATATACTTTCCCGTGTTCAAAGAATTCCTCAGGAGTCTGGGCAAGGACGCCACCTTCCACCGTAGCATGATAGACCTGTCCGTCCAAAAAGATGGCCACATGGCTATAGTGACCAGTAGATTCCTGGATAGCCTGCCCCATTTCTGTATCTTCTCTCACAAAAATCAAATCGCCATTTTCTAACATCTTTCTCTCCTAGAAAAAAAGGAGTCGAAACTCCTTTTTAACAATGGGCTTCCCCATCTATGATTATGCATTAAAGCTTTCAGTCAATTGTGGTACCACTTGTTTCTTACGTGAAACAGCACCTGGAAGGAAAGCGTGGTTGTTTTCAAGTTTGAAGTTGAAAGCTGCTTCTACCTTGTCCATATTAGCACCAAGAGCCAAAATTTCTGAGTTTGAGTTGACGATGTCTGTAATCATCAAGACAAAGTCAGAGTAGCCGTTAGCTGCATTTGCGGCTTGGATGGCTGCTTCGATTTCAGCTTGGCGGTCCAAGACTTCAGCAATATCAACTGTATTCACTTGAGCCACACGAACATTGTTTCCGTTGAGTTCAAATGTCTTGGCATCGATATCAATCAATTCTTCAGCAGATTTGCTTGCCAAGTTTGTACCAGCCTTGAGCATGGCAAGACCGTATACTTCCAAGTTCACACCAGCCAATTCAGCCAATTCAAGAGCAATGACTTTATCTGATGGGTGAGTGGTTGGAGATTTCAAAAGAAGAGTATCTGAAATCAAACCTGATAGCATCAAACCTGCGATTTCTTTTGGAACAGCTACACCGTGTTCTTTGAACATGCGGTAAACGATAGATGATGCTGATCCAACTGGTTCCAAACGCATGTAAAGTGGGCTGGCAGTTTCAAAGTTAGACACACGATGGTGGTCCACCACACCGTAAACTTCTACTTCAGCGATATCTGAAACAGATTGTTGGAATTCATTGTGGTCTGTTAAGATGACTTGCTCTGCATCTTCTGCTTTAGCAGATGTGATCACGCGCGGTGCTTCTACACCAAAATAGTTCAAGACGAAAGCTGTTTCTTCATTTGGAGTTCCAAGAGCAACCGCTTCTGTATCCAAACCGTAAGCTTCTTTTGCAAGGTAAGCAAAAGCTACAGATGAACCAATAGCATCTGAGTCTGGATTTTGGTGACCAAATACTAGAATCTTAGACATGATAATACCTCGTTTCTTTATTCTCTTTATTGTAGCATTTTTTTCAATTTTTGACAAAAATAAGAGGAGCCAAAGGACTCCTCATTACATATCAAAAGCATCGACTAAATTTTTATTTTGACACTCTTTAATATAATGTTCTTTTTGCATGCGTGTCTTGCGCTTGAAAAAAGCTTCAGCAGACATGGCCTCTTCCTTGCTGTCAAAACCTTCCGCAAAGATGAGTTTTACTGGCAAGCGAGCTCGTGTATACTTGGCTCCTTTACCGCTATTGTGCACGGTAATTCTTTTCTTCACATCTGTTGTATAGCCTGTATAGTAGGAACCATCACGGCACTCTACCACATACATATAAGCCTTATGATCCATAGTAAATCTCTTGAATTTCTGGTGTATAAGTACCATCACTATTATGAACAATGAGTGGTGGTAAAACCTTAAAACCACTAGTGGAGCCGTCCTTAATAGCCTCAATCAAAAGCATATTGGCTTCCTTCTCCCGTTTAGGGTAAACAAATTGCAGACGTTTTGGAGCCAGATTATGCTGTTGGAGCGTAGCTAAGATATCTAATAATCGATCAGGACGATGAACCATAGCTAACCGCCCATTTGATTTGAGAATACTCTGGGCACTACGACAGATTTCCTTAAGATTGGTTGTAATTTCATGCCGAGCTAAAAGGTAATGCTCACTTTCGTTCAGATTAGAATTTGGATCCACTTTAAAATAAGGCGGATTGCATAAAATCAAATCAACCTTACTCCCCTGAATGTGACTTGGCATATTTTTCAAATCATCACAGATGACCTGCATCTGTCCGTCCAGCCCATTTAAACGTACTGATCGTTCAGCCATATCAGCAAGACGTTCCTGAATTTCTACAGATAGAATTTTAGCCTTGGTTCGGCTACTGGCAAACAGTCCAACAGCTCCATTGCCCGCACAGAAATCTACTATCAAACCATTTTTCGGAAAACGAGGAAAGCGTGACAAAAGTACACTATCCACTGAATAGCTGAAAACCTCACTATTTTGAATAATTTTGATGTCAGTAGAGAAGAGTTGGTTAATTCGCTCTCCTGTTTTTAATAATTGTTCTTCGTTCATACTTCCATTATAGCAAAATATAATAACATCACAATGATTTGAGGGATATCAATTACTGTTTTTCTTTAAATGTTTCAAGGCTTCTCGTGTCCAAACAGGCATCATGCGACCAAGCGGCGCGAATCCATGTTTGATGCGATCATTCGAAAAACGTCTCCGTCTAGGAAGTTGATGTTTTTCTTCTTCCAAGGTACGAATGGAAAGGCTAGCCTTCCCTGTATATTCGTCAAAATCTACTACTTGCACCTGGACTTCATCACCGATTTTTAAAACCTCGTAAATATTCTCGATAAATCCTGTCCGAATCTCCGAAATATGAATCAGGCCTGTCACTCCTGTTTCTAACTCAACAAAAGCTCCATAGGGCTGAATCCCAGTAATACGGCCATTTAGCTTATCACCGATTTTCATTTTAGTCCTCAATTTCAATAGTTTCAATTACGACATCTTCAACTGGCTTGTCCATTGCACCTGTTTCGACACCTGCAATTGCATCCAGAACTTCATAAGAAGCTTCATCCGCAAGTTGACCGAATACAGTATGACGACGGTCTAGGTGAGGAGTTCCACCTTGTTCTGCATAAATCTCCGCAATTGGCTCTGGCCAACCACCACGAGCAATTTCTTTCTTAGAATATGGCAAGTGTTGATTCTGCACGATAAAGAACTGGCTACCATTTGTATTTGGCCCAGCATTAGCCATAGAAAGGGCTCCGCGGACATTGTAAAGTTCTTCTGAAAACTCATCCTCAAAAGATTCTCCATAGATAGACTCTCCACCCATACCGGTTCCAGTTGGGTCTCCACCTTGAATCATAAAATCTTTAATAATACGGTGGAAAATCACACCGTCATAGTAACCATCTTTTGACAGAGCAATAAAGTTGGCTACTGTTTTTGGTGCGTAATCAGGGAAAAGTTTGATACGCATATCCCCATGATTTGTCTTAATAGTCGCAATTGGACCTTCTACTGTTTCAATGTCTACTTGTGGAAAATGTAATTCTTTTTCTACCATACCAAATCCTTCTAAGGCATCAAAGATGCCATCTTCTTCTAATGTTTTTGTAATATAATCTGCTTTTTCTTTGATTTTTTCATGAGAAACACCCATAGCGACACTAATGCCTGCATAATCAAAGAGTTCTAAATCGTTAAGTCCGTCCCCAAAAACCATCACGTTTTCAGGTTTTAAACCTAATTGGTCTACCACTTTGGCAACTCCAGCTGCCTTAGAACCGGAAATCGGCACCACATCTGACGAATGTTCATGCCAGCGTACCATACGCAAAGTCGATGCTAAAGCATCAGGCAATCTCAGGTCATCTCCCTGGTCCTCAAAGGTCCACATCTGATAAATATCTTCTTTTTGGTAAAAATCAGGGTCCACCTCTAAATCAGGATAAATCGGGTCTATCGCCTGGCTAATCATCTCTGTTCGTCTTGATAGTTTAGCAGCATGGCTTCCCACCAAACCATAATCAATCCCAACTTCTTTGGTCCAAGTAATATATTCCTCAACCTTATCTTTAGCAATTTTGTTACTATAAATGACATTGCCCTTTTTGTCCTCAATATAAGCACCATTCAAGGTTACAAAGAAATCAGGTTTGAGGGCTTTAATCTCTGGGACGACACCAAAAATTCCACGTCCAGTCGCAATTCCTGTCAAAATTCCTTTATCACGTAATTGTTTAAAGGCTGTTGGAATAGTGCTTGGAATAAAGCCAGTCTTTGAATTTCGTAAAGTATCATCTATATCAAAAAAGATAATTTTAGTTTTCTTAGCCTTGTATCTTAACTTGGCATCCATTATAATACCTCCTTCAATTCACTCTTTCCATTATACCATAAAGTAGAGAAATCCCACATCCCCAATAAAATCCTTGTCTCTTATCCGAATTCCTTTACTAGATACAAAACCAAATCATCATTATTTTGGCTAGTTGCATTCATTTCCAAGGGTTGATTTCGATACCAGACACCTGTCCCATCTGGAATGTAGCCCCGTCTGATATACAATCTCTGGGCAGGGCCATAGCCTAAGTGCAAACCTACACCAAGAGTGACCTTACTCGAAACAAACTTGACTCGTTTTTCTGCTTCTTCTAGCAGTTGATTCCCAATCCCTTGATTTCGAAAAGGCTCAAACACATTAAAATCTGATAATTCTGGATAGACTTCTGCAAAAGGACCATGTTTAGCAGAGGGCAAAATGGTAACGTAGCCCGCTACAACACCATCAATCTCTGCAACTAAGACTTCTCTCTCCCCACTTTCCTGTTCCAGAAAATATCTAGCCAAAATTTCCTCTCTACCAGGCCAACCTTGATTCATAAATCCATGAGATAAGGATTCAATATCAGACTTAATCATATTTCTAATCGTACAATTCATCTTTGACTTACCCACCTTTACTCTTTCTATTACCATTATAGCACGCCAAGGTCAGAAAAAAACTATCTCGTGAAAAAAAGACCCGTAAGGGTCTTTTCTTTAATCTTCGTTTACGAAAGGCATCAAAGCCATTACGCGAGCGCGTTTGATAGCTGTTGTTACTTTACGTTGGTTTTTAGCTGAAGTTCCAGTTACACGACGTGGAAGGATTTTCCCACGTTCTGAAACGAAACGGCTAAGAAGCTCAGTATCTTTGTAATCAACATATTCAATTTTGTTTGCTGCGATGTAATCAACTTTTTTACGGCGTTTGAATCCGCCACGACGTTGTTGAGCCATGTTTTTTCTCCTTTATAGTATTAATTGTCCATTAGAATGGTAAATCATCATCTGAAATATCCAAAGGATTGGTTGATCCAAATGGATTTTCATCACGTGAAAAGTCAGGTACTGAATTTGTAGGTGCTGCATGACTAGCAGTTGGTGCAGAATAAGCTCCACCACTTTGTCCTTCACGAGCACTACGGCTTTCCAACATTTGGAAATTCTCAGCTACGACTTCTGTCACGTAGACACGTTGTCCTTGCTGGTTATCGTAACTACGAGTCTGAATACGACCTGTAATACCGACAAGAGAGCCTTTTTTAGCCCAGTTAGCAAGATTTTCAGCCTGTTGGCGCCACATAACGACATTGATAAAATCAGCCTCACGTTCGCCATTTTGACTCTTGAATGTACGGTTTACTGCAAGAGTAAAAGTCGCAACTGCTACATTTGATGGGGTATAACGTAACTCAGCGTCACGTGTCATACGCCCTACAAGTACAACATTGTTAATCATAATCTACCTTCTTACGCGTCAAGTTTGACGATCATGTGACGAAGAATGTCAGCGTTGATTTTTGAAAGACGGTCAAACTCTTTAAGAGCTGCGTCATCGTTTGCTTCAACGTTAACGATGTGGTAAAGTCCTTCACGGAAATCTTGGATTTCGTATGCAAGACGACGTTTTTCCCAATCTTTTGATTCAACAACAGTTGCACCGTTGTCAGTCAAGATAGAGTCAAAACGTGCTACCAAAGCGTTTTTCGCTTCTTCTTCAATGTTTGGACGAATGATATAAAGAATTTCGTATTTAGCCATTGATATGTTCCTCCTTTTGGTCTAATGACCCCAAGTCATTGCATGGGGTAAGTGAGGTTTGCTCACAATAAACTATTATACTAGAAAAAAGTTTTTTTCGCAAGCTTAAAGTAAGTTATATTTTTCTTTTTAGAGTTTTTTTGCAGAAGTTTTTGTAATTTCATCCACGAGAATATTTTCATCCTCGAATTTCTTTTTCAACGATGAAAGATCAATGCTTCCCTCAATTTGTACTTCAATAACGATCTTACCATCCTTACGTGGAATATTAACTGTATGAGAGATATTAAGATTTTCCTCAACGATTAAAGAAACAATCTTACCTAAAACTCCAACTTCATTTTCAGTGATAAAACGAACACGGATTCCTTCTTCACCATATCCAGCGATTTCAAGAAAGGCACTGAATACATCACGATCTGTAATGACTCCATACAATTGTCCGTTGTCAACAACTGGCAAAATACCAATCTTATTTTTAAGCATGAGATAAGTTGCATCTTCTAAACTTGCATAGCCTGAGACAGTAACAACATCTCGAATCATGACGTCTTTTACTTTTGTCTTATTAAGCAGATAATTCATCTCGAAGATTGAAAGACTAGTCGCTTTTGAAGGACTAGCTTCAGCGATTGTCCCTTCTGTTACCAAGCCTACTAATTTATCATTCTCAATAACAGGGAGACGGTGCAAGCCTTGTTCGCGCATCAAATCTGCTGCGTGTGCAACAGTTGTATCAGGACTGATATAAACGACCTTGCGTGTCATAAAATCTTTAACTGCCATAGGAAATCTCCTTTATGTTTATAGTTTTATTATACACTTTTTACGGAAAGCTATCAAACGCTTTCATTTCTTTTTCAAGATTCAGAAAAATCTGAAGGACTTTACGAAAAAGAGCTCAACTTAGAGCCCTTAATCTTATACTTATGTAGATTGTATGATTGCTTTGCAATCTTTATCCGCCGATTAAAACAATCCCCTAGACTAGATATTAATTGCTGACGCAATTTTTATCCGCCGACTAAAACAATCCACTGGATTGTTTTAGCCACCTAGATATGCTTTTCTGACTTCGTCTGATGCTGCGAGTTCTTTTCCTGTTCCTGATAGGACAATCTTTCCTGTTTCAAGAACATATCCTCGGTCAGCGATGGCAAGTGCTTTATTAGCATTTTGCTCAATTAAGAGAACGGTTGTTCCTTGTTTTTGAATATCTTGGATGATATCAAAAATTTCTTGGATAAAGATTGGCGCAAGCCCCATTGATGGTTCATCTAATAAAAGTAGTTTAGGCGTTGACATGAGTGCACGTCCCATGGCAAGCATCTGCTGTTCACCACCAGATAGAGTAGCCGCATCTTGATTTTTACGTTCTTCCAAACGAGGGAAACGAGAGAAGACTTTTTTCAAATTTGCTTGATTCTCTTCACGATTTTTCTTAAGAAAGGCTCCCATCTCCAAGTTTTCCATAACAGTCAAACCGGAGAAAACGTGACGCCCTTCTGGTACTTGAGAAAGTCCTGATGCCACAATTTTTTGTGCAGGCATCTTTTGGATTTCTTGTCCCAAAAATTCAATCTTACCAGCACTTGGACGCACAAGTCCTGAAAGAGTACGAAGGATGGTTGTTTTACCAGCACCGTTAGCACCGATAAGAGAAACAACTTCCCCTTCATTGACTTCAAAGCTCACATCACGTACAGCTTGAATCATACCGTAGTGAACTGAGAGGTTTTCAACTTTTAACATAGACATTAGGCTTCACCTCCAAGATAAGCTTCGATAACACGTTTATTGCTCTTGATTTCATCTGGTGTCCCATGAGCAATCAAACGACCGTACTCTAGTACGTAGATACGTTCAGTGACTTCCATGACCAAGTTCATATCATGTTCAATCAGCATGATAGTAATCTTGAATTCATCCTTGATGCGACGGATCAACTCAGTCAATTCTGCAGTTTCTTGTGGGTTCATACCTGCTGCAGGCTCATCCAAGAAGAGGATTTTAGGTTCTGTAGCAAGGGCACGAACAATTTCCAAACGACGTTGTTGGCCATAGGCTAAGTTTTTAGCTAAGGTTTCAGCATCACCATCTAAATCAAAGATTTTTAGTAATTCTAAGGCTTTGGATTTTAATTCCTTTTCATTCTTATAAAAAGCTGGTAAACGCAAGAAACTTGCAAAAACATGTTGTTTGTGATGGTTACTAAATGCAATAAGAACGTTATCCAAAACTGTCAAGTCTTTAAAGAGGCGGATGTTTTGGAAGGTACGCCCTAAGCCAAGAGCAGCAATTTTATAGGGTTGCTTGCCATTTAACAAGTGACCATCCAAGGTTACTGTTCCTTCGCTAGGTTCATAAACTCCTGTCAGCAAGTTGAAGAGAGTTGTTTTCCCAGCACCATTCGGTCCAATCAGGCCAACAAGTTCACCTTCGTTCAATTCTAGAGTTACATCTCCAACAGCAGTCAGACCACCAAAATGCTTGGTTAACTGTTTTACTTCAAGTAATGCCATTAGTTTTGTCCCTCCTTCTTACCTTTTTTAAAGAGTCTTGATAGGCTCAATTCCCATGTTCCTAGAAGGCCTCCTGGTCTGAAGATCATAACAAGTACCAAGGCCAAAGCATAGATAATCATACGAACGCTAGCTACGTCTTGAAGGAACATATTCAAAATACCAAGAACAATCGCAGCGACAATTGCTCCTGTAATTGATCCCAAGCCACCAAATACAACGATAATTAAAACGTTGATAGAGTTGATAAAGCTATAATCTTTTGGCACAACAGAACCGATAAATCCTGCTTGAAGGGAACCTGCAATACTTGCAGTCATAGCTCCAAATACAAATGCGATAATTTTGATTTTTGTTGTATTGACCCCGACAGATTCAGCTGCAATTTCATCTTCACGAACAGACAAGGTTAAACGACCGATTGGACTACGAAGGAAATTCAGCGTTGCAATTGTCGTAATCACGGCAAAAATGTATACCATTTGCCAATTAGTAAAGTTTGGAATACCAAGGATACCAGCAGCTCCGTTTGTTAAATCACCACCATTGACGATTAGGATACGGATAATTTCAGCAACACCAAGTGTCGCAACTGCAAGGTAGTCCCCCTTCAAACGAAGGGTAGGAATTCCAACGACCAAGGCAACCAAACCAGCAATGATAGCACCAAGCAACATAGCTCCAAAAAAGGCACCATAAGTTGGATATTTAGAACCAATAATGGCTGCTGCATAGGCACCGATAGCCATGAATCCAGCATGTCCAAGAGAAAATTGACCAGAGAAACCAACGATAAGGTTAAGTCCTACTGCAAGAATAATATTGATACCAATTTGTTCTAGAATCTGAATATGGAAAAGGTTTAAAATACCAAACGAAACTAATAAGCTAATCACACCATATCCAAGCAACAAAAGGAGCAACCAGAGAATATTAACTTTTAAATTTTCTTTCATTGTTTACACCTTCTCTTTCACATTCTTCCCAAGGATACCAGCTGGACGAACAATCAAGATCAATAGCAAGATTCCGTACACGATAGCATCACGGAAATCTGACATTCCGAAAGCTGTTGCAAAAGTTTCCAATAGTCCGATTACAAAACCTCCAAGAGCTGCACCAGGAATAATACCGATACCACCTAAAACGGCAGCCACGAATGATTTAATACCCGGAGTCATTCCCATCAATGGTTCAAGAGAGTTGTAGTAAAGGGCAATCAAGACACCTGCTGCACCAGCAAGAGCTGAACCTAAGGCAAAGGTGAAACTGATTGTACGGTTTACGTTGATCCCCATCAATTGAGCTGCATCACTATCTACAGATACGGCACGCATGGCTTTCCCCATTTTTGTTTTTTGCACGATGAGTTGCAAAAGAATCATCAAGACAATCGAAACTGTCAAAATCAACAATTGAATATTTGTTAGACTGATTGGACCCAAGTCATAACGAACTGTTTGGATTGCTTGAGGAAAGGCACGTGTATTGGCACCTACTAGATAGACCATTCCATACTCAAGCAAGAAGGATACCCCGATAGCAGTAATCAATACAGAGATACGAGTTGAATGACGGAGTGGACGGTAAGCTAGAAACTCGATGATTACGCCGAGAATAGCTGAACCAATCATGGACAAAATTAAGGCTAAAAAGAAATTTAAATGGAGGGCATTAATCAAGAAATAACCCATGAAAGCACCCATCATATAGATATCACCATGGGCAAAGTTAATAAGCTTGATAATTCCATAAACCATAGTATAACCCAGGGCTAGCAAGGCATAGACACTACCCAAGATTAAACCATTGACAAGTTGTTGAAGCATATGGTTCACTCTTTCTAAGTTTTATTTTTAGGATTTTATAAAAATAATCCCTTTATAAACACCGAAACAGGGAGTGAGTAAAAGCTCATTCCCCATTTACGATATCTATAAAATTAAGGTTTTACGACTTCTGCCGCATCTACTTTACCATTATTCATGGTCATCATGAAGGCTGTTTTCACAGTGTTATGATCTGCATCAAAGCTTGTTTGACCTGTAACACCTTCGAAGTTTTGTGTTTTAGCAAGATTGTTCTTGATATCAACTGAAGTTTTTGCACCTTTTGCTGCATTAGCTACAAGGTAAACTGAGTCATAAGCAAGAGCTGCAAATGTTGAAGGATCTTCGTTATATTTTGCACGATAAGCTTCAAGGAAGGCTTTTGCTTTATCTGAAACATCAACAGTAGTTGAGAATCCAGAGATGAAGTAGATATTTGATGCGCGTTCAGCAGTTGCTTGTTGAACAAATTCTGCACCGTTAAATCCGTCACCACCGATGATTGGCTTATCAATTCCCATACCACGAGCTTGGTTTACAATCTTACCAGCTTCTGTGTAGTAACCTGGTAATACGATTGCATCAAATTCTTTATCTTTGATTTTTGTCAAAGCTGCTTGGAAGTCTGTATCACCTGATACAAATGTTTCGTCTGCTACGATTTCACCTGTGAATGAATCACGGAAAGATTTTGCAATACCTTTAGCGTAGTCACTTGAGTTATCTGTATACAAGACCACTTTCTTAGCGTTCAATTTGTTTGAAACGTAGTTTGAGATGATTTTTCCTTGGAAACTATCTTGGAATGTTCCGATGAAGAGGAAATCTTGACCTTTTGTCAAACCATCTTGAGTAGCACTTGGAGAAATCAATGGAACTCCAGCTTGTGTAGCATTTGCTACTGCTGCTGCAGTCGCACCTGAAGTCGCAGGTCCTACGATAGCTGCTACCTTAGATTGAGTCACAAGGTTTGTTGAAACAGAAGCAGCTTCAGCAGTTTCAGATTTGTTATCTTTGTCGACTACTTCGATTTGTTTTCCATCGATACCACCTGCTGCGTTGATTTCATCAACTGCAAGTTGAGCACCCTTTTGCTCAGAAGTACCATAAGATGCTACAGCACCAGTTTCTTCGAAGTTGAAACCAATTTTTACAACTTTTTCATCAATTGGATTACCTGTTGTGTTTGAAGCTCCTGACTTCACTTCCCCACAAGCTGCTAAAAGAGCTGTACTTGCAAGAGCTACAAGTGACAATGCAAATTTTTTCTTCATGTTTATCTCCTTTTAATGTTCAATTTAAATTACATGTTAAGAATATACCGAATTATCAGAAAATTGTCAACAAGTTTCTCTCACTTTTTAAATGATAACGTTTTCGCTAGTTTTATATAGGTTCCCAACGAAAGGAGTTTCCAATTCTTGGATATGACAAACTCTCACTTTCTTGATAAATTTCTCTTTTCCTAAACGATTTACCAGCTCTTCTACTTCCTCTGTTGGAACATAAAGTTGTAGGTAACGATGTTTTTTTGAGTGGTAACAAATATCACCATAATTTGCGAGTTTTTTAGCATCGCGATTATAGTATAAATAGATAATCAGACCAGACCGATTCTCTTTTTGAAACATAATTCAACTTCCTTCTTACAATCTTCCTTCTATTATATCAAAAAAAACAAGCTCAGTCGAGCTTGCTTTAGTAGTTTAATTCAAAGAATTATTAGCCATAATTTCGTCAATAAAACCGTAGTCAAGAGTTTCTTGAGCGCTCATCCAGTAATCACGTTCAGCATCTTTATGGATTTGCTCAACAGATTTGCCAGAATTATCTGCTAGGATTTGCTCCAAAGTCTTACGAGTTTTAAGTAAGTGTTCAGCAGCGATGGCCATATCAGTCTGCTGAGTACCACCACCTGTACCACCCATTGGTTGGTGAATCATGTATTCTGCATTTGGAAGCATGAAACGTTTACCCTTTGCTCCACTTGATGCAATGACAGTCCCCATTGAGGCTGCCATTCCCATAACGATAGTTTGGACATCTGCCTTGATAAAGTTCATAGTATCAACGATTGCCAAACCAGCTGATACAGAACCTCCAGGAGTGTTTACATAAAGGTAAATATCTTTTGTACTATCTTGGGCATCCAAGAAAAGCAATTGGGCGATAACTGAGTTTGCCATATTGTCTTCGACTGGTCCAGTCAACATGATAATGCGGTCCTTAAGAAGACGTGAGTAAATGTCATACGAGCGTTCTCCACGACTTGTTTGTTCAATAACTACAGGAATCATTCATTTCTCCTTTTGATTTCTAATTTCTTTGTTAATAGGATTATTATATATCCTTGGTCAAAAAAGGTCAAATTTTTGCTCTATCCTACTAACAGATACAAAAATTCAACCTCCTTTCAAAACTAAGACTAGGCTTTAGTCTCAATATCACTTTAGAATCTTATTTTGTTCCGAACAACCGGTCTCCAGCGTCTCCAAGACCTGGAACGATGTAACCATGTTCGTTCAAGCGTTCATCCAAAGCTGCTGTAAAGATTTCTACATCAGGGTGTGCTGCTTGAAGTGCCTTCACACCTTCTGGAGCTGATACAAGGCAGACAAACTTGATGTTTGAAGCTCCACGTTTTTTAAGGGAGTCAACAGCCAAAATCGCTGATCCACCTGTTGCAAGCATAGGATCAACTACAAAAATTTGACGTTGGTCAATATCTTCAGGTAATTTTACCAAGTATTCTACTGGTTGAAGGGTTTCTTCGTCACGGTACATACCAATGTGACCAACTTTTGCTGCTGGAACCAAACTCAATAGTCCATCAACCATACCAATACCTGCACGCAAGATTGGGACAATCGCCAATTTTTTACCAGCCAACTGTTTTTGAACTGTTTTTGTGATCGGTGTTTCGATTTCTACATCTTCAAGTGGAAGATCACGAAGCACTTCATATCCCATCAACATTGCAATCTCGTCTACTAGTTCACGAAAAGCTTTTGTAGAAGTGTCAGTGCGACGCAAGATTGATAATTTGTGTTGAATCAGTGGATGATTAATAACTTCAAGTTTTCCCATTTTCAGAATTCCTTCTTTCAATTTATTCTTCTTATTATATCAAAAAATGGTTTAAAAAGCTTTCTAAACCATTTATTTTTTTATAATTTCTAGATTAGGTGAGCCTCTTGGAGAGCTGCCTGCACTGTTTCAAGTGGTAGGTGAGTTAATTCTGTTCCCTTTTCTTGATAAAGGTGTTGGGCATAGTCATCCATACGGTATTGGTTGATATAAACAACACGCTCACAACCTACCTGAAGCAGTTGTTTTGTACAGTTGAGGCATGGAAAATGAGTAACGTAAGCTGTAAAGCCTTTAGGAACTCCACGTTCGGCTCCTTGCAGTATAGCATTTACCTCTGCATGAAGAGTGCGGACACAGTGGCCTTCAATCACCAGACAGTCATGATCTATACAATGCTCTGTTCCTGATACAGAACCATTATAGCCTGTTGAAATAACCTTGTTATCCTTGACTAAAACAGCTCCTACCTTGGCACGTTTACAGGTTGAGCGATTGGCAATCAATAAGGCTTGAGCAGCAAAATACTCATCCCAAGCTAGTCTTTTTTCTGTCATAGCATTTCTCCTCATGTTTTATTTTTTAAAAAATGGCAGGCGTAGATCTGCGATTTTTTCAGCAGGAACCTTCATCCCATCCTTGATCCATTTAAGCAAGACCGATACGATGGCCGAACTCCAAAAAGAATGCAGGTAAGAACTGACACCTTTTGATTTCCCATAGTATTTTTCTAGAAATTCTTGCATGGCTTGCACAAAGATTTTTTCTAAGTGATAGTCTAGGGCAAGCTGAATAACTTTGGCTTCTTTCTTGGCTTCTCTAAAGAGGTGAACCCATACGAGATAAAGGTCTGTTTTAACATCGTAATGACTCAATTGCTCCATGATGTTATGGACGCTACGTTTAAAGACACTTTCTAAAATCTCTTCTTTTGAATCATAGTTTCGATAAAAAGCTGCACGAGAAACGCCAGCACGCTTGACTAACTCAGAAATGCTAATCTTAGCCAACTCCTTTTTCTCCAAGAGTTGCAAAAGAGCTGTTTCAATCGCTTCTCTGGTTAGCAAATTAGATTCTTGATTTGATTTTCTAAGGTTTTCAAGCGATTTTTCAGATATTTTACGTTCAGACATAACAATTTCTTTCTACTTGTGACAACAGAGAGGTACTACTTTTGTTTCAAGGGCTTTCATGATATAATTGTAAAAAAAGACAGAACCTTTGTCAATGTATAAGTGATAAAGATGGAGAATTTCTATGACTTGGAAGATTGTAGCTGACTCTGGTTGTGATTATCGCCAGCTGGAAAACCTTGCTTTTGATACTGAATTTGTCAGTGTTCCCTTAAAGATTCAGGTAGCAGATCAAGTCTTTGTCGATGATGCCAATCTGGATATCGATAAGATGATGGAAACTATGTATGCGACTTCTGAAGCTTCAAAATCAGCCTGCCCTAGTCCTGATGATTACTTACGAGCATTCGAAGGTGCCAAACATATTTTTGTAGTGACTATCACTGGAACTCTCTCTGGTAGCCACAATAGTGCTCAATTAGCTAAGAATATCTATCTCGAAGAACACCCTGATACTCAAATTCATGTCATCGATAGCTTATCAGCTGGTGGGGAAGTTGACCTAATCGTTGAAAAGATCAATGACTTGATCAACCAAGGACTTTCTTTTGAAGAAGTGGTTGAAGTTATTACTACTTACCAAGCAAAAACGAAGTTGTTGTTCGTTCTTGCTAAAGTGGATAACCTGGTTAAAAACGGTCGATTAAGTAAGCTTATCGGTACAGTTGTCGGGCTCCTCAATATTCGTATGGTTGGGGAAGCAAGCGAAACCGGAACCTTAGAACTCCTCCAAAAAGCTCGTGGTGCTAAAAAGTCCCTTCAGGCTGCTTATGAAGAGTTAATCAAAGCTGGCTACGCTGGTGGGCGTATCGTCATGGCTCACCGCAGTAATGAAAAATTCTGCCAACAGCTCTCAGAGCTCTTACGAGAAAAATACCCACAAGCTGACATTAGAATCATCCCAACTTCTGGACTCTGCAGTTTCTATGCGGAAGAAGGCGGGCTCCTCATGGGATACGAAATCAACTAATGAATCTGACAAGAGATGTCTAATCATCTCTTGTTTTTTTATGGTACAATACTCTTATGAAACATTTTGATACTATTGTCATCGGAGGTGGCCCTGCTGGTATGATGGCTACGATTTCCAGTAGCTTTTACGGGCAGAAAACACTTCTCATCGAAAAAAATCGGAAACTCGGGAAAAAATTAGCTGGAACCGGCGGTGGTCGTTGCAATGTAACTAACAACGGAACTCTAGATGACCTACTAGCTGGAATACCTGGAAATGGGCGATTTCTTTACAGTGTCTTCTCCCAGTTTGATAACCATGATATCATTAACTTTTTTACGGAGAATGGAGTCAAACTCAAGGTAGAAGACCACGGCCGTGTCTTCCCAGCCAGCGATAAATCGCGAACCATTATCGAAGCCTTGGAAAAGAAAATCATTGAACTTGGTGGGCAAATTGCTACTCAAACAGAGATTGTTTCTGTTAAAAAGATAGACGACCAGTTTGTCCTTAAGTCCGCAGACCAGACCTTTACTTGTGATAAACTCATTGTCACAACAGGTGGTAAGTCTTATCCTTCTACTGGTTCGACTGGTTTTGGTCACGAGATTGCCCGTCATTTCAAACACACCATTACCGAACTTGAGGCTGCTGAAAGTCCCTTATTGACAGATTTTCCGCACAAGGCTTTGCAGGGGATTTCCCTAGATGATGTGACCCTCAGTTATGGCAAGCACGTCATTACTCATGATCTGCTCTTTACCCACTTTGGTTTATCTGGTCCCGCTGCTCTTCGTATGTCAAGCTTTGTCAAGGGTGGCGAAATCCTATCTTTAGATGTCTTGCCACAACTTTCTGAAGGCGACTTAGTAAATTTTCTAGAAGAAAACCGTGAAAAATCCTTAAAAAATGCCTTGAAATCTTTGTTGCCAGAACGCTTGGCAGAATTCTTTGTCCAAGGATATCCTGAAAAAGTCAAACAGCTAACTGAAAAGGAACGTGAGCAACTTGTCCAGTCTATCAAATCTCTCAAAATCCCTGTAACTGGCAAGATGTCCTTGGCTAAATCCTTTGTTACCAAAGGAGGTGTCAGTCTCAAGGAAATCAATCCTAAAACACTGGAAAGTAAATTGGTTCCTGGACTTCACTTTGCTGGGGAGGTGCTGGATATCAACGCCCACACAGGTGGCTTTAACATCACTTCTGCCCTCTGTACTGGCTGGGTGGCAGGAAGTCTGCATTATGATTAAACTTTAAAGTAAGAAATCGGCAGAGATTACTCCGCCGATTTTTATTTTGTCTGAGTTCTAACATAGTGGGCAATAACATCTGAAGTGTATTGAGCTGTTCCTGGCCCAAATTTGTCAATGTTTTCCTTGAACTCTGGATTATAGACATAGCCTTGGCCGATATAACCGAAGACCTCGATAGAGCAGTCAAATCCATAAGTACGAATAGCTTGTAAGAGCTTGGCTGCTTCCTCTTGATTTTCAGATTCTGTTATCGGCAGACCAGCTTTGAGATTTTGAGCCAAGGCTTGAAAGACTTGATTAAAGGCTGATGCAACCTCATCCTCTCGTCCTTTTTGACGATCAAGGGCTTGATCCATGACTTCTTGGCCATACTTGTCTACCGCCTCTTGGTGGTATTTTTGATTGTCTTGGTAGCTAAATCCAGTGAATTTTTCTTGAACGGTCATTTTTATTTCTCCTTTTTGTTCTTGAATGGTTTTTTGTAAGGTTGAAATTAAGGTATCCAGATGTTGCCTCTCCTGGGTTAAATAATCCAACTGTCTAGTTAAATGTGACAATATATCTGTCGTATCTTCCTTCAATAACTCTGCTATTTTTTCTAAAGAAAAGCCTAGATACTTGTAATAGAGGATAACCTGAAGTCGTTCTAAATCCTCTTGACTATAGGTTCGATAGCCATTTTCTGACTTTAAGGGGACCAAGAGTCCTATCTTATCATAATGGTAGAGGGTCTTGACGGAGACACCTGAAAGTTGCGCAGCTTCTTTGATATGGTACATGATTTCCTCCTCACATGAATAGTATATCCCCTTACCTTAGGGTAGAGTCAAGTATTTTATCATATTTTTTATGAAAACTTGAAAATCGCTTTCTTGACAGGCTTCAGAAAACATGATAGGATAATCAAGTCTATCAATCAAATAAAAGGCTCTTAAAGAGCAATTGAGAGAGGGCTATTTGACAACTCAAGTAGCCTTTTCTTATTTTAAAAATAGATTGGAGTTTTAACGATGTCTGAAAAATCGCAATGGGGCTCAAAACTGGGTTTCATCCTTGCATCTGCTGGTTCTGCAATTGGTCTTGGAGCAGTTTGGAAGTTCCCTTACATGACTGCTGCTAATGGTGGTGGTGGATTTTTACTGGTCTTTCTAATCTCGACACTATTGATTGGTTTCCCTCTTCTACTGGCTGAGTTTGCCCTTGGTCGAAGCGCTGGCGTGTCAGCAATCAAAACCTTTGGCAAACTTGGAAACAATCAAAAGTACAACTTTATTGGTTGGATTGGTGCCTTTGCTCTTTTCATCCTTCTCTCATTTTATAGTGTCATTGGAGGTTGGATTCTGGTATACCTTGGTATCGAGATTGGAAGATTATTCCACCTAATCGGAAATGGAGATTATGCCCAGCAATTCTCTTCCATCATTTCTAATCCAGTTATTGCTTTAGGAGCCCAAGCAGCCTTTATCTTCCTCAATATTTTCATCGTATCACACGGCGTTCAAAAAGGTATTGAAAGAGCATCTAAGGTTATGATGCCCCTACTTTTTATCATCTTTATTGTTATTATCGGGCGTTCTCTTAGCTTGCCAAATGCTATGGAAGGCGTCGTTTACTTCCTCAAACCTGACTTTTCAAAACTAACAAGTGCTGGACTTCTCTATGCACTGGGTCAATCTTTCTTTGCTCTATCCCTTGGAGTTACAGCCATGTTGACTTACGCTTCCTACCTAGACAAGAAGACAAAGCTGGTCCAATCAGGAATTTCCATCGTAGCCTTGAACATTTCAGTTTCTATCATGGCGGGACTTGCGATTTTCCCTGCTATGTCAGCCTTTAATATCCAATCTGAAGGTGGACCAAGTCTCCTCTTTATTGTCTTGCCGCAACTCTTTGACAATATGCCTTTTGGTACGATTTTCTATATTCTCTTTCTTTTGCTTTTCCTCTTTGCGACGATAACTTCCTCAGTCGTTATGCTTGAGATCAACGTTGGAAATATCACCAACCAAGACAATCGTAAGCGTGCTAAGTGGAGTATGATTTTAGGTGTATTGACTTTTGTCTTTGGTATCCCTTCGGCCCTATCCTATGGTGTGATGGCTGATGTCCATATCTTTGGAAAGACCTTCTTTGACGCCATGGATTTCTTGGTTTCCAACCTCCTCATGCCTTTCGGTGCTCTCTGCTTGTCCCTTTTTACAGGCTATATTTTCAAGAAAACACTAGCAATGGAGGAACTTCATCTTGATGAAACACCTTGGAAACAAGGACTTTTCCAAGTCTGGCTTTTCCTTCTTCGTTTCATCATTCCAATTATCATCATCGTGGTCTTTATCGCCCAATTTATGTAAATACAAAAAAGGACTTGAGAATATCTCTCAAGTCTTTTCTTTTTATGGATGGCTAACAATCAATTCTAGACCTTGCCCTTCCAAGGTCCAAGCTTCAACATCACTCGGCAAGATAAAGTGGCTACCTTTTTGGATTGGATAGTCTTTTCCGTCTACAGTCAGTTTCCCTTGACCAGCCAAGACACTCAACAAGCTGTAATCAGCTGTCTTCTCAAATTCAACTTTTCCTGTGATTTCCCACTTGTAAACTGCAAAGAAATCATTAGAGACAAGTAAAGTTGAACGCAAATCATCTGCTTTGACAGTCACAGGACGGCTGTTAGCAGGATCACCAATATTCAAAACATCGATTGATTTTTCTAGGTGAAGTTCACGCAAGTTGCCATTATCATCCTTACGGTCAAAGTCATAAACTCGGTAGGTGGTATCACTAGACTGTTGCGTTTCAAGAATTAAGATACCTGCACCGATAGCATGCATAGTTCCACTTGGTACATAGAAGAAATCTCCAGCCTTAACAGGAACCTTTGTCAGCAAGGCATCCCAGTTTTTATCTTCAATTTGCTGACGGAGTTCTTCTTTTGACTTGGCATTGTGACCGTAAATAATCTCTGAACCTTCATCTGCTGCAATGATGTACCAACATTCTGTTTTTCCGAGTTCGCCTTCATGCTCTAGTCCATAGGCATCGTCTGGATGGACTTGGACGCTGAGCCAGTCATTGGCATCAAGGATTTTGGTCAAGAGTGGAAATACAGGCTCTGGACGATTGCCAAACAATTCACGGTGCTCTGCATACAAAGTAGCTAGGTCTGTTCCTTCAAAGCGACCATTGGCAACTTTAGAGACTCCATTTGGATGGGCTGAGATGGCCCAGTATTCTCCGATTTTTTCACTTGGAATATCGTAGCTAAACTCATCACGTAGCTTGGTTCCACCCCAGATTTTTTCTTGCATAACTGATTGTAAAAATAACGGTTCTGACATGTCAATCTCCTGTCTGATTTTTCTCCCCTCATTATAGCAAAAAAAGAGTTCGAATTGAACTCTTTTTCACATCTTATAAATTAGGGAGAAGATTTTATAAAAATAGTGAACAAATGTGCTCTACTCAATGCTTGCACCATTGCTGGCAATGACATCCTTGTACCAGTAGAAGGATTTCTTCTTGCTACGTTTGAGAGTCCCATTTCCTGCGTTATCTCGATCCACATAGATAAAGCCATAGCGCTTGTTCATTTCGCCTGTTCCAGCCGAAACCATCCGGAAAAGTCAGTTTTTCGGTCATAAGTCTACTCAACTTTCTTATTTGCTTGTTCATTTACTTATATTATAGCTCATTCTGAAACCTTTTCTTATAAAATACTGTGACATACTGATACTATTCTACTATTTAAGTTGATCAGATTGTTTTTTAAAAAATTATCCTCTCGAAAAAGCAAATAGCCTCCCCGGAAACAAAAAAAGAAGACTGAAAACTAGTCTCCTCTGTTCCTTTTAAATCAAAGCTGTGATAGCGGTTACTAGGCCAAAAATAATACCTGGTGCATTCGCTGCTGCAAGGGGGATATCTCTTTCTTTTTTGAAAAGACCGTAGTAGACCCATAGACTACAGTTGATCGCTGCAACCAAGGGCTCAATGAAATTTCCTTTTTGACCAGCCAGATTGTCCATGATTTGTGGGAAGTAAGACATATACATCATAACAGACATAAAGGTCGCTACCCAACCTAACATTTTCATTTGTTTTTCAGTTATTTTCAAAACCTATTTCATTTTTACTGAATCTTATTTTATAATCTTCTTTCAAAACAATCAAGACTTTGAAGCTTTTGTTATAAAGATGTAAACTATCACAATCTTGTGAGAAGAAAGAGGGAACAGAAAAAAGACTGGATTGCTCCGATCTGTTTAGTCAATCAAATATTAGAAAATGAATACTCCTTTTCAATGAATCGATTGATGGTAAATAAGCTGTTAGAAATTATTGACAGTATCGAAATTTTCTAGTAAAATGAATTTTGTTAATACCTAAATGGTGTGTAATTTTCTATCAACATAGTCAGGAGAAAAGGAACTTATGCTAAAAAAATTTAATGAATTGTCACTGAAAGATAAGGCTTATCTAATTGGCGGTTTGATCTTATTAGTCATTGTGATCTCCTTTGGTCTGCTCAATCGTCAAACAGTAACTGTCAGTCTTGTCTTTACACAACTATCTGCTCCCTTGATTTTGGTGATTTTTACTTGTCTAGTAATCGGGATCATTGTTGGTAGTGCTATTGGTTTTAGCTATCACCATGGCAAGACTCAAGAGCTGAAAAGCCGCATTGCTGAAGCAGAAACGACTATCCATAAAAAAGACAAGGAGCTTCTCCAGTACAAGGAACAGGTGCAACAATTAAAACAGGAAGCCAAACAATAAGTGTAGAAATCATAACCACCCGTCAGCGGGTGGTTTTTTGTCTCGCACCTAATGGAACGAGACGGACTGAAAATCGCATAACAGAAAAAAAACCGGATTGCTCCGATCTTTCAATAGTTCATATTCTCACATTCTGTTTTAAGAATAGTTAAGGTTATCTTCAAATGACTAAGCCCCTTATTTCATACGATAAAAATCAAGCACTAGACCAGCAGGACCTTTAACTAATAAGGACTCTGTTCCCCAATCCGTTTCACAAGGACCGTGTAAAATCTCGACACCTCTCTCTTTTAAACGTTGGTAATTCTGCTCTAGATCCTCAATCTCAATGTGAAGAATGATACCTGACTGAAAATCTTCCAAAGGAATCAAATGATTTTGGGACAACATTAGACAATGACTGCCAATCGTGAACTGAGCAAAACTGTTATCAACATAGTCCGCCTTTTTATCCAAGATACACTCTAATTCAGCACAGACTTGGGGAACATCTGACACGATAATATCTAATTGATTTAAATTCATTTACTGTCCTCCACAAAAAGACCGGATTGCTCCGATCTTTTCAAGTTTCTCTCTATGAAAATCAAAGAATAAACAAGGCATCAAACCGCAGGCAGTACTGGAGTACGGCAAGGTGAAGATAACGCAGTTTACATTTGATTTTCGATGAGAGAAATTATTTAATTGCGCGTGATTGCAACCCTTCTTCTTCCAAGAAGAGGCGGAATGGTACAAGCTCTTCAGCTTCGTATTTTTCCTTGAAGGCTTTGATTGCTTCTTCTGAGTGTTGTTTTGGATCCAACTCAAGTACTTCTACTGGAAGTGGACGATGTGGAGTGATGTGAGCATCGATAACAACAGTTTTACCTTCTTTGTTCAATTTAACAGCTTCTGCAACAACTGCATCGATGTCTTCGATACGGTCAACTGTAAATCCTACAGCACCTTGCGCTTCAGCGATTTTCGCATAGTCAGCATTAGGGAAGTCACAACCAAACAAGTGTTTGTTTGTGTCTTCGTATTTGTCCTTGATGAAGGCATATTTACCATTTGAGAAGACAACGTTGATAACTGGAAGGTCGTATTGAACGTTTGTGATAACGTCTGGGTAGCACATGTTGAATGCACCGTCACCCATGATGTTCCATACTTGGCGATCTGGATTGTCTTTCTTAGCAGCGATACCACCAGGAAGGGCAATACCCATTGTCGCAAAGAGTGGAGATGTACGCCACATGTTCTTAGGTGTCATGTGAAGGTGACGAGTAGATGTTTGAGTAGTGTCACCTACGTCGATTGAGTAGATAGCGTCTTGATCAGCATGTTTGTTGATTGCATTGTAAACTTGATACAATTGCAATTCACCCTCAGTTTTACCTTCGAGTGTGTTCATGTAATCACGCCAGTTTTGGTTGTTCTTCACGTTTGCACGCCACCATGGAGTAGACTCAACTGGGTTTACTTTATCAAGGATAGCTTTAGCTGCTTGACCTGCATCACCAAGGATTGAAGCGTCAAGGGCGTGACGTTTACCAAGTTTGTAAGGGTCGATATCCACTTGGATGAATTTTTCAGTGTTTTTGAATGCTTCGTAAACTTCAGCAAATGGGAAGTTTGAACCAAGGAAAAGAACTGTGTCTGCTTCAAAGACCACTTCGTTAGCTGGTTTCCAACCAACACGGTAAGCAGAACCTGTCAAACCTTCGTAGTTCCATTCGAACGCTTCGAAGTTTTTACCAGTTGTGATGATTGGTGCTTTGATTTTACGTGACAATTCAGTGATTACTTCACCAGCTTTAACACCACCGTAACCAGCGTAGATAACTGGACGTTCAGCATTGTTCAAAATTTCAACAGCTTTGTCGATTTCAACTTCGTTCAAAGCAGGAGCGATGAATGAACGCTCGTATGAACCTGAACCGTAGTATGAGTTTTCGTCGATTTCTTGGAAACCAAAGTTTACTGGAATTTCAACGACAGCTGGACCTTTTTTAGAAACGGCAGCACGGCAAGCTTCGTCAATCACTTTTGGCAATTGCTCTGCGTAAGCTACACGTTTGTTGTAAACAGCGATACCGTTGTACATTGGGTTTTGGTTAAGCTCTTGGAAGGCATCCATGTTCAATTCGTTAACTGGACGTGATCCAAGGATAGCAAGGAATGGAGTGTTATCCATAGCTGCATCGTAAACACCATTGATCAAGTGAGTTGCACCAGGTCCACCTGAACCAACTGCAACACCGATAGATCCGCCAAATTTAGCCTGCATAACCGCTGCAAGAGCACCTGTTTCTTCGTGGCGAACTTGCAAGAAACGGATATCTTTGTCTTCAGCCAAAGCGTCCATAAGTGAGCTAAGTGTTCCTGATGGGATACCGTAGATAGTATCTACGCCCCATGTTTTCAATACGTTGAGCATTGCTGCAGATGCAGTAATTTTCCCTTGAGTCATAATGATAACTCTCCTTCAAAATAATTTCATATATTTACAAAAAACGCTTTTATATGTTATTTGAAAACGATTCAGTAAATTTACAATCCTAATTTATCACATTTGATTTTAGATTTCTAAGTATATGCTCAGAAACTTTCATTCTCTATTACAGTACAGTTTGGAAGCGGTTTGAAAATCTGTTTTAGAATAGAAAAAAGCGGTTAAGACCGCCTTTTTATACTCAATGAAAATCAAAGAGCAAACTAGGAAGCTAGCCGCAGGTTGCTCAAAGCACAGCTTTGAGGTTGCAGATAAAGCTGACGTGGTTTGAAGAGATTTTCGAAGAGTATTAATCGACTTTAGTAAAATTAAGCATAAGAGAGCTGATTAAAACAGAGACTGAACTAAAGGCCATGGCCAATCCTGCAAGTTCTGGATTGAGCACTAAACCAAGTCCTGAAAAGACTCCTGCTGCAATCGGAATACCAATGAGGTTATAGATAGAAGCCCAGAAAAGATTGAGTAGAATACGATTAAAGGTCTTCTTACTCATATCAAAAGCACGTGCCAATCCTAGTAAATTGTTGGTTGTAAGGACAAGATCTGCTGATTCGATAGCAATATCTGTACCAGAGCCCATGGCAATTCCGACATCGGCTACACTGAGGGCCGGCGCATCATTGATACCATCTCCAACAAAGGCCAATTTGCCATTCTTTTGAAGCTTGTGAATTTCATGTGCCTTTTCCTCTGGCAAGACATTTGCAATCACTTCTTCTATCCCAATTTGCTCTGCAATCGCATGGGCTACTCCAGCATTATCTCCGGTAAGCATAACAGTTCTAAGGCCACGTTTTTTCAATTTGGCAATAGCTTCTTTGGCATTTTCCTTAGGGACATCCTGCAAGGCAATTAAGCCTTTTAACTGACCATCTACGGATAGGAAGACAACTGTTTTTGCTTCTTTCTCAAGCAAATCAAATCGTTCTTGATAATCATGTGGAATAGCTAGGTCAGCTAAAAGTTTGGCATTCCCCAGCAAGACTTGTTTACCATTAATAATCCCAGTCACACCTTTTCCATGCAAGGCTTGGAAGTTTTCCACTGGGTAAAGGCTAATTCCTAGTTCAGATGCACGATTAACAATAGCTTGAGCTAGCGGGTGTTGAGATACATCTTCCAGTGAAGCAGCCAAACTTAGCACTTCTCCTTCATCTCCGACAACATCTGTTACCACTGGCTTCCCTTCGGTCAAGGTTCCTGTCTTATCAAAAACAACTGTTTGGACTTTTTGGATTTCCTGTAAAACTGTACCATTTTTGAGAAGAATCCCCATCTTGGCACTTCGTCCTGTTCCAACCATGAGTGCTGTCGGTATCGCGAGTCCTAGTGCACAAGGACAGGCAATTATCAAAACTGCTACTCCATAGAGGAGCGACGTCACAAAGCTTTCTCCTAAGAAAACAAACCAGATCCAAAAAGTAAGAAGTCCTAAAATGACAACTGCTGGTACAAAAATCCCAGAAATCTTGTCTGTCAAATCTTGAATAGGAGCACGACTCGTTTGCGCTTTTTTCACAAAGTCCACAATCTGAGCCAACATAGTCTCAGAGCCCACTTTTTCGGCTCTAAAAATGATCGTACCACTATTATTGATGGTTGAACCAATGACAGCATCTCCAACTGATTTATCGACTGGAATACTTTCCCCAGTCACCATTGATTCATCAATACTCGTTTCACCTTCTAAGACAATACCATCAACGGCAATTTTTTCACCTGGTCGAACGCGAATGAGATCCCCAACTTTGACTTGTTCTAGAGGTATTTGAACATAAACATCATCACGCAAAACCTCTGCTGTTTTTGCTTGTAGGTCTAATAATTTTTCGACTGCCTGCGAAGTATTTTTTCGCATTTTTTCCTCAAAAACTGCTCCCAAAAGAATGAAGAAAAGGATAAATGCAGCACTTTCAAAGTAAACGGGCAGACCAGTGAAGAGGGCAACTAAGCTATAGAAATAGGCCACTAGGGTTCCCAGAGCAACCAAGGTATCCATGTTGGAATTGTGCTTTTTAAAACTAGCCCAGGCGCTTCTGATATATGGAACTCCAGCTACCAGCATAATGGGTGTTGTGGCTAAAAAGGTGCCCCAACGCATGACTTGGTGACTAATTCCTCCTGTCGACATCCCAATCATGAGAATCACAAGAGGCACAGTAAAGATACTAGTAATCCAAAAACGTTGTAAAAGACTGAGAGACTTTTTAGTTTTTTCAACAACGGTGTAGGTCCCCTTTTGCATCTTCATGCCGCATGAAAATTCATGCTCGCCCAAGTCTTGAGGCGTAAAGCGAATGACTTTTTCCTCGTCTTGAGCGATTGGTTCTAGAATCCCTTCTTCTTCGAAGAGAATCTCTTTATAACAGTTTGAAGGTGTCACACGATGAAAGGTAATCTCAGCAGGAATCCCTTTTTGCAGTTGAATGTGGGCTGGATGGTAGCCTTTGTCTGCCGTGATACGGATTTTTTGAACGCCATTTTCAAGACTTGCTTTTACAATTTCAGTCATATCATTCTCCTATTCTACAATCATCTTACCGTGCATCATATTCATGCCACAAGAGAAACCATATTCTCCTGCTTTTTCAGGAGTGATTTCAACCACATATTGGTCTCCCATAGGCAGATCTGCATGCACTCCAAAGTCTGGAAAAACGATTTGATCCAAGCAAGGTGAAGGATCTTTTCGATCAAAAATAATGCGAGCAGGTTGCGATTTTTTGAGGATAATGGTTCCTGGAGTGTAGCCCCCCATGACCTCCACTCGAATCTCCTGATAGCCATTTTTTTGCTGGGCTCTCTTAGCATCTTCTTGCGGTTTTTTGAAAAACCAAAAGAGGATAAAAGCAATCATTCCTAAAACAACAATAGATACAAATAGATTTAACATAGCGTCTCCTTTACATACAATTACATTTTACTTCTGTTACAGCACTTGCTTTTTTCTTTGAAATCACTTCTTCCAAGCCTTCCAAGTCAGCTAGGGTAAAGTCACATTCTTCAATCAAATCAGCTAGCAAGAGCTTCATCCTGCGAGAACAAAGCTTGTCTTTGATATCCTGAACCATTAAAACTCTACTGTCGTCTAGAGTTAAAAGGGCCGAATAGACAAAGGACTTGCCCTGCTTTTCCCGAGTCAAACATTCTTTCTCCACCAAACGAGCCAAGAGTGTCTGGATCGTGGATTTGGACCAGCTAAACCTTTTCTCTAATACTTTTATGATATCAGTACTAGTCTGTTTCCCCTGCATCCAGATAATCTTCATGACCTGCCATTCTGCATCCGAAATCTGCATCAGCATACCTCCAAAATCTACATTTGTCAATTACAATTATCAGTATACTCTCAAAATCTACATTTGTCAACTAAATTTCCTAAAAATTTTTAAAATAGTTTAAAATGTATTAAAATTTTTCTTATATACTCGTTAAGTTCACTTTTTAAACTCTCTTTCATGTTTACAAAAACATAACTCAAAAACCTCCACATGGAGTGGAGGTTTGTTTTACTACTAATACAATTTTAAATCATGTGAATCAGCTGGGAAACTTGGATCATATGGATTGTGACGAAGCTTGAATCGTTTCACATCTTCAATTGTCTGTGTTCCAGATAACTGCATAACTGTCTTCAATTCATCATTCAAATGTTCAAAGACTTGGCGTACACCAACACTACCACCAAGGGCTAAACCATAAATGACAGGTCGTCCAATGGCTACTAAGTCGGCTCCAGAAGCCAAGGCTTTAAAGACGTGCTGACCACGACGAACACCAGAGTCAAAAACGATTGGCACACGTTTATTTACTGCTTCAGCCACTTCTTGTAGCGAGTCAAAAGCAGCCGGTCCACCATCAATTTGTCGACCACCGTGGTTGGTTACCCAAATACCTGAAGCCCCTGCATCCAGTGAGCGTTCAACGTCTTCACGACATTGTGGACCTTTGACATAAACAGGAAGTCCTGAGTATTCTGCGATAAACTCTACATCTCGTGGAGATAGGCGTTGTTTGGCTGATTTATAGACATAGTCCATTGACTTACCAGCACCTTGAGGTAGGTATTCTTCTACGATAGGCATGCCAACTGGGAACACAAAACCGTTTCGTTTATCTACCTCACGGTTACCTCCAACTGTCGCATCTGCTGTCAAGACAATAGCCTTATAACCTTCTGCCTTGACGCGATCCATAATGTGACGGTTAATGCCATCATCTTTACTAAAGTAGAATTGGAACCAATGAGGTGTACCTTGAAGGGCTTGAGAAATTTCTGGCAGGTCAACTGTTGAGTAGGAGCTAGTTGTATAGAGTGAACCGAACTCGTGTACTCCACGCGCAGTCGCAACTTCTCCTTGCTCATTAGCTAGTTTATGGGCTGCAACAGGTGCCATAATGATTGGTGAAGATAGTTTTTCACCATCAAATTCAATCTCTGTGCTTGGGTTTTCCACATCACATAAGGTCCGAGGAACAATGAGTTTGTGGTTAAAAGCTCGGATATTCTCTCTCAAAGTAAAGGTATCTTCTGCTCCACTAGCGATATAACCAAATGCCGCCTTTGGAATAACTTGTTGCGCCATTGGCTCTAAATCATAGGTGTTAATGAAATCTACAAGTCCTTCTGCATTGCTTGTTTTATATGACATAAAATATCCTCCTTGTCGAGTAAGCGTTTACTTCTTCTTACATAAACATCTTAACTCTTTTTCATGATCTTTTCAAAACATTTGCCTGAAAATTTCATCTTACAGACATGATAAGTAATTTCTATCATTGTGATAAAAATACAAATTATTCCTAGATTCATAAATGCCAATAGTTTTTGATACTGAATAACTTCCTCCTATAAGCTAGTATCATTAATTTTTGCACTCAAATTTTTTAAAAATGAATTTCTTTTAAAAAAATCATAACCACCCGTTAAACGGGTGGTTATGATTTTAGATATGATATTTCAGTTAAAATCGGAGTATAAAGCTTTGTAATCTCAATAGATTAGGCTTTTTGCCAATTTTCTTGGTCTTCTTTAAAGCGTTTGAGGAGAGCAAGTCCTTCTGATGTAATGTAACCTTCTTCTTGGGCTAGGTGGATAAGCTCACTGTAGTTTGAAAGTGTCACCAGTTTGACACCAGCATCCGCAAAGTTTTTATCTGCTTTTGGTAATTGATAGCTGAAGATAGCCACGACACCAAGCACATCAGCTCCTTCACGTTTCGCAGCAGCTACGGCTTCAAGAACTGATCCCCCTGTTGAAATGAGGTCTTCCACAACGACCATTTTTTGACCTTGAGCTACACGGCCTTCGATTTGGTTTCCTGCTCCGTGGTCTTTTGGTTTGCTACGGATATAAGCAAATGGCAGATTCATCTTATCAGCGATGATAGCACCATGTGGGATACCTGCAGTCGCTGTTCCTGCAATCACTTCTACCTCTGGGAATTCTGCCTTGATGGCTTCCACAAAACCATTCTCAATCAAGGTACGTGTCTCTGGGTAGGCAAGTGTTACACGGTTGTCCGTATAAATTGGTGACTTGATACCTGATGCCCAAGTGAAGGGCTCTTCTGGTTTGAGGTAAACAGCTTGAATTTTCAATAGATGGCTAGCAATGTCTTTAGCAAGTGTCATGGGATTCTCCTTTGTATTTTAAACTATATTCTTATTTCCAGTCTTGGGTCCATTCATCCTTGATAGCGTGATAAGCTACTACTGGATCAGTGGCTTGAGTGATTGGGCGTCCGACAACGATATAGTCACTACCAATATGATATGCATCTGCTGGTGTCATGACTCGTTTTTGATCTCCTACTGCAGCGCCTGATGGACGAATACCTGGTGTCAGACAGATAAAGTCTTGTCTAGTAGCTTCTTTGATGAGTTTCACTTCCTGAGCTGAGCAAACAACACCATCTAATCCAGCTTCAGCGGTTTTCTTAGCATAATGAATAACTGATTCTTGAAGACTGGTTTGAATATTTTGAAAGTCTCTCATTTGTTCCTCAGAGGTTGAAGTTAACTGAGTGACAGCAATCAATTTGGCTTCTTTCCCAAGGCCTTCCCGCGCAGCCTTCATCATCTCTACACCACCTGCGGCATGAACATTGGTCATATCAACACCCAGATGAGACAAAACCTTCATGGCAGACTTAACTGTATTGGGAATATCATGAAGTTTGAGATCTAGAAAGACACTATGACCTAAGTCTTTCAAATAAGAAACAATCTCCGGACCTGTGGCGTAATAGAGCTCCATACCTACCTTTAGATAGAGGCTCTCCCCTGCTGGAAAAAGAGCTAAAAATTGCTTGACTGCCTCAAAACTTGGAAAATCAAGAGCAATAACTGGACGAGCTTCACGCATACTTTTCTCCTTTTACCTTTGTCAGCAAGAGAGCATGAAAAAAGGAACCTGCCTACAGCAAGGTTCCACGAAAAATGGGTAGTCTCCACCCTTTCACCGTCTAACCTTAGCTGCCTCTCTGGACTGCTTTAAAGGTTTTTTACTATTCTATTATTTAAAGCGGTACTTGTCAAGTAAAAACCAGTAACTGAACGAATCATTTGAAACTTAGCGACTCTGTGTTGTTTGAGTCGTCTGTGTTGTTTGATCTTGATTTCCTTGTTCAGCTTGTTTTTTCTTCTCTTCTTCCTGCTTCTTCTTTTCCTCTTCTTTGGCTTTGACTCTTTCGTCATCCAGAGCCTTATCTACTAGACTATAGCTATAGATACCGACCTCCATGTCAATACCACTAGGAACTGTCAACTGTGGTTTTATCTTACTATAGTAGGGTAATTTCTTCCCTAGTTCTGATAATGGCACCAAAATCTCGTCTGTATCATACATGGTAATCTTTAGAAGGTCACTTGTTACCTTGCTTGGTGCAAGTTCAATCTTCTCAATCTCTTGCTTAATTTCTGGACTAACTTCATTTAACTGAGAAATTAGGGTTTTAATCTGTTCCTCATCGTTAAAGAGAACAGATATGTATTTCTCAGGTAAGTTATCAGGGGTAACGGCAGTTGATTCAATGCTTCCACTAGATAAGATTGGATAATAGTTATCTCCTGAAACAGAGTAGGCCGCGATCTCAAATTCCTTCACTTCAATAGTAAAGTGAACTGGGAATTGATAAACTATCTTAGCCGATTCAATCCAGTGATTTGATTTGACCATTTCCGCATGCTTATCTTTATTTAAGAGCAAGCTGATTGTATAGTCACTGTCACGAATGCCAGACGCTTCTTTGACTTGGTCTGCACTTGTCTGAACCGTCCCTGTAACCTCAATATGTTTCATTGTAGCTAGAGGGCTTAGAAGATAAATAGACAAGAATAAGATTATAAAACTTGGGACGAGGATTGTAACTGCTCGCCAGATATGTATAGAAGGAATGGCCGGTTTTGGAGGTTTACTCTTGGTTTTTACCTTTTTCTGTTTCTTAACCTTTTCATCAGCTTTTTCTTTCTCTACTTGAGCCTGACTCTTAGAGTCTTCTTGAGGAGTTTCCTCCGAATCTTTCTCTTCATTTGAAGTCTCATCGCTAGTATCCGAATCCTTCTCTTCAGATTTTTCGGATTCTTGGTCCACTTCTTCAGAACTCGTAGAGTTTTCTTCCGTTCTTTTGCTCAAATACTCCTGGTGTTGTTTTTGCCATTCTGACACTTCTTGAGCGCTTTCAGAAGACTCTGATACTTGTTCTTCTTTTTCACGTGCTTCTTCTTCGGCACGTTTCGCCTCTTCTTCAGCTTTTTTTTGAAGATATTCTTGATTTCGTTTTTGCCACTCTGACAATTCCTTGCCTTGAGTGTGCTGATTCTTTTTATCCTTTGACATCAATTTTCCTTATGATAAATCTTTTTTGAGTAGCTCATAAAAATCTGCCACAGATTTTAATTCCTGAGAATTCTTCATCTTGTTTTGGTAAATCTCTTTGTTGGTCAAGAGTTGATTTACTTTTTCTTCTAAAGTTGACAAAGTCAAATCGCTCTCTTGCAACTCCTCAGCATAGCCTTTCTTCACAAAATAGGCTGAATTTTCAATCTGGTCTCCACGGCTGGCTTCACGACCCAGTGGCACAATGACGTGCAATTTAGCCATAGCAAGGAGTTCAAAAATCGTATTGGCACCACCACGAGTGATGACCACATCAGCCATATTCATGAGTGGTTGATAGAGTTCCGTCGCATAGCCAACACGGTAGAGGTTTGAACTTAGTTCATTTAAACTAGCATCACCTGTCAGGTTGATGATATTATAGCGACTAGTCAGCTCTTCCTTGTGGTCTGTTACTAGTTGGTTAAAGACACGCGCCCCAGCAGAACCTCCAACAAATAGAAGAGTTGGTAACTTGTCGTTGAAAGAAGTTCGGATATCCACCATTTCTTCAGGTTCTTCCATAACTGGACCAGAAACCTTGGTCACAGCTCCTACATGTTCTACCTTAGTGAGACTAGACGCTTGCTCGAAAGTAGAGTACATCTTAGTCGCAAACTTATAGGCAATTTTATTGGCCAATCCCATAGAGAGGTCAGACTCGTGGATGAAGACTGGTACTCTGCATACTCGCGCTGCGATAACAGGCGGAACAGATACAAATCCACCCTTAGAAAAGAGGGCTTGTGGACGAACTCGAAGCATGATAAAGAGCGATTGAAGAATTCCAAAAGCAACCTTAAAGACGTCAACCATATTTTGCCATGAGAAATATCGACGTAATTTCCCTGTTGCAATCGAATGGAAGGTAACATCTAAACCTGACTTGAGAATTTCATGATGCTCAATCCCATTTTTATCACCAATATAGTGGACTTCCCAGCCATCTTCGATGAACTTAGGCATTAACAAAAGGTTGAGGGTAACGTGTCCAACCGTTCCCCCACCAGTAAATACTATTTTTTTCATATTATCCCTTTAATTCCGCTACAGTGTCGATGAAAAGGTCTCCACGTACTTCAAAGTTAGCATACATATCCCAGCTCGCATTGGCAGGACTGAGGAGAACAACATCTCCCTCTTCCGCAAGTTCATAAGCCTTACGAGTCGCATCTGCAATATCAGTCGCGTCGACATAAGCCACACCAGCTTTATCTGCTGCACGCTTGACACGTTCGGCAGATTGACCGAGGATGACCATTTTCTTAAGTCCAGTAATATCAGGAACCAATTCGTCAAACTCATTACCACGGTCCAAGCCACCGGCAATCAAGATAACCTTGCTATTATCAAATCCTGACAAGGCTTTTTGAGTTGCTAAAATATTGGTTGACTTACTATCGTTATAGAATTTAACGCCATTAATTTGGTCTACAAATTGGAGACGGTGTTTAACTCCACCAAAGCCTGACAAGGTTTCCTTGATGGTTTCATTATCAACGCTACGCAATTTAGCAACGGCAATGGTTGCAAGAGCATTTTCCACATTGTGGCTACCTGGAACACCGATTTCATCAGCTGCCATGACTTTTTCACCACGGAAGTAAAGAAGACCATCTTCAAGATAAGCACCGTCAACCTTTTCAAGTGTTGAGAATGGTACTACAGTCGCGTTTGTCTTTGTCGCAAGTTCTTTAGCTAATTCCTGGTTAAAGTTCAATACTAGGTAATCAGCTGCTGTCATATTGCTTTGGATATTCCACTTGGCTGCCACATAGTCCTCAAAAGAACCGTGATAGTCAATATGCGTTGGCATCAGGTTGGTAATAACAGCAATTTCAGGATGGAATTCCTGGATTCCCATTAATTGGAAAGAAGAAAGTTCCATGACAAGGGTGTCCTTATCTGTCGCAGTTTGAGCAACCTGACTAGCAGGATAACCGATGTTCCCTGATAAGAGTCCATTTTGTCCTGCAGCAGTCAGAACTTCACCAATCATGGTTGTGGTCGTTGTCTTACCATTTGAACCCGTAATCCCTACAATTGGTGCCTCTGAAATCAAGTAAGCCAACTCAACCTCAGTCAAAACTGGAATGCCTTTTTCTAGAGCTTTTTCAATCATAGAATTGCTATAAGGAATACCAGGGTTTTTCACCATGAGGGCAAAATCTTCATCCAACAATTCCAAGGGATGCCCCCCTGTTACAACCTTGATACCATCTTCCAAAAGGCTTTGAGCAGCTGGATTTTCCTCAAAAGGCTTGCCATCATTAACCGTTACAATGGCACCCAACTTGTCCAAGAGACGAGCTGCAGACTCACCTGATTTGGCTAAACCTAGGACTAATACTTTCTTATTTTCAAATTGATCAATTCGTTTCATATCTAGAACTCCATTTCTACTCTTACTATTTTACCATTTTTATGAAAATAAAAAAGCCACAAAGGGCTTTCTTATTTGTTTTTTGTTATTTGAAAACTCAATTATCAAGTTTAGCATCTTTGTTAAGGATTTTTTTCTACCAAGAAACATAAAAAAGCGGACAAGATCTAGTTCTGTTTCTTGAAACTAGTTTGTCCACTTTTTATAGTTGAGATTGTTTTCTTGTCCAATCTCTATAATCTAAATACTGTCAGATTATTTTATTCTTCGTCTTTCTTCTTTCCCATTGCAAAGAGCCCAAGAAGCGCTCCCATAACACCTGCTGTTGCAAGGGTTGCATTTTCCTTAGTACCTGTTTCAGGGAGAATATGTTGACGACTCGCAGGCGCCTGGTAAGTCTTGTCTTGTGACATAGCGAGGGCTACAAGAGATTGATTATCTTTGTACTCCGGTACTTCATTGACCGCTGCTTCGGCTGCGTTCACGCCACCAGTATATTCTGGAACTTCGTTCACCGCTGCAAAGACTGCATTGGCACCACCTTTGTACTCTGGCACATCGTTAACCGCTGCTTCGACCGCATTCACGCCACCAGTATATTCTGGTACTTCGTTCACCGCTGCAAAGACTGCATTGGCACCACCTTTGTACTCTGGCACATCGTTAACCGCTGCTTCGACCGCATTCACGCCACCAGTATATTCTGGTACTTCGTTCACCGCTGCAAAGACTGCATTGGCACCACCTTTGTACTCTGGCACATCGTTAACCGCTGCTTCGACCGCATTCACGCCACCAGTATATTCTGGTACTTCGTTCACCGCTGCAAAGACTGCATTGGCACCACCTTTGTATTCTGGCACATCGTTAACCGCTGCCTCGACTGCATTCACACCACCAGTGTATTCTGGAACTTCGTGAACTGCTGGTTCGACTACATTCGCTCCTAAAGTATGTTCTGGTACTTCGTGAACTGCTGCTTCAACTCCATTCACGCCACCTGTGAACTCTGGAACTTCATGTACTGCTGGTTCTTCTCCATTCACGCCTCCAGTGTATTCTGGAATTTCGTGAACTGCTGCCTCTTCTCCATTCACACCACCTGTGAACTCTGGAACTTCGTGTACAGCTGGTTCTGTCTTGGCGCTTTCAGCATCTGCCTTAGTCAATTGAATGCGGTATTCCTTAATATGTTTACCACTTTCTGAAACAAGATGAATCAAGACTGGAAGTTTATCATCACCACTATCAACAATAGTTGCTGCTACGTTTTCGCCAGCTTCAACTGTTACTTGAGGACGATTTCCACTGTAGGTCACTTGGTAATCCACACGATCTTCAGAGAAGTTAGCAATCTCTTTACCATCCACAAGAAGTTTTGCAGCTGTACTATCCTTAGGTTCCTCACTTGGAGCAATGAAGGCCATTTCTGTAATAGCTACACCCTTAGTATCAGCTTTTCTATCCATGCGCCATCTCATAGCCTTAGCTTTAACTGGGGCAAAGGTTACATGGATATCAGTACCTGCTTGAATCTCTTGATCCGCACGGTATTCAACTTTCTCCCAGTTAGAAGGAGTGTTGAATGGATGTTCTGGATCGTATGGTTGGTAATTAGAGTAGTATTCTGGTGAGTCAAATTCTGGTCCCACATAGCGCTCTAAGACTAGTTTAGAAGGTGCATCTGTACCACCATCTGAGAAGAATCGAATACTTCCTTCAGCGACTGTACGTTCAACAATCTTACCAGCTTCTCTAAAGATAACCCCTACTGAAACTTCTGGATTATCAGATGGAGTTGGAGACCAGTTGGTCCAACGACGGGTTTCATCATCTGAACCATCGTTAACATAGTCCACACGGTCATGAGAGTTTGGATCAATATCATTGGTTGCAGAAGCAAATGAACGGTTGCTATCGTCATCGAAGTCTGGGTTGTCTGATAGGTTTTCACCGAGTTTATCAGTCACACGTACTGCTACTTCAGCAGTTAAATCAGTACCTAAAACGCGACCACGAACTGTAAATTCACCTGAATTCGCTAGATTTTCAGTCGGAACTTCATCCCATTCAACTGCCAAGTCTTTGACTTCATAGCCATCTTTACCTGTGAAGTAAACAGCGACTTTCGCAGGTAACTCAAGAGTATGGCCCTTAGCAACCAAGCGTGATGATTTCACAGCAACAACAGGTTTACTTGCTAGCAAGTCTTTATCATTTGTAAAGTGGAGAAGGTATTCACCTAGAATATCTCCGTTTTCAGCCTTAACGACAACACGAACTGGATCCCCTTCACGAACGCTTGGAATCACTGTAGCAATACCATTATCTGATACACTTGCTGTTACAGTTGGTGCTTGGTCTTCTTTAGCTTCTAGATAATAGTCAGTCAAGCCAGGGTTAAAGTTTGGCAAATCTTTTCCATCTACTTGGATTTGAGCTTGAGCTTTCTTAGCTGCAGCTACTTGTTTAGAGAAGATTTGAATTTCTGTAATGGAAGTACCCCATTTACCATCTGGTCTAACCATACGGATACGAACCGCATAGGTATTGACTTTATCAAAGCTAAAGTGAGTCATTTCTCCAGCTCTCACTTGATCTGGAGCTTTAAGATTTGTCACTTGTTTCCAGTTATTGTCATCGTTAAAGACGTGGTCTTCACTAGCTACAAAGCTTGGGTTCTTAGGAACTGTTGGAACATCTTTTCCTACATAGTATTCGATGACATAAGACTTAGGTGCACCAACACCGTGATCTTCGTGGAAGGCAACATTGAGATTGTCAACTGAACGTTTAGACATGATTCCAGAGTCACCAAATAGGATTCCCACCGATGCTTCACTTGTACGTTTCCAGTTTGTCCAGCGGTTTGCCGGTTGATCATTAAATGAGATTAGTTTGTCATTGACATTTGCTACTGAGTCACTTGGATTTGAGTCTGATGCAAAGGCAAGTGGTAACTCTGAACCTGTCCACTGGTCAGAAATATTGGCACCAGTTTCTGTCTGAGCAGATACACGAACATGAAGTTTTGTTGGTAACTGAGTACCTTCCACATGTCCTGTCACTGTAAAGCTACCTTCGTGTGCATACTGGCTTGGATCAATAGCATCCCAAGTCACTTTAGATGAAGATACTTGTCCATTTGAATGGTAAGTACGGACGCTCTCTGGTAATTGAGGAGCTTCTGAAACTGGAGTTGTTGTAGTCACTTCTTCGACTGCAATGATACCTTCTACAGAAACTTTAGCATGAGCTTCGTTTTCAATTCCTTCTACTTTACCAAGAATATCAAAGCTATGGTATTTAGCAAGGTCTTCCTTAGCAACTGCTTGCCAAGTTACCTTGTGAACTTTTGGAAATCCTTTATCGTACTCTACCGTTACTGTATCAGGTAGACTTGGTTCTTGGTTCAAACCTGTCACGACACTTACTGGACGAATGGCCTGGACAACTTTATTTTCAGTATTTGCCTGAATGTTCAAGTCAATCTGACCTTCAGCTCCTTCAAATTGAGCTTTCAAAGTTACTTGACCAGGTTTATGCAATTCAAGCATACCTTTACGAACAGCTACGTCTCCCTCACCTGATGTTGAGAAGGTTACCTTGTCAGCTTTTAATACGGCCTGAGTTCCATCTTGATAATGAGCCAAGACTTTGATACCAACTGTTTGGTCTTCTTTCAGTGCGTCTGCATTTTCAACTTCTAGGCTTAAACGTTCAATCTGAGGAGCTTCTTGTAAGAATTGGATAGCATAAGTCTGAAGTGCTCCACCATCATTTGGTTGAACATAAATACTAGCACGCATACCATTTGCTTCGTTAGCTTGAATAACAGTAACTTGCGCATTTTCAGCTAAAGCTTTGACTTCAGGCAAAGTAGCTCCATAAGCAAGTTTATGGTATAGAACCGGTTGGTCAGTTGAGAGCCCTTCTACAGGCTGGTCTGCAACAGTTACAGTCGGTACTACTGGTGAAGCCGCTTGACCTTCGGCAACTACGAATGTAGCAGCGATTTCATCATCACCTGAAATTCCTTTAGCTTGGATACGAGAGCCTGGGATAGTTAATTTAGCTTGATCTTCAGCTGCAACTTCCCACCTATCAACGTCATAGCTTCCTAGAGTACCATCTGACAATACATAGCTAACAGATGGATCAACCGTACTCAGATCTGTACTTGGTGCAATTCTCTTAACTACAGGTAATTCTGCTTCGAGCGCCAAGACTTCAACACGTGCTTCTACATCTCTTCCTTCTGCCACACCTTTAACAGTAAAAATACCAGGTTGGTTGACATCAACTGCGGACCATTCTACTGGAAGTTTTGCACGGCTGCCATCACTGTAGATAAATCCTACTTTTGAAGGCATTTTCGCTGCTTGACCGATTACTGTACGAACTTTAGGAACCTCTGTACCTAAAACAGTTTTTTCCTCTTGGTCTTTCTTACCTGTGAAGATAGTTGTTTGACCAGATTTCAAGAAATCAGAGTGGGCAGTCAAGGTGAATTTACCTGCTTGCTCAGTTGATTTGACAATCACAACACCCTTACCATTAAAGGCTTTGCGAATCCATGAACCATCTGCTTGTTCTTTATAACGTTCACGGCTGGCTTGTTCCCCGTTATCCACACCGACAATCTGACCTTGTCCATGCAACTGGAAGCGAACAAGATTATTGGCTGTAGGAACTACGTTACCTTTACTGTCAACAATTTCGTAATAGATATAAGTGAGGTCTTTTCCGTCAGCTGCGATAGCATTTTCTTCTTTGACCAAACGAACCCCTGCAGGTTCTCCAGCAGTCACAATCTTATCACGAGCAACGATATTACCAGCTTCGTCACGAGCTACTGCTTCTAAAGTACCAGCTTCAAAAGCAACCTTCCATTCAAGGTAAAGTTCATTCGGTTTAGCACCCTCTTGGTAAGTACGTCCATCACTTGTTTGTTTTTTAGTAAATGTCTTCTTGCCTAGAGTATTACCATTCAAGAATAGTTCTACACTTGCTGCATTAGAATAGGCACGGACTGGAATATTACCGTCTGCATCCGCTACATTCTCTTTTAGGGTAGGATTTTCCCAGTTCCAGTGAGGAAGCAAGTGAACCATTGGTTTCTTCTCAGCAGGAACCCATTGGCTTTGATACAAGAAGTAGTCATGTTTTGGAATACCAGCTGTATCTACGATACCAAAGTACGAGCTTTTAACCGGTGTGTGGTTTTGGTTGTGCCATGGAGTCGGTTCACCGATATAGTCCGTACCTGTCCAGATGAACTGACCTGCGTAACCTGCATTGTCACGGTCAAAAGTCCAAGATGCTGTAGCTGTTTTACCCCAACCAACACGGTCATTACCGTAGTCTGATTGCTCGTAATGACGGTAAGCCTGATTGCTGTGGACCAATTCACGTTCTGGACGGAAATAACTTCCACGTGTACGAGTAGCTGAAGAAGTTTCAGAACCGTAAATCAACCAGTTTGGATGTTTCGCACGAAGTTTCTTGTAGTTGTCTTCTGAGTAGTTAAAACCAACGGCATCAAGTTCATTGGCAATCTTTTCATGGTCACCACTACCATCACCAAAACGGAACTTATCTGCTCCCATAGTGACATAGCGTGTCTTATCAACAGCCTTAATAACTTGAACCAAACGTTTAACAGTTGCTAGAGAACGAGGTTTCCCATCTGCTTCACCGATTTCATTACCGATAGACCACATAACAATAGCAGGGTTGTTCTTTCCTCGTTCAACCATGGTACGAAGGTCAAAATCAGACCATTTTTCACCTTTCTTAGCGTCTGGGTGAGTAGCATCTTTGTCAAAGAAGCGACCGTAGTCATACTGTTTCTTACCACCATACCAAGTATCGAAGGCTTCTTCTTGGACCAACAAACCAAGCTCAGCAGCAATCTGCAAAGTCTGCTCACTAGCTGGGTTGTGAGTTGTACGGATAGAGTTCACACCCATATCCTTCATTTGTTTCAGACGACGGTATTCTGCTTTATAGTTTTCTTCAGCTCCAAGAGCTCCATGGTCATGGTGAAGAGAAACCCCATGGAATTTAATGCGTTCACCATTCAAAGAGAAGCCTTCATTTGGTGTCCAGTTGTAGTAACGGTAACCAAACAAGTCCTTCTTAGCATCGACCAATTGACCATCACGATAAACACGTGTCACCAATTCGTAAAGGGCAGGCTTGTCGCTATTAACTGTCCAAAGTTTTGGTTTATCAACTTGTAAAATAGCATTCAAGCTAGCTGATTGATGAGCTTTCAAGACTTGACTAGCGGTACGAACTAGATCAGTTACAGCTTGACCATTACGTTCAATGATTTGATACTCAGCAAGAATTTCATGATCTTTATCATCAGTATTGACAATCTTACTGGTTACATGAGTATCAACCTTACCATTTTGTTGTTTTTCAAGGTCTGGAGTTAAGATAGTTGTTCCATTTTTCTCAGTATGGACCTTATCTGTGACTTGAAGAGTAACATCACGGTAAATCCCGCTTCCTGAGTACCAACGGCTACTTGGTTGTTTGTTGATGGCATGCACTGCTACGACATTCTCGCGACCGTCTTTATGGAGATAGTCAGTGATGTCATACGAGAATTGGTTGTAACCATTTGGATAGTGACCAACTAGCTGACCATTTACATAAACTTGAGAATCCATGTAAACACCATCAAACGTGATGCGTACATTCTTATTGAGGTCTTCTTCATCAAGTTTAAAGGTCTTACGATACCAAGCATCACCACCATTGAGTTGCCCACCTTCATTTTGGGCAGGTGAGTCATGGTCAAAGTCATTGTAGATACTCCAATCATGAGGAAGATCTAATTTCTTCCAACTAGAAACATCGGCATCTGGCTTGACCGCATCTTTAGCATTGGCATTGAGCTTGAAATGCCAGTTTTGGTTGAATTCTACTTTTCTATCCTCAATCAACTGTTTTACCTCATCATTAGTTGCAGGTTTGAGCTCTGGTTTTTCTGTTTGAGCAGATTGATCCTGAGTCACAGCTGGAGCTTGCTTTTCTACATCAGAGGTTTCTTTTTTCTCAGGAGTAGTCTCAGTAGTTGAGGCTTCCACTTTTTTCTCTACTTCATGCTTAGTTTCTACTGCTTCACTGTTAACAGTTTCTGTTGTTACAGGTTGTTCAGAAGCTTTTGAATCTACAGCCTCCTCTGTAGGAGTTTCTTTCTCCACTTTTTCTGTAGCAACAGCGACTGGAGTTTCATCCGCAGATACAGAATTTACACCTGCTAGATTTGCTCCAAATAAAACAGAGCAAGTCCCAATAAGTACCGAGCATGTTCCGACCGTAAATTTACGGATGCTATAGATACTTTTGCGATTCCAATAATCTTTTCCCATAGGGTTCTCCTTGTTAAGTAACCGCTTCCATTTTCGTTGAAAGCGCTATACTTTTTTTGTAATGATTACTTCTATTTTATAAAATAATATAGGAAACTTCAATACTATGACTGTAAAAATCATACTTTTGATTGTTTTTTCTATATTTTGTAGAAAACTATAAAAATCTGAATGTACATTTAGTGAAATTTACCAAAAAACTGTCCTACTAGAGGACAGCTTCTTGTTTTTTTATGCATCTAAAGTCACATAATCCCTTCATTTTTTGTAACTAGATACTTGTTGCAGGTGATTGCTTTATTTCGAAACAGTAATGACAAATCCATCTGGTAAGATGACTTGCTGACCATCTTCAAACTGGCAATGGCTCGCTAAGTCAACTGAATCTCTGTCTAAAGTATATTTCTCAGAAGACTGATTAAAGATGGCCTGAACTTCTTTCCCTTGGTAGTTCCATCTCAAGGCAATAACATCTGGTTCCACTTCTTCCAAGCGATAATTTCCATGCTGAATAATGCTTGCAACTTCCTTACGGACCTTGATTAATTTCTTCATGAAATTCAGCATGTCATTGTCTTCAGAAACACGGTCCCAAGGCATGACACGACGGCAATCAGGGTCTGGTCCACCTATTAATGCAAGCTCTGTTCCGTAATAGATACAAGGGGTCCCTTTTTGAAGATAGAGGAAAGTTAGGGCAGCCTTGACATGCTGGATATTTCCTTTGGCAGTTGTAAGGATACGCTCTGTATCATGAGAATCTAAAAGGTTAAACATCACCTCTGAGATTTGTTGCTTGTAGTACATAGACTGGCTGTTGATTTCTGAAATAAACTGCTCTGTCTTTTTACGCTGACGCAAGAAATAATCCTTGATACTTTCAGAGAGTGGATAGTTCATAACCGCATGGAACTCATCCCCTTGTAGCCAAGGCTGAGACGTATGCCAGATTTCACCTAAAATATACAAATCAGGCTTTTTAGCTAGAACTGCCTTTCTGAAATCTCTCCAGAACTGATGGTCAATTTCATTGGCAACGTCCAAGCGCCAAGCATCAATATCAAAATTTTCAATCCAGTAGGTCGCAACACTTAAAAGATAGTCCCTAACCTCCGGATTAGCTGTATTCAACTTAGGCATATAGCTAGCAAAGGCAAAGGTATGATAAGGGAGTTCTCTTGGGCTCTTAAGTTTATCCTCTGTAATTGGGAATTCTTGAATATGGAACCAATCTTTATAAGGTGACTTTTCTCCATTCTTTAGAACATCCTGCCATTGGGCAGACTGGTAGCCGATATGATTGAAAACAGCATCTAGCATAATCTTGATGCCCCGTTTGTGGGCTTCCTCGACTAGATTACGAAAGACTTCCTTGTCTCCAAAGTGATGGTCAATTCCAAAATAATCCGTCGTATCATACTTGTGATTGGTCGTTGCTTCAAAAATTGGACATAGGTAAAGTCCAGTGATTCCCAAATCTTTAAGATAGTCTAAATGGTCAATAATCCCTTGTAAATCTCCACCAAAAAAATCATCCATGTTAGGTGCAATAACAGCATCCCACTCTCGAGCTCCATCTGGAGTCAAATTAGGATTTCCATTAGCAAATCGTTCTGGGAAAATTTGATACCAAACGGTATTTGAAACCCAGCTAGGAACCTGACATCCGTCGATTTCGTGAATGTATGGAAGTTTAAAGCCGTTTCCATCAGCATCCAAGTTTTCTTGAGTATGTTCTACGCAACCCTTATCACCGTAAAAAACACCTTGACCTTCTTTATCAAGGAGCTCAAAGAGATATTGAATCCGTGCAAAATCAACAGAGACCGTAACCTGCCAATAATCAAATAAAGCATCCGAGGTTACTTTAGTCATTTCTTTCTTGGCTTCATACTTATCCTCAATGAAAATAAAGGGATCTCCATAGTGTAAGATAACCTTCTGGACATCATTTTTCTTGGTTCTGATTCGGATATGTAGCTGACCTTCTTTGTAAAGATAAGCATACTCTGATTCTGGTCTATGATAAATGGCTGTTAATTCCATCATTTGTCTCCTAAAATTAATAAAACGCAAACGTTTCATAACTAACAGAACTAGTATACTATTTTAAGATTCGATTTGCAATTTTTATACCAGTTTTACGATAGATAGATAGATATATAGATGGACAAGGTAAAATTGAGTAGACTCTTTAAGAGCTTTAAAAAGAGAGTTTCCATGAACCGGAAAACTCTCCATCATTACGAATCAGATGATTAGAATAAATGCTATCTGATATCTTTAATCTTCTAAAATGAAAATTTCTTCAACATGTAGTCGTAGCAGCCTTGCAATTTTCATTGCTAGTTCAAGTGTAGGATTGTACTTGTCATTCTCGATAGCAATAATGGTTTGTCGACTAACGCCTAATATTTTTGCCATATCTTCCTGACGTAGTCCCTCAGATTTTCTTAACTGTTTGATATTATTTTTCATACAGCATTAGTCTTTCTGAAAAAAATAAACGCCAACAGCCAATACTACGATAAGGATAACAACCATCAAAATCACTCCTTGAACAAGTTTATTTGGTTCTTTATACTCTTCATCACCAGCAATCATATTACGTTTCATTGCGGTTTGAGCAAATCCTTGCACACTTACAGATAAGATCAAAATTAAGCAAGGAAGCATTTCAAGTTTGCCACCACCAACAAGTGCTTGATAGATATTAAATCCTGTCCATGCACATAAACCCAAAAGCGCTGTTTTATAGCCCCACTCCTCAGAACGCAACTGAATATCTCTGTCCATTTCATCCATCTTTTTCATGGCTTTGTTCCTCCAAATTTTTGTAATAATGTCAAGAGCTCTTTACATTTCTTATTATACTCTAAATCGATAAAATGTCAAGATGTTTTAACATTTTTACTTTTTTTTATTTTCTTCATCTATTCTAAGAATATTCCTAACTCCAATTTACAGTCTAATCAATCTGACAAAGGGCAAGTTCTTTTAATCCTATTTTATCTTGACTTCATAAGCTTCGGCTATAGATATACTTTCAGTTATGTTAGACTCGAAGTTTATCCTCTCTTTTCTGCTTTCTTATCTCTATTTATACCTTAAATGGGCTTAATCGTTATAAACTGCCTGTTTATCATGTGGTATTTTTCTACAATTTAGCAACCGAAAAAAATAAAAAGCCATTCCTCAAGGGAACAGCCTTTTCACTTATAATTAAAAGTTTCTCCTGCCAACTTATCTGCTAACTTGGGAAAGAAGGTATAAAATTTATGAGCTAAATTTAGCAAGGCTGGGAGATTGAGCTCGCGTTTGTTTTTGCCTATAGTCTTAACAATTTTTTTAGCTACTGCATCTGGCTCGAGTAGGAAGCGATCGACCGATTTGAGGTAGGTCCCATCTGGGTCTGCCTGGTCAAAAAATCCTGTACGGATAGGTCCTGGATTAACAGTTGTCACATAGACACCATAGGGCATGAGCTCAAGTCGAAGAGCATTTGAAAAACCGATAGCCGCAAACTTGGTCGCAGAGTATAGACTAGACTTGCAAGTCGCAATCAATCCTGCCATGCTGACGATATTGATGATATGGCCTTTTCGAGTCTCCTTCATACGAGAAGCAACCAAACGTGATAGATTCATGAGAGCAAAGGTGTTAACCTCAAACATTTGATGAATGTCTTGATTAGAAATCTTGTCAAAATCTTCAAAAATTCCGTAACCAGCGTTGTTAATTAAAACATCAATCTTGCCATAACGCTGGTAAAGTTCAACAACTAGTTCTTCTAAGGCTTGAGCATCGGTAATATCAATCTCAACCAATTCAGCCTGAGGATGATTTCCGTATAGTTGAACTAGTTTTTCCTTATTTCTACCTAGCAAAATGAGTTGGTCTTGAGGCAAGAGTTTGACCATTTCTTGGGCTAGACCCCCGCTAGCACCTGTAATGAGAATAGTAGACATACTTTTCCTTTCTCAATCTTCTAGATTTCCACTTCTTCCAAGTCTTTGACCACATGGACGTTTTCAAAAACCGTTGCAGCATCTTTCTTAAGCTGGCTGATATCTTTTGAAAGAAAACGGGCGCTGATATGGTTGAGCAAGAGTCGTTTGGCTCCCGCTTCTGTTGCCACCTGCGCAGCCTGCATATTGGTTGAGTGGCCATGATTGCGGGCAATTTTCTCATCACCTTTACCATAAGTGGATTCATGGACAAGGACATCTGCATTGACAGCCAGACGCACGCTGGCATTAGTTTTTCGAGTGTCACCTAAGATAGTGATAATCTTACCAGGGCGTGGGGCTGAGATATAGTCTGCTGCCTTAATCTCGGTGCCGTCTTCTAGGATGACATCCTGCCCGTTTTTGATTTTTCCAAAGAGTGGTCCAAATGGTACACCGGCAGCCTTTAATTTTTCAGCATCCAGAGTGCCTTCTAGATCCTTTTGCATGACACGGTAGCCAACACAGAAAATAGTGTGATCCAACTCTTCCGCATAAACTGTAAATTTATCGGTTTCAAGAATTTTCCCTAGAGAAACTTGGTCGAACTCATGGAAATGAATCTTATAGGGCAGGCGTGAACCTGACACTCGTAGACTTGTCAAGACAAAAGATTTAATGCCTTGGGGACCATAGATTTCCAAATCTGTCTGCTCTTCATTGGCTTGAAAGGCACGACTAGAGAGAAAACCAGGCAATCCAAAGATATGATCTCCATGCAAGTGGGTGATAAAGATTTTGCTGATCTTTCGTGGTCGAATCGTAGTTTCCAGAATGCGATTTTGCGTTCCTTCTCCACAGTCAAAGAGCCAAACTTCGTTAATCTCGTCCAAGAGTTTCAGGGCGAGACTTGAAACGTTGCGGGCTTTAGAGGGCTGACCAGCCCCAGTTCCTAAAAATTGAATATCCATTCGATACTTTCTAATTAATCAATATATAACATAGCAGTTCTATTTTCCGAGCGATAATAAAACTTGCCAGAAAACGCTCTAGCTTCTTGTAGTAAATCCTCTTGGCTGTAGCCTTTAAGTCGCTTGCTTCCATCTGCCAAGGTTTCCAAATCTGTCAAAGCTGTGAGATTTTCCACGTTAACAACTTCCTCTTCTCCAATCGCCTTCATGTAAATCTTCCCAGACTCCACAAAAACTAGCTGATGAGGAAAAATTTGCGCTATCTCAAAGAGTAATTCATCCGTAATTGCTTCCTCGTTCTCTGAGAAAATGCGACCTAGTCCTTCTTTCTCGTAGCAAAATCCAAAGGATTTACCAGATAGATTGAGGCGAATAAAGGGCTTGCTTTCCAAAGCGAAACTTGGCTCAGCATTATAGAGGTTCAGTTCTTGGCTGACTTCTGAAAAATAATCCGTCGCAGCTTCAGGACTTTTTTTCTGGTAGAGCTCGGCAAAGTAGGCATTCACTACGCTGGGTGGAGGTGTAATGAGAGCTAGTTGCTCCTCTTCAGATCTACCAGCTAAAAATTGGTCCAGATAGACCTTGTCTAGACTTGTATAGCCACCATATTTGAGAGCTAACGTTTTGATATCAGTCATAAAATTCTTCTAATCTCCATTTATTTTTCTCAGAAATGTAACCTGTAATGACTTCGCCATCATCTTGGTAATCACGTTCTTCCAGAACCGCTACACTTTCTAAATCATGAATTTTGTAAGATTTAGAAAAAGGCACGCGCAGAGTAAAGGGTTCAAAAATTTCCTTAATCTTATCTAGCAATAAAGCCTGCAGCTGTTCGCGACTATCCTTAGATTTAGCAGAAATCAATGCATAAGGCGTTTGAGTAGGTGTGAAATCCTCCACCAAATCTGCTTTATTATAAAGGGTTAAGCGAGGAATATCCTCCATTTCCAAATCTTTCATGATGGAGAGGACCGTTTTTTCATGTTCCTCATGGTAAGGATTGCTAGCATCGATGACATGGACCAGGAGATCTACATGCTTGCTTTCTTCCAAGGTTGATTTAAAACTAGACACCAACTCTGTCGGTAGGTCTTGGATAAATCCAACGGTATCTGTCAAGGTTACCTGTAGATTGCCCCCCAGATGGATGCTTTTAGTTGTCGCATCTAGAGTTGCAAAAAGCTCATCCGCTTCATACTGGGTCTTGCTGGTCAAAGTATTCATAATAGTTGACTTCCCAGCATTGGTGTAACCAATCAAACCAATCTTAAAGGTACTTGACTCCAAACGTTTTTCTCGAACTGTCGCTCGGTTTTTCTCAACCACCTTGAGTTGACGTTCGATATCTGTAATCTGGTTGCGAACACTACGACGGTTAAGCTCCAGCTGACTTTCACCTGGACCACGGGAACCAATTCCCCCTGCCTGACGGCTGAGCATAATCCCCTGACCAACCAAACGAGGCAAGAGATACTTGAGTTGTGCAAGATGAACTTGTAGCTTACCTTCATGGCTTCGAGCTCTCATAGCAAAGATATCTAAAATCAACTGCATACGGTCAATGACCTTGACACCGAGAACTTCCTCTAGGTTAATATTTTGCCGTGGTGTCAGACGGTTATTGACGATGACAGTCGTGATTTCTTCTGCGTCCACCATTTGAGCAATTTCTTCCAACTTACCAGAACCAACAAATGTCTTAGAATCGTATTTTTCACGCTTCTGTCTGTAGCTATCAACTACAACAGCTCCAGCTGTCTTAGCCAGACTAGCCAGCTCTTCCATGGAGAGGTCAAAATTATCCATGCCCTGGAGTTCAACACCAATGAGCAGGACTCGCTCCTCTTTTTTCTCCGTTTCAATCATTTAAAAACTCCTCAATCTGGCTTAAAATACGGTCTTTTACACCAGATTCTCCTATCTGATAAAAGGTCACCTGCATGCGATTACGGAACCAGGTTAGCTGGCGCTTGGCAAATCGACGAGTCGCCTGCTTGAGACTATCGCTAGCCTCCTTCAAACTCTGCTCTCCTCGAAAATAGGGAAAGAGTTCCTTGTAGCCAATCCCTTTAGCAGCCTGCACATCTGGATAATGGTCAAACAACCACTTGGCTTCGTCTAGAAGTCCAGCTTCAAACATCAGGTCCACTCTGTGATTGATACGCTCATAAAGCTGACTACGCTCATCATCCAAGCAAATAATCAGCGGATCATATAAACTTTCTTGATTTTCCAAGTCTCGACCAAAATGAGCAATTTCCAAGGCACGCATAGCACGACGACGATTAAATTGGGGAATTTCAAGACCTGCTTTCTCTACGAGATGAACTAACTCCTCATCTGAAACAGGTTCTAAGCTAGCTCGGTAGGCTAAAATATCCTCGTGTGGTGTCTCTCCACCTAGATGATATCCCTCTAGTAGACTCTGAATATAAAGGCCTGTTCCACCAGCGATAATAGCAAGTTTACCACGATTTTGAATATCCTCAATGGCCATCTTGGCTTCAGAAACAAAATCAAAAGCCGAGTAAGACTCGGTTACATCTCTCACATCAATCAAATGATGAGGGACAGTTGCCTGCTCCTCCGGACTAGCCTTTGCTGTTCCAATATCCAGTCCTCGGTATACTTGTTGGCTATCCCCACTGACTACTTCACCATTGAATCGCTGAGCAACTTCAATGGCTAGGGCAGTCTTTCCAACAGCTGTTGGGCCAACAATCACAATTATTTTGCTTTTCATCGTTTTTCCTTGAAAAATTCCCATTTTTTCGTTACTATTATTATATCACAAAAAGCACAGTCAGAAAAATGCTATATCTTAAGCTTTTTCCGTCTGATTTATAAATAAAAGGAGGAAGACTCATGGCTAAAGGATTTGCTAAAGGTCTCGTAACAGGTGTTGCAGGAACTGTTGCTGCTGTTGCAGGTGCAGTATACGCATTCAAAAAGAAAGTGATTGAACCAGAAGAACAAAAAGCAGCTTTCATCGAAGAAAATCGTAAAAAAGCAGCTCGCCGTCGCGTATCACGCTAATTAAAAAAAAGAAGTTGGAATTTCCAACTTCTTTTTTTTCTATTCTTTTATACTCAATGAAAATCAAAGAGCAAACGCGGAAGCTAGCCGTAGGTTGCTCAAAGCACTGCTTTGAGGTTGTAGATATGACTGACGAAGTCAGTTACATATATCTACGGTAAGGCGACGCTGACGTGGTTCGAAGAGATTTTCGAAGAATATTAAATAGCTAGGTCAAACTTCAACTGCGGTTTCACTGGATCATAGTCAACCAACTCAAAATCCTCTGCTTTAATATCAAAGAAGTTGGTCTTGTCTGGTACATTCAAGACCAAACGTGGTTGGCAATTTGAAGGTTCACGACGGAGCAATTCCTGAGCTTGTTCAAATTGATTGTCATAGATATGAAGGTTATTGATAAAGTAGAAGAATTTCCCAACTTTCCAACCAAAGTGTTTGGCAATCATCATTTGAAGAGCCACATACTGCATGGCATTGATATGGTGGGCCACCAGCATATCATTAGAACGCTGGGTCAAGGTTGCATCCAGATAGATGTCCCCATCTACACGACGGACATCAAACATGGTCTGGAAGGCACATGGAAGAAGGCCGTCTGTTTCCTCAAAAGCTTGGTAATCCCAGAGAGAGATGATATTGCGACGGTTCCAAGGATTAGCTTCTAACTGTTTGAGAATCTTGTTAATGATGTCGTGCTTTTTAACCACAGCCCCATAACGCTCACCGATTGTCCCTGTATCTCCAACTTCCCAATCATTCCAGTAGTGAACATTGTACTTGTCATTGAGAACTTCTAGGCTATTTGTCTGGTCTTGGTAGATCCAAAGAACTTCTTTGATAGCTGATTTGATAGCAATTGGACGTAGGGTTGTGATGGGAAATTCACCCTTGGACAAATCATACTCCGCAAAAGCACCTGTAATGTACTTGGAGTTAGCTACTGTTCCATCCTTATACTTGGGACGAGCTTGTTCTGAAAAGACACCTTCATTGAGAATTCGCTCAATATTTTCTTTAAAAATCTTATCTGCTTTTGTCATTTACTCTCTCCTCAACGTTTATTCTTAACTAGTATAGCATAAAAAAAGAAAGGAGGAAAATCACTCGCTCCAAGATAGTGATTTTCTCCTTATTTTGTTTCTTATTGCAAGACAAGAGATGCTGCTCCGATAACTCCAGCGTCATTACCTAGAGTTGCAAGAGCCAATTTAGTTGTTGTACGAACTTGTGGGAAGGTATTTTCATCATAAACCTTTTGCACGCCTTGAAGAAGGAAGTCTCCTGCAGCTGATACACCACCACCGATAACGATTGTTGATGGGTTTAGGATGGAACCAATGTTGGCACATGCAATACCCAAGTAACGTGAGAAGTTACGGTAAACGATCAAAGCAAGGTCGTCCCCTTCTTTTGCCAAGTCAAAGACAGTTTTAGCTGTTACTTCTTCTCCGTCATCAATCAAGCGTTTCAACTCTGCATCGCCTTCGTATTCATCTGCATAACGACGAGTCAAGTTGACAATCCCTGTAGCTGAAGCTACTGTCTCAAGACAACCTTTTTTACCACACGTACATGCGATTGGTTGGTCAAAGTCAACTGTGATATGTCCAAGTTCACCTGCAGCACCTGCAACACCGTGGAGCAATTTCCCTTCTGCCACGATACCGCCACCAACACCTGTACCCAGAGTCATAAAGACAACGTCTGGTTGGTTTTCACCAGCACCCATCCAACGCTCACCAAGAGCAGCTACGTTGGCGTCATTGTCGATAAAGAATGGAATACCCAAGGCTTTTTCCATTTTCTCTTTGATCGGTTGAAGAGTTTTCCAGTTGAGGTTGTAGGCACCGATAACAGTTCCTTTTTCACGGTCAACCACACCAGGTGAACCCATACCAATCCCTTGGAAATCCGTAGCTGACAATCCAAGCAAGTTCAAACGATGTTGAATTGATTCAATCATATCGTCTACGATATGGCTTCCTTCATCCAAAATGTTAGTCTTAATAGACCATTTTTCTTGGATTTCTCCTTCTTGAGTTAAAATTGCAAACTTGACAGAAGTTCCACCAAGGTCAATCCCAATAATCTTTTGACTCATCTTTTTCTCCTTTATATTTTCAATCTTTTTTAAATACCTACAGGAATAGTATATCAAAAACCCTTTGACTAGGCAAAGGGTTTCATGATTTTCTATGATATTTTATTTTTTAGGATTATATATTCAAAATCATCCTAATTAGTGGTTGGCTGAGTTGTGGTAGTTTGTGTTGTTGGTTCAGTTGTAGTAGATTGTGTTGCTGGTTCAGTTGTGGTAGTTTGTGTTGTGATAGATTGTGTTGTAGTTTGCTTATCATCCTTCTGTTTTTGCCAACTACCATCGACACCAACAAAGTATCGACCGCCATCGACCCATTCATTCTTGGCCATTTTACCATCTGACTTGAGATAGTAATTACCTTGCCAGCTGTTTTTAGCATAGGAGCCATCGGACTTAAGATAATACCAAGCTTGATAAGCTCTGTCATAAACCCATTCGTTCTTAGCCATTTTACCATCTGACTTAAGGTAGTAATTACCTTGCCAGCTGTTTTTTGCGTAGGATCCATCTGATTTAAGGTAATACCAACCTCGGTAGGTGCTATCATAAAGCCATTCGCTTTTAGCCATTTTACCGTCTGATTTAAGATAATAGTTGCCTTGCCAGCTGTTTCTAGCATAGGATCCATCTGATTTAAGGTAATACCAACCTCGGTAGGTGCTATCATAAAGCCATTCGCTTTTAGCCATTTTACCGTCTGATTTAAGATAATAGTTGCCTTGCCAGCTGTTTCTAGCATAGGATCCATCTGATTTAAGGTAATACCAACCTTGGTAGGTGCTATCATAAAGCCATTCGCTTTTAGCCATTTTACCGTCTGATTTAAGATAATAGTTGCCTTGCCAGCTGTTTTTAGCATAGGATCCATCTGATTTAATAGGATCCATCTGATTTAAGGTAATACCAACCTCGGTAGGTGCTATCATAAAGCCATTCGCTTTTAGCCATTTTACCGTCTGATTTAAGATAATAGTTGCCTTGCCAGCTGTTTTTAGCATAGGATCCATCTGATTTAAGGTAATACCAAGCTCGGTAGGTGCTATCATATAGCCATTCGCTTTTAGCCATTTTACCGTCTGATTTAAGCTACTAGTTGCCTTGCCAGCTGTTTTTAGCATAGGATCCATCTGATTTAAAATAATACCAGCCTTGGTAAGCTCCATCATAAATCCACTCATTCTTAGCCATTTTGCCATCTGACTTAAGATAGTAATTACCATTCCAACTATTTTTTACATAAGAACCATCTGCTTTTAGATAGTACCAATACCCATCTTTATTTATCCAACCACTAGTTGTTTGCCTTGCTTGAGAATTTGATTGGCGCGGTTTAAATACGCCGCGAGGAGCTTTTGAACGTTCACAAGCAACCCCGTCACCATCTTTGTCTAGTCTATAAGAATATCCAGGTTCTCCTCTATGAATATCGGAGTAGCCATTTCGCCAGGCTTCCGTACAACTAGAAAAATGTATGTTTTCTTCAGCATTAACGGGTTGAACGAGCATAACTAAAATTGGAAGACTTAGCAAGCTAGCTTTAAAAAGACCTTTGTTTCTCATCATATCCTCCTAAAAATGAAATCGTTTTACTTTTATTCTATCAAACTTTATTCTACAATTCAAACAATTAATCATAATTAATATACAGAGTTTTAAAAATCTATTTTCAATTCATACAAGCCCCTAACTGCATTACAGCCATAGACAGTTTCTGCTTGCTTCAAATCTTCTATGGTTAAGATTTTTTCTTCCACTTGCCCATTTTCAAGCAAGTGTTGACGATAAATCCCTGGTAAAATGCCAAGTGTACTAGGTGGGGTATAGATCTTGCTATTCATTTTTAAGACCAGATTCCCAATAGAGGTTTCAAGCAATTTTCCATCAGCAGTGTGATAGATAATTTCCTGCTCTCCCACTGTCAAATGTGGTCGGTATGTCGTCTTAAAGTAGGTAAAGGACTGCTTCAAATCAGCTTCTTGCTGACAAAGTTTGGCATGAAAAAGTTACATCTAATAATCAATAACTATTTATCCCCTAGTTTTTGAATGGCATAGTTTGCTTCTTCTTTTGTAAATTTTCCAATCCAAGGAGAAGTTAGCCTGTTATAAATTTCTGTTTTTGATAAATTACTGTATTTTCGGTATTCTCTTGCTTTAACTAAGGCATTTGCTTTGTAATCTGCGTTCAAGTGATCAATGGCATACTGTGCTGCTGAGCTTGAAAAACCATGTGTAACTTGTGATGTTAACTGTTCATAAAGAGCTTTTTTTGACATATGTAAAGCCGAATTATAGCTTTTCGCTTTAGTTAAAGCAGCATTGTACTGATTCCCGACTGCTGGTTTTGGTTGCCATACACCATTGTATCCCACATAGTAACGGCCACCATCTACCCATTTATCCCTAGCCATTTTACCATCTGATTCAACATAGTAACGGCCACCATCTACCCATTCATTCTTGGCCATCTTACCATCTGATTTATAATAATAGTATCCTACCCATTTATTGCGGGCAGGGCTTCCTTCTGGTGTTAAATCTAGTTTTTGAATGGCATAGTTTGCTTCTTCTTTTGTAAATTTTCCAATACGAGGAGAAGTTAGCCTCTCATAAATTTCTTTCTTTGATAAATTGCTGTATTTTCGGTATTCTCTTGCTTTAACTAAGGCATTTGCTTTGTAATCCGCATTCAAGTGATCAATGGCATACTGTGCTGCTGAGCTTGAAAAACCATGAGTAACTTGTGATGTTAACTGTTCATAAAGAGCTTTTTTTGACATATGTAAAGCCGAATTATAGCTTTTCGCTTTAGTTAAAGCAGCATTGTTTTGATTCCCGACTGCTGGTTTTGGTTGCCGGACACCATTGTTTCCCACATAGTAACGGCTACCATCTACCCATTTATCCCTAGCCATTTTACCATCTGATTCAACAGAGTAACGGCCACCATCTACCCATTTATCCCTAGCCTTTTTACCATCTGATTCAACATAGGAACGGCCACCATCTACCCATTTATCCCTAGCCTTTTTACCATCTGATTCAACATAGGAACGGCCACCATCTACCCATTCATTCTTGGCCATCTTACCGTCTGATTTTAGATAGTAATTTCCTATCCATTTATTACGGGCAGAACTTCCTTCAGCTGTCAAATAGTAATAAGAACCAGAATTTTTATCATAGATCCAATCGCTTTTTGCCCTCTTACCATCTGATTTAAGATAGTAATTCCCTACCCAAGCATTTCGGACAGCGTTTCCCGAAGCATTTAGGTAGAAATAAGAATTAGCTTTTTTATCAAAAATCCACTTATTAGTGACTTTAACACCATTTTCATAGTACGAAGACCCTACCCAGCCAGATTGGACTGTAGACTTTGGCTTATCCTGTTTAGGTGTCGTATTTTTTTGTTTATCAGATTGCTTTGGTGCAGTACCTTTGGATTTCTCTGATTGCTTTGGAGTGCTAGATTTAGGCTTCTCTGTTTGTTTTGGAGTGCTAGTTTTTGGCTTATCTGATTGTTTTGGAGCGCTAGATTCAGGCTTCTCTGTTTGCTTTGGAGCGCTAGATTGAGGCTTCTCTGTTTGTTTTGGAGCGCTAGATTTAGGCTTCTCTGTTTGTTTTGGAGTGCTAGTTTTTGGCTTTTCTGATTGTTTTGGAGCGCTAGATTTAGGCTTCTCTGACTGTTTTGGAGCGTTAGATTTAGGCTTCTCTGTTTGTTTTGGAGTGCTAGTTTTTGGCTTATCTGATTGTTTTGGAGCGCTAGATTTAGGCTTCTCTGACTGTTTTGGAGCGTTAGATTTAGGCTTCTCTGTTTGTTTTGGAGTGCTAGTTTTTGGCTTATCTGATTGTTTTGGAGCGCTAGATTTAGGCTTCTCTGACTGTTTTGGAGCGTTAGATTTAGGCTTCTCTGTTTGTTTTGGAGTGCTAGTTTTTGGCTTATCTGATTGTTTTGGAGCGCTAGATTTAGGCTTCTCTGACTGTTTTGGAGCGTTAGATTTAGGCTTCTCTGTTTGTTTTGGAGCGCTAGATTTAGGTTTTTCTGATTGTTTTGGAGCACTATCCTTAGGCTTCTCTGATTGTTTTGGAGCACTCTCTTTAGGCTTCTCTGATTGTTATGGAGCACTATCTTTAGGCTTCTCTGATTGATTTGGAGCACTATCTTTAGGCTTCTCTGATTGATTTGGAGCACTATCTTTAGGCTTCTCTGATTGCTTAGGTAAATTATTTTCTTTTACGTTACCATTCTTAGGCGTACTCTTTTCTTGAGCAGAAACTTGCTGTATTGAAAAAGGGGACATACCTGCTGTATCTGTAAGCAAAGCAAGTCCAAGTGTTGCTGTCGCTATGCTTGTTACTATATATTTTTTTGATTTCATCTTAAACTATCCCTATTTTTAAATTTAATGACGCCTACATTATATCAAATGCTTAACTTTATTTCAATTTCAATATTTAATGTTCACAAATAATATTTAATAGCCATTATATTTTTAACTCATACAAGCCCCTAACCGCATTGCAGGCATAAATAACTTCTGCTTGTTTCAAATCTGATAAAGTTAAGACCTTCTCTTCTACCTGCCCGCTTTCAAGTAAATGCTGGCGATAAATCCCTGGTAAAATGCCAAGACTACTAGGTGGGGTATAGAGCTTGCTATTCATTTTTAAGACCAGATTCCCAATAGAGGTTTCAAGCAATTTTCCATCAGCAGTGTGATAGATGATTTCCTGCTCTCCCACTGTCAAATGCGGTCGGTGTGTTGTCTTAAAGTAGGTAAAGGCCTGCTCCAAATCAGCTTCTTGTAGACAAAGCTTGGCCTGACAAAAACTAGAGCTAAGTGGTGTCAATACTTGTCGTTCAATTTCAATCTCTCCAGACTTGCTGAGACTGATTCGCAAACGGTAGTCTTGATGAAGGTCAAAAGCCTGGCACTCCTTCTCTAACTTTTGTCTTAAAACTTCTTGGTCAAATGGAAATGCAAAATAACGACTAGCCTTTTTCAATCTTTCTAGATGTTGCTTTTCAAAGAGCAATTTTTTCTGGCTGATTTTCCCTGTCGTAATCAGCTGAAAACGAGGTTGTTTTCGGTAAAGAACCGCTGCTTTTTGCTGGACTTCACGGTATTCTGACTCCCAAGTACTATCCCAAGTGATGCCACCTCCGACACCATAGATGGCTTGCCCTCCATGCAGTTGAATAGTTCGAATAGCCACATTGAAAATCCGTCGTCCATTGGGCAGTAAGAGACCAACAGTCCCACAGTAAACTCCTCTAGCTTGTGGTTCCAAGTTCTTGATAATTTCCATGGTCGCTATCTTGGGAGCCCCTGTGATGGAGCCACATGGAAAGAGCGAACGAAAGATTTCAACTAGATCAACATCTGGTCGTAACTGACTCTTGATAGTTGAAGTCATCTGCCAAACTGTAGAATACTGCTCAACTTGGCATAAACGCTCCACATGCTCACTACCAACCTCAGAAATACGATTCATGTCATTTCGCAAGAGGTCCACTATCATCATGTTTTCTGAACGATTTTTGGGATCCTGTTCCAACCAAGCCGCCTCTTTCAAGTCGTCATCGTTATTCAAACCACGTTTAGTTGTGCCCTTCATAGGACGAGTCGTCAATTCACGATCATTTTGTTCAAAAAAGAGTTCTGGACTCATGGAAATCACTGCCATATCATCATGCTCCACGTAGGCATTATAGCCCGCTTCCTGCTCCACCACCATACGATTGTAGATAGCAAAAGGATTAGCACTTAAATTCTGCTTGAGTTGGACAGTATAATTGACCTGATAAGTATCGCCTTGTCGTAAATGATGGTGAATTTGGGCAATAGCCTTTTTATAGTCCTCAGCAGATGTTACTTCCTGCCAGTTTGATGGCAAATCCACCTCCTCATAAGTCAGAGGAATGTTAGAGGTTTCAACACTGTTATGAACAGTGAAGTAAAGCAAATACTCCCCCAGTAAGGGAGCCTTGTGAACTGCTAATTTTTCCTCAAAAGCAGGTGCGGCCTCATAACTAACATAACCAACTATATAATAGCCCTGCTCTTGGTAGCTTTCTACTTGAGCTAGCAAGTCTGCTACTTCTGCTAAATCTCTGGTTTTTAACTCTTTAATTGGCTGGGTAAAGGTGTATCTCTCGCCCAAAGACCTAAAATCAATCACTGTTTTTCTATGCATATCCTAAGTATACCATAAAAGCCAGACCCCAAGCAGGAGATCTGGCTTTTTAACTAATATGGTTGAGAAAACTCACTCAACATAATCTAACAAATAACCATAACCCTTTTCTTCCATTTGATCCTTTGGAATAAAACGGATAGACAGGCTGTTAATACAATAGCGAAGCCCTCCCTTGTCCTGAGGTCCGTCTGTAAAGACATGTCCTAAGTGGGAATCACCAGTTCGGCTTCTGACTTCTGTTCTGACCATATTATAAGACTTGTCTTCCTTGTAGGTCGCAACATCTGGACTGATAGGCTGGGTAAAGCTTGGCCAACCACAGCCCGATTCAAATTTATCTTTTGAAGAAAAGAGAGGTTCTCCAGTTGCCACATCCACATAAATTCCTGCTTCAAACTTATCCCAGTAACGATTTGAAAAGGCGCGTTCTGTTTGACCGTTTTGAGTTACAGCATACTCCTCTGGAGACAGGAGTTTTTTCAATTCATCGTCACTCGGTTTTGGATATTTACTCGCATCAATGACAGGATAGGCTGCTTGATTGACATTGATATGGCAATATCCATTTGGATTTTTCTGGAGATAATCTTGGTGATAGTCCTCAGCTACGATAAAATTTCTTAAGGCTTCCTTTTCAACCGCTATAGGCTGGTCATACTTTTGAGCAACTTGATCAAAGACTTGATTGATGACTTCTAGGTCCTGCTCATCCTTATAGTAAACTCCCGTTCTGTACTGAGTCCCCACATCATTTCCCTGCTTATTCTTACTAATTGGATTGATAATGCGGAAATAATGGAGCAAGATTTCTTTTAGAGAAATTTGATTGGCATCGTAGGTCACATGAACAGTCTCAGCATGTCCTGTTTGGCCGATCAATTCATACTGGGTTGTTTCTCCTCTACCATTCGCATAGCCAGAAACAGCATCTGTCACACCTGTTACTCTTGAAAAATACTCTTCAACTCCCCAGAAACAGCCTCCCGCTAGATAAATATCATGTAAGTCAGCATCTTTATCTGGCTCCGTTTTTTTCTTAGCACCTTGACCTTGGCTAACAGCTGCTTTCTCAATTTGAGAGGTATCGGTGTAGCTAGCGCTTCTTTTTTCCAAAAGAAATAAAATTCCGATGATGATGCAAATGAACACTCCAATTAAGAGTATTGTTTTCAATTTATCATTCATAATAAGCCTCTAATTCATAGTCTTTAAATTCTCTAAAATAGTTTCCTTGTCCATAAAGCCTGGTTGAGTCTTCACCAATTTGCCTTCTTTATCAATAAATGCCTGAGTCGGATAAGAACGAACTCCGTAACTCGCTAAAAGTTGTCCCGAAGGGTCTAGCAATACTGGTAAAGCTTTATAGTCCAAACCCTGATACCATTTTTTAAAGGCTTCTTCTGACTGCTCCCCTTTTTGACCCGGAGAAACGACTGTCAAAACGACAAAGTCATCGCCAGCTTCTTTTGCCAGTTCATCTGTATCAGGCAGACTAGCTAGACAAATAGAGCACCATGAAGCCCAAAATTTGAGATAGACCTTTTTGCCTTTGTAATCTGATAGACGATAAGTTTTTCCATCAACTCCCGTAAGCTCAAAATCTGGAACTTCTTCTCCTTTTTTTGCTACCTGAGAGCTAACTTGCGCTTGTTTGTCTTCATTTTGTTTATCAGCCTCGCTCGTCGTCTGATTGTTACAAGCCGATAGACAGACCAGACTAGCACAGACCAATACAGTTGCTTGCCATTTTTTCATTTCCATCACCTTTCTTATTAGATATATGAATATAGATAACGATTTCATAGCTCTATTATATACCTACCTTTCTAAAAATACTTGGAATCTGCTCGGAAATTAATAGCACTTCTTGATGACAAGAAAACTCCCACCTGCTGAGCAGATGAGAGCTTTCAACTTTTTATCTATATTTTTCTTATAAAATCTTGAGGATATTGTGCACGCGCCCCTCCGATTAGTTTTGGACGACTAGCTAGGGCAGTTACGTGGGCTTGGCCGATTGATTTCAAAACTGGACGTATCGGTACTTGAACATGCTTGATATGCATCCCTATAGCCGTATCTCCAATATCGAGTCCTGCATCTGCCTTGATAAATTCGACCTCAACTGGGTCTTTCATATAGAGAAAGGCCGCCAATTGCCCTGATCCTCCAGCGTTCAGTGTCGGAAGAACACTCACAATTTCGAGATTGTATTTGATTGCAACCTCTCGTTCTACTACCAAGGCCCGATTGACATGTTCACATCCCTGAACTGCTAGATGGATACCTCTTGATGACAAAATTTCTAAGATTTTTTGAACAATTAATTCTCCAATTTCTTGACTAGAGGCTTTCCCGATGTGTCCTCCTATCACCTCACTGGAAGATAAACCCAAAACAAAGAGAGCTCCCTCATGGAGAGAAGCTTTTGCTAATACATCTTCTAGGATTTCCTTTACCTCTTTTTGTAATTGTCCTTGGTCCATACTTTACCTCACTTACTCCTTTCTATGATATCGTTTTTTCATCATTTTAGCAAGCTAGGGACATAGCGCACGTTCTGTTGACTCATCTATTTTTTAACTAAAAAAGACAGAGAATGTCCATCTCTGTCTCATTTATAATTCTATTTATACTTTCTGGAGTCCTTGGACGGCATCGTGATTGATGATGATTTGACCGTATTCTTGGAGAACTGAACGGCTGATATCACTATCATCCGCAAATTCACGCATGCGAGCCAATAACCACGCTGGATAAAGACTTGGATGATCCTCTACATCAACCAAGACTGTTAGATAGTATTGGTCGTTCATTTTGTAAAGTTCTGAAGTCTCCATTTGGTAATCAACTGTTTTCGCAAAAGAAACTAAACTAGTTAAGTCGTCAAAGCGTAGGATGTAGTAGATATAAGGTTCTCTTTTCCCTTCATCTACCTCAGAAATTTCATCAATCGCTGCTTCCTCTTCTTTTTCAACCTGCTCTAGAGATTGGATAGCTTCAATATCTTCTTTAGTTTTCTCTGCCATGGTTTTTTCTAATGTTTTCAAGAACTCATCTGGAGACATTTTTGCTAGTTCATCCATATCTGGAAGGTCTGCCAAGTCCTCAAAATTCAAATTTTGGTCAATCTTAGACTTGGTTACAAAGACGTCGACCTTATCAGGCTTCGGTGTCACTCGGAAGCTAAGCATACCTGTATCCAAGAAACTGTCTGGCATCTCTAACTCATCCAGAATGGCGTAGAAGAACTCTTCTGTTTTTTCTTGTGGAACGAGAAAGTCTGCGATTTCCATTCCACGATCCATCAAATCTTCTAAAGACATAGTGATTTTTAGTGTGGTATCACTGATTTGTTTCATTTTCATAGTTCGTAACCTCATACTTTCAGTTCTATCTATTATACAAGATTTAAATGATTTTATCAAAAGAATGGCGTTGGAATGTGATATAATACTAGTATCTATTTTAGAATGTAAGAAAGAAAGTTTCATGAAAAATATAAAAGTTAATGCTCTGGCTAGCTTGCTGGTCAATATTTTAAACATCGTTTTTCCCCTGATTACCAATCCCTATCTAACACGGATTCTTAGTAAATCAAATTACGGCTACTTTAACACAGCTAACACCTGGGCGAGCTTCGTCATTCCACTAGCTGCCTTTGGGATATACAATTATGGGATTCGAGCAATTAGTAAAGTAAAGGATGACAAAAATAAGATTAATTATGTCTTTTCTAAGTTGTTCTATATTTCGCTCATTACTTCCGTTGTAACAACCGCTATTTATTTCCTCTTTATTTATTTTGATACTAGTATTGTCAATCTAAAAATTCTTTACTATATCCTTGGAATCCAAGCTCTCTTCCAATTTCTGAATATCGAGTGGATGAATGAAGCCTATGAGAATTATTCATTTATCCTTTATAAAACACTAGTGATTCGTATTGGAATGTTGGTTGCTATCTTCGCCTTCGTTAAGACACCTGATGATATTGTTCCTTATGCCACAATCATGAGTGCGACAACCATTATCAACTATCTACTCAGCTTCCTATGGATTAAACGAGAAGTTTCCTTTGTCAAGATTGAAGTCATTGAACTCATCAAAGCTTCTAAGCCTCTTCTGACCATGTTGCTTCTAGCAAATGCCAATATGCTCTACACCTTGCTAGACCGTATGTTCATTACCAAAGGACCGGATGAGAATTACATCTCCTACTACACTATTGCTTCAAGTATTGTTATGCTGATTGCTAGTGTCCTCAGTGGAGCTATCAATGTCAGCATTCCTCGACTTGGTTACTATTTAGGAAAAAAAGATTTTAATTCTTATAAGTATTTGGTTAATCAAGGAGCAGCCCTCTTTTTCTTCCTTATAATTCCGACTAGTATCGGAATCATGGTTTTAGGAACCTACGCGACTGTTATTTACTCTTCTGAGAAATACATAGAAGCAGGAATTGTAACCAGCGTCTTTGCCTTTCGAACTATTATCTGGGCTATCGAATTAATCCTTGGAAAGCAAATCATCTTTATCAATGACCACGAAAACCGACTAACAGCCTTTTACTTTATCGGCGGTGGTGTCAATGTAGTCCTAAACTCTCTCCTCCTTTTCAACAACATCTTTACTCCTGCCTACTACATCGGAACAACGATTATTGCCGAGTCAATCGTCGTTCTACTTGAAATCTACTTTATTCAGAAGCATAAACTCTTAGATTTGAAAGAAATTTTTGGAACATTAGCTCGCTACACAATTGTGTCACTAGGCTTTATTCCAATTTACTATATCTGTAAAATTCTCTTCCAAGTTGATTCATACACAGTAAATATGGCTATGCTCAGTATGGTAGTAGCTACAATTGCCGGATGTGCTATCTATTATGCTTTCGCTCTCTTTATCATTAAGGATAAAACCCTTCACTATGCAATAGATCTAGTTCGTGCAAAAATCAAACGAAGTTAACAAAACACCTATAAAGCTTATGCTTTATAGGTGTTTTTATTGTAGAAAAATTTAATTAAAAATCAGTTAGAAACTTAATTCTTTTCTTGGATCGTTTGTGTCTTAGGTTCAGTAGATTGATTCTTTTCCTCAGACGTAACAGATGAGCTTTCTGTTTGTTGAGTTCTCTCAACTTCTGTTGTTTCGAAAATATGCCCCTGACTATTTGCCACAGTTTGTTCCTGAGTTGTCACCTCGGTTGTAACAGTCGTCCAAATTCCATCTGCATTGAGCTTATACCCGTCAGGACTTGTTCCATTTCTTAGGAGAGAACCATCTGTTTGGAAATAGTACCAGTTACCATTCAGTTGTTTCCAACCAGTTTCCATGGCACCACTTGCATTGAGGTAATAGCGTGCCCCATTTATCTCTTGAAGGCCTGTTAGCATGATACCTTCCTTGTCGAGATAGTACCAAAGACCTTTGTCTTTGAACCAACCAGTCTTCATGGCACCACTTCCTGTGAAGTAATAATAATGGTTATCAAGCCATTTCCAACCGGTCTGCATAGCGCCACTTGAGTTCAGGTAATAACGGGAAGCATCAATCTCTTGAAGGCCTGTTAGCATCACACCGTCGTTGTCGAGATAGTACCATTGGTCCTTGTCTTTGAGCCAACCTCTCTTCATAGCACCACTACTTGTCAAGTAATAGTAATGGTTATCCAGCCATTTCCAACCGGTCTGCATAGCGCCACGTTTGTTCAGGTAATAACGGGAACCATCAATCTCTTGAAGGCCTGTGAGCATCACACCGTCTTTGTCGAGATAGTACCATTGTTCCTTGTCTTTGAGCCAACCTATCTTCATAGCACCACTACTTGTGAAGTAATAGTAATGGTTATCAAGCCATTTCCAACCGGTCTGCAGAGCACCGCTTGCATTGAGATAATAACGGGAACCATTAATGTCTTGAAGGCCTGTTAGCATCACACCGTCTTGGTCGAGATAGTACCATTGTTCCTTGTCTTAGAGCCAACCTATCTTCATAGCACCACTACTTGTCAAGTAATAGTAATGGTTATCAAGCCATGTCCAACCGGTCTGCATAGCACCGCTTGCATTGAGATAATAACGGGAACCATTAATTTCTTGAAGGCCTGTTAGCATCACACCGTCTTTCTCTAGATAATACCAGTTGTCCTTCTCTTTTAACCAGCCACTCTTCATAGCTCCACTTCTTGTGAAGTAATAATAATGGTTATCGAGCCATTTCCAACCGGTCTACATAGCACCACTTGCATTGAGATAATAGCGAGAACCATTAATCTCTTGAAGCCCTGTTAGCATCACACCGTCTTTATCTAGATAATACCAGATGTCCTTATCTTTTAACCAGCCAGTCTTCATCGCTCCACTGCTTGTGAAGTAATAATAATGGTTATCGAGCCATTTCCAACCGGTCTGCATAGCACCACTTGCATTGAGATAATAGCGAGAACCATTAATCTCTTGAAGCCCTGTTAGCATCACACCTTCTTTATCTAAGTAGTACCAAGTATCTTTATCCTTGACCCAGCCAGNACTTGCATTGAGATAATAGCGAGAACCATTAATCTCTTGAAGCCCTGTTAGCATCACACCTTCTTTATCTAAGTAGTACCAAGTATCTTTATCCTTGACCCAGCCAGTTTTCATAGCTCCGGAACTAGCAAAATAGTTCCAATGACCATCAAGGAAGGCCCAGCCAGTTTGCATGATACCATTTTGATTAAAGTAATAGGCAGTGCCGTTGATATTCTTTTTACCAACTGATCGAATACCATCTTCATCATAATAATACCAGCTAGAGCCAAGCTTTTGCCAACTAGATGCGCTTCCTTCTGTTTGAAGGGCACCACTACTTGCAAAGAGCATCTTCTTACCATTAAAGACTTGTAAGCCAGTCAGCATTTTACCATCTTTATCAAAGAGATATTTTTTTCCACCGATTTCGGCTAATTCATTAAATCGTCTTGCACCATTTGATTGGATATAGTACCAAGTATTATCATGGTAGAACCACCCACCAGTTTGCATTCTACCATCTTTATTAAGATAATACCAATTTCCTTCACCATATGGGTTCCAACTATCATTTACATTAAGCCAGCGATCTGCCTGCATTTGGCCTTTTCCGTTAAAGAAATAGCTACTACCACCGATTTCTTGCCAACCAATAGCCATCTGGCCATCTTTCAAGCGATATTTCCAATGACCATCTTCTTGATACCATTTCTCATCAACAGTAGGAATATTTGGGAAATCTCCTGAAACGTTTGTAAAACCTTTATCACTAATATCAAATACTGTTGCATCCTGAGTTTGGCTAGATGCGTGAATCACTTGAATATTTTTCTTTTGGAGATATTCTCTCGTTGAAGCAACATTAATATCCCCTCCAGTTGTTTGAATAACCATACTAGGAGATAGATGATTGATGAAGTTGATTGTATTAGAAATTTTAGCATCATAATGATGATTCCATTTCATCATATCTACTTTGCCAATCACAGGACCTAGCTTATCTTCTGCTCCCTCAGCGTTATCTAAGTCACCACCAAGATAAATTCTTTTTCCTGCTACAGTTACTACTGCTACAATTGAATTGGAATTATCATCAAGAACTCTCTTTAAGTTCCCGTCAGAATCATATTCATTTTTATAATTATAAAGCTGAATATCCATGTCACCAAATTTGAAATGACTATCCTGATCTTTGATATCTTGAATTAATGTAACACCCTTATTCTGTGCAGCACGAAGAGCATTATCGTAATTGAAAAGGTTATCCCACAATCCCCAAGAACTTGTAATTCGTTGGTCCGAATATTTTTTTAAATAAAACTTATCTACCTGATAGCGATTGAGAATCTCATCTGCTCCTCCTATATGGTCACTATGGACATGAGTCCCCAGTATAAAATCTAATTTCTTTACTCCTAACTGATCAAGATGGCGAATTAAACGATCTTCCAACACTTGATAATTTTTCATGGAAATTCCCCAGCGATTAGGGTATCGTGGATCAGTTCCGTCTGGGAAATCATAATCCTCTCCCATATCAATCAAAGCATAGTGTCCATTACTCTCTAAAAGAATAGCATCACTTCCAGATTTAGCTTTTGTATTGATAAAATGGATTCGATTCCCTGCACCTGCTGAGATAGTATCTGCATTTACTGTTTGTGCATGAATTATTGTTGCAGATAGAAGCACGGCACTAAGTAATATTGATTTTGTAAAACTTTTCATAAGGCATTCAGCTTTCTCTATTAATTCTCTACTCTTTCGCTAATCAATCCAATAATTCTTCTCATTTCCTGGTATCTGTTTGTCAGCAGGAGGTGGAGTCATATAATCTTCCCCAAATTCATAGACAAGAATCTCATGATATCTTCTTGGTACTTTTAGGATTAGATTTTCATAAGGCATATCAATTGTATCGTATAACCATTCTGTTTTAATACCAGCTGGATAGTAAGAGTCATAAGTTGAACAAACCAAGTCTGTAGAATTTTCAACACTGTATTTTAAGGCAAGTTGTTCTAGCTTTTGATTCCAGAATTGAGGAGATGTAAATCTGAATATTGCTGAAGCGATATAACGAGGAAGATTTTTAATCCCTCCGTTTTCGTATTTAATTCCTTTAAAGTTCAAAGACGATAGACGAATTAGTTGTTTATATAGTTTCATTTTCTTACGATCTTGTTCGTCTGTAACAAGACCATCGTACGGGAAGACATCTACGCAAGTTCCAAGCACAACACTTGGATCTAAAAGATTCGAATCTCTCCGTGTTCGAATATCGTAAACACGCATATAACTATATGGATAACCCTTCGTTTCTCTAAAAGAAATCAGCTTATAGTATGGGTGGTTATCGTTTTTTAGAACTGCGTATAACTTTTCAAATTCATCTCTAGCTAAAGAAATATCTGTATCATCATCCCAAGGAATAAAACCTTTGTGACGAACTGCTCCTAATAAAGTTCCAAAATCGATAAAATATTTGATATCATTTTTTTCACAAACTTGGTGTAAGTATTCTAGAATTCCAAGCTCAATTTGCTTGATTTCTTCAAGGCTTAAGATTCTTTCTGACATTATTTGTCACTCCTAATCTTTACTTCTTTTTTATCTAAACAAAAATCTATTACTTCCCTATAATCTTCCACAACTTAAAATCATGGTGAGATACTCTCTGCTCGACTGGAGGTAACTGCATGTAATCTCCATAATCTGAAGTTAGAATTTCATGATAATGTTTTGGAATCATAAATTCCTTACCTTCAAAGCTACCACTTTCAACTTGTTCTAACCATTCACGTTTCCAAACAGGCTTATTCATATCCTTATAGATAACATAGTCTACAAGTTCATAATCTTCTACTTTTCTAGATTTAGCAAGCTCATCAATTTGGGCAACATACTTATTTGTGTTAGTGAAATAAAAGATAATAACAGAAATATAGCGGATAATTGAATTCACTACACTTTTACTATTCGTAATTCCTTTGAAAGTGTAGCAACTTAATTGACGCTTTTTAATAATCTTGGTCATCTTATCTTTAAATGCCTGATCATCTTCATACCCGTCAACAGGGAAAATATCAACATAAATTCCCATGTCTGAATCAATTCGAACATCTTCTTCTACCAAATAGGTATGATTATCTTGAACTTTCATGAATGGATAGACATAGTTGACATTATTTTTATAAGACATTAATTCATAGCGCTCGTCTGGATGTGCAATCATATAATCTTGCAGCTTTTCATAATCATCACGAAGCATACAAATATCCATGTCATCGTCCCAAGGAATAAAACCTTTATGACGAACAGCCCCAATTAAACTACCATAGGACAAGAAGTATTTGACACCAATTTTATGACACACTTCATGGATATACTCCATGATTCCTAACTCCATTTGTTGAATTTCAGAAATATCAGTTACTTCTTTGTAACGAATATTTTTTTCTTTCTCACAAATCATTAGACCATATCCTACAACTAACCAAAAAATGATGTTGATGAAGTTAGTCGAATACATAATTTGGCTCTCAAACAACTGACCAAATAAAATTCCAAAGAATAGAATCATAATCAGTTTTTCACTATTTTTCTTTGATTTAACTAAGTAAGAAACAAAGCGGAAACCAACATAAACAATGATGAGTATGAAAGAAATAAGACCCAAGAATCCGGAACTCACAAAAATCGTAACAAAGATATTGTGGAAATTACCTCCAATAAGTGAGTTTTCAATTTCAAATTTACTAAAATATTTTGTGTAATAATCTGATACGTTTCGAACACCATAACCAAATAGAGGTTTTGCACTTCCCATTTTGATTGCATTTTTCCAAATATATGTACGTCCACTTGGAGTTGTTTCAATCAAGTGAAGTTCCCCATTTTTCTTAGAAACATCCGAATCAGTTTCAGAATAAGATTTACCTTTATTTAAGTCAAGTACAGTTGCCTTGGCTGCTGAAATATATACTGAAGTTAAATAACTAATACCAATATTGCTACCTGTTAGTAAGATACTAGCTACTAGAAAAGTTAGCCATTTTTTGGCAAATTTTCCCCTAGTGATAAAAATACAATAGAATACTAGCATTAGAAGAACTGATAAGAGAGCGCCTCTACTCTGCATAGTTGCAAAATAAACTAACTGAACGACATTATTAATTTTAAGATAAACAGAGTATTTGCTTCCCTTATGTATTAAATACATAGCAAAAACTATACTAATGTATGAGAAAATCGCACTGGCATTAGGGTTAACAAGTCCCCATAATCGGCCATTCATTACTCCGTAATAATAAGAGTTCTCTCCAATCTGAAATAGAATTAAAACTCTTGAAAGTAATAAAGCAAAAGCAAATATAGCCGAAGCAAATGAGACAATCTGTATGGTTCCTGCAATCATACCTAATAACTTCCTTAGCTGATCAGGTTTTACCATGGTAAATAATAAAACATAAGCCAGCATAAAGAAAATTTCAACCATATTTCCGAGCAGGTGTCCAGATCTATTAATGAGCGCTGATAAAAAGTGACTGCCCACTAAAAGACCAAATAGGGTAAGAAACTTCTTATCTATCTCTATTCGTTTCCAATTAAAAAATAAAGTTAAACAAATTGACAGAACAACAACTGCTGAAAGTCCCTTATAAATCGGATTTGTTATTTTATAAATTAGTGAACTCATACTTAAAATCGAAATGAAAACAAAAAGATATGAAATCCACAGTTTTGATTTTTCAAAGCATTCATTCATTTTTGAAAAATTCATCTTCAACTCCTTTAATGACATTATTTATTCAAGCCTACAATTTGTCTATAAATCCATGGAGAAATTCCCAGTGACAAAATGGCTATTTTCCGAAAACTAGTAAAATAAGGATCACTCAATATTTGCGAGGTATGACTAACTATCCACTTTCTCAATTGAGTTTTCTCATCTTGATATTCAGTCGAATCTGTGAAGATTATTTTATCGTAGACTGTAATATAAGACCAAGATTCTCTATTTACTAATTCAGGTTTTAATTGAGGGAAACATTGGTAAACTTTAGGAATAATGATTTTATATACTTCTATAGTGTCAAAAACATGACTATTAACAGATGTAGTTGCGCTCCCTTCTCTATGATCGTAATAGTATATTGGTTTGTCTATAAATACACTCTTACATTTTGTTTCAAGTAAAACTTCTGTTAAGAATAGAGCATCTTCTGCTAAATGATAATCTGTACTAAATTTAAAATCTTCAATTAATTCCTTTTTAAATAATTTTGCAACAGGGAAAAAAGAAGTTCGAGTAGTCATCAATAGTTCTTTCATGGTTTGCTCAGCAGACCATATTGACTCTTGACCTGAAAACTCAGGCAAATCTGTCACTTGTCCATTTTTTACATGATGCAAACGAGCAACTGAGAAACCAACAGAAATATCTGATTTTACTGCGCTTATCAAAGTTTCCAAATAATCTGGCGTAATAAAATCATCACTATCAATAAAAGTAATCCATTCTCCAGTTGAGTTTTGGATACCTACATTTCTGGCATTGGAAACTCCAGCGTTCTCAAGATGAAAAACCTTGATATTTTCATTTTTAGAAACCAGCTGATCACACAAGTCACCACTCTGGTCTGTCGAACCATCATTGATAAGTAGCAATTCAAAATTGGTATAAGTCTGCTTTAAAATCGACTCAACACATCGTTCAAGATAATTTTCTACGTTGTATACAGGAACAATGATACTAATTTTTTCTTGCATTGTATTCTCCCTTATATTCTGTATAGCTCTTATCCATATCTGCTATTATGGCATCGTGGTGAGGTACTTGCTTGTCTGCAGGCGGTGGTGTCATATAGTCACCAAAAGCTGTGCTAAGATAAGCGTCATAACCAACCGGAATAGGCATTTCTGTTCCTTCGAATGGTAGGAAGATGTTGTCTTCAAAGGCCTGAATTGGATACTTTTTCTTCATGTATCCTGGCCCTGAACATAATTCTGTAATGCCATCACTTTCGGCTGGTCCATACTTGGTCATTTCTTTCTCAGCCTTTTTCCAGATACGATAGCGAAGCGATTTAGGAGTCAACCCTAGTAAAATGGTACTACCCCACTTCATGAGAGCTCCATGTTTTTCTGGAATTGTTTGTGCACAAAATAGAGAATAAATCAAAGCCCAGCGGACCTGTTTCTTGCGCTCTGCTGGATTTTTAGGGTAGTAGTCCAAGGGAAGAACATCCAAAGCTAAGCCGTGGGGAAGATCTAAATCTTGTTGATAAGGCTTGATACAAGTCGTCTCCTTATCACGAATGGTAATAAAGAGGTTACGGTCTACATAGTCTTTAGAACTCTTTGATAGAAAGTAACGTTCATCCGCATATTGAGGCCATAACTCTGCTAGTTTTTCATAGTCCTTTCGTGGCATAAAGAAGTCCAAATCATCATCCCAAGGGATGAAACCTTTATTTCGTAAAGCTCCAATTGCTCCTCCGCCACACAAATAACAGAGCAAGCCATGTTCTTTACAAAAGGCGACAAAATATTCAGCCATCTCTAAACTACGAGCTTGAATCGCTTTCAAATCACTCATGTCTCTCCTCTTCTGTCCAATAACGAGTTATATCGTTTTATTATACCATAAAGAAGCCCAAAAAATCCATCAGATACTAAGAAAAATCAAAGCCTGAGACACCCATTTAGTTAGATGTTTCAAGCTTTGACTTTAATTAATTTTTTTATCTGAATCCCATTTGGGCTAGCTTATTCTGGTAAGCTTTTTGATCCACTCGAAGGGCTTGGCCTCCATAGACATCATAGTCATCTACCCAGTCTCCAAGTTCCGGCACTGTTAGTCTTTCAATACCGTTCTGACCTCCTTCAAGGACGGATAAACCGTTGGTCAATAAGAAGGTATAAGGAAGGTTTGTAGATGTCATAGCGAATACTTTACCAAGTGCTTCTGAACCTGTGAAAAGTTTTGTAGGATCTTTAATTTGCTGTAAAACAGCAGTCATGACTTGTTGCTGTCTACGAGTACGGCCATAGTCCCCTTCATCATCATCACGGAAACGTGCATAGTTGAGAAGAGTAGAACCATTCATTTGTTGCGTTCCAACTTTAATAGTTTGTGTAGGTGATTCGGTTTCTGTCGCATGCAAGTCATCACCAACTGTCGCTTCTGTAACTGGAACGCCATTTAGAGTTGAAAATTGAGCATCAATAGTCACACCATTAGGGAAAAGGGTGTCAATGGCAGTCGCAAAGGCTTGAAAATCTACAAGAGCATAGTATTTGATATCTAGGTCAAAGTTATCTTTGAGAACCTTACGTACCATTTCAGCCCCTTGTTTTCCTTCTTGTTCCCCCAATTCGTAGGCCAAGTTCAACTTATGGTCAGCTTGTTTTTGACCATCAACAACCTGACTGTAGCCATCAATGTATACTAGGTTATCACGCATAAAACTTACAAGCTTAAGCTTTTTATCCTTACCACTTACATTTAGAACCATTATAGAATCCGTCCGTGTTTCTGAACTATTCTGTCCAATACGGCCATCTGTTCCTAAGATAAGAATATTGACACCATCTCTTGTATCCTGTCCATTGAAAACTTCAACTTGGGCAGCCTTGGCATCTTTCGACCCGCTTGAGCCATTCGGATTGGCTGACTGGAAACCTTTCAAGAACATGAAAATCATTCCCACTGCAGCACAAAGCAACAGCATTCCTAACCAAGCAAGTATGCGTTTAAAGCGAAAGACTCTTTTTTTCTTTGGTTTATTCTGCTTAGGAATCTTAGCTTTTGGTTGCGGTAGACTACTACGTCGAGTAGCTCGACTTCGATTAGTATAACTCGGAAGCCCTGTGTTAGGTTCTGTATAGTCTTGGCTTTCTGCTTCTTCTACGACAACTGAACGAGCTTCTTGTTGACCATCCAGCTTAGCTTGTAAAAAAGCAAACTCTCTCTTTTCTTTATCATTTAGATAGTGGATGTTTTTTAATAGATAGTCGTAACGTAGTTTCTCATGGTGTGTTAGAGGATTTTCTCTAGTCATTCCTTCTCCTTCCCTTTATCCTGTATGGTATAGATAGGGTAAGCTCCTAGTACTTTATAGTGGATCCCAATCGTTTCTAATTCTTTTTGAGCAAAATGGACCAATTCTTTATCAGCATAGTCCACATCAATGATAAAAAAGTACTCACCTAGTGCTGTTTTTAGGGGGCGACTCTCAATCTTAGTTAGGTCAATCCCGCGCCAAGCAAAGGTAGAAAGTGCCTTATATAAAGCGCCTGGAAGATTGTCTGGCAAGGTCAATGCTAGACTCATTTTCTTAGCATTTGCATTCAAGGGCATTTGCGGTGCCTTGGGACCTAACACCCAAAAGCGAGTGAAATTGGCTTCCATCTCTTGAATATCTTGAGCAATTAATTCCAAACCATATTCACCAGCCGAACTTTTGGGGGCAATGGCCGCAAAAGGCTGATCTGGATGCTCGGAAACATAGCGCGCAGCGTAGGCTGTACTGGCAGTGACTTCTAGTTGAGCATTTGGAAAATGTTCATCGATAAATTTCTTCCCCTGCGCCAAGGCCTGCGGATGAGAAAAGATTTTCTCAATTTTAACTTGCCCTGGTACCGCCATCAACTGTTGATGAATTTGCTGCACAATCTCCGCCACAGCCTGAATACGAGCTTGATGAAAAAGATAGTCTAAGGTCTCATGAACACTACCTTCAATGGAATTTTCAACTGGCACTACTGAATAGTCTACTAAGCCCTGTTCGAAAGCCTTGATAACGTCTGTAATATTTGAAAAAGGCTCTAGTTCCTCATGAGGAAAAGCCGTTTGCACCACATGGTGCGAAAAAGATCCTTTGGGACCTAGATAGGCAATTTTCATCTCAGTTCCTCTATAATTTCATCTGGGTTTAAACTTGATACATCTACAATCTGACTAGCCACTTCCTCATACCAAGCCTGTCTTTCTTTAAAAATCACAGCTAAACCTTCCTTGCTATTCTTTAAAAATAGTGGACGTTGATTGTCCTTATCAGCTGAAATTCGCTGGTAAAGTGTCTCAAAATCTGCTTTAAGGTAAATGTTGTCTGGATTTTGCTTGAGCAAGGCACGATTACGTGGAGAAATGACTATTCCTCCTCCTGTGGAAATAACTTTATCTGTCTTTAGCAAATCAGATAGGACCTCTTCTTCCAGCTGACGGAAGGCTGCTTCTCCTTTTTCTTCAAAGAAACGAGCAATCGGCATCCCCAGTCGGTCTTCCAGCAAGGCATCCATATCTACGAAGTCAGGATCTAGCTTTCTAGCAATAGTCGTTTTTCCTGAACCCATAAAACCTAGTAAAACCTTAGCCATGAATCAAAGTCTCCAAATCATCAAAGAAGCTTGGGTAGCTAGTATTAATAGCTTCGGCTCGATCCAATTCAACTTCTCCATCTGCAACCAAGAGAGCTGCAATGGCTGTCATCATACCGATACGATGGTCTCCAAAGGTGTTGACTCTGGCCCCATGGAGGGCAGATTTCCCTTTGATAATCATTCCGTCTGCTGTCGGAGTAATAGTTGCTCCCATGCTGTTTAAAGCATCTGCGACAACTTGAATGCGATCCGTTTCTTTAACCTTGAGTTCTTCTGCATCTTTGATAACTGTTTGACCTTGAGCTTGGGTAGCAAGAAGCGCGATAATCGGCAATTCATCAATTAAACGTGGAATCAAGGCTCCACCAATTTCTGTCCCGTTTAGTTCTGAAGTCTCGACAGTCAAGGTTGCAGATTTGGCAATTGGATCCATATCAGTAATCTCTAATTTCCCGCCCATAGCTCGGATAACATCGATAATACCTATACGTGTTTCATTAATACCGACATTCTTAAGTACCACTCGAGAATTTGGCACAATCAAACCTGCTACCAACCAAAAGGCTGCACTAGAAATATCTCCTGGCACGACAACCGTTTGTCCACTAAGTTTCTGTGGCCCTTGAACAGTGATTTTCTTACCATCGACACTTAACTCCCCACCAAATTGACGTAGCATATCTTCTGTGTGATTACGAGTGCACTCCTTCTCGATAATGACTGACTGTCCTTGAGCCTGCAAAGCTGCAAAAATCAAGGCTGACTTGACTTGTGCAGAAGCGATTGGCAATTCGTATCGAATAGGTCTTAAGTTTTTCGTTCCTTTCAAGTACAACGGTGGCAAGTCTCGCTCTGTCTGACCTGAAATGCTAACTCCCATTTTTTTCAAGGGAAGAGTTACACGATCCATTGGGCGTTTAGAAAGACTATCATCTCCAAACATCTCTACTTCAAAGTCTGCACCAGCAAGGACACCTGAAATTAAACGAATAGATGTCCCAGAATTCCCCATATCCAGGGCATTCTGAGGGGCTTTCAATCCACCCATGCCAACACCTTGAATAGTAACGACACCATCCTCGTCCTCAATCTCTACGCCGAGGTCACGAAATACCTGCATGGTTGACAAGACATCTTCACCACGTAAAATATCATAAACCATTGTCTCACCTTCAGCCAAGCTCCCAAAAATGATCGAGCGATGACTGATGGACTTATCCCCAGGTACGCGAATACTACCATTCAAATGGTTAACGTTTGTTTTTAATTTCATACAGGCCCTCATACTGACAATACTTTTTCTTATTTTATCATAAAAAGTCAGAAATTTCTTAAAAATTCCTGACTTTATGAGGTAAATTCTTATTTTAAAAGTTCTGATATTGGTTCAAAGACAATTTTTTCAATATCAGAAAGGTAAATCGAAAGTTGTTGCTGTTTGGCAAAGAATTCTGACAAGAGAGAGTTACCTTGAATCTGCTTGCCAAAACTTTCCATTTTTTCTTGGAAAGAAACATCTGGAATTTGACCAGTCTGTGCCATGATTTGGATTTCATGTTGAAAAGCAATATAATCTGCAAAAATTTTGCTTGCTTCTGCATCCGCTTGGATGGCATCTCTAGCTTCTTTAACTGCCTTGTATTCAGGCAATTCGCGTAGTCCACGACTTAGTGCATTTGCACTATCATAAATATTTGACATAATTGTCCTCCTTATTTAATAACGACTGTGTAGTCAGTATTTTCTGTAATGACTTGCTCAGCACGTTTTAAATCCTGAGCATTCTTAAAGGAAATTTGCAGAATCCCGTGAACATCCTCACGGTTTTCCTCATTGATATGGATATTGACCAAAGAAGTTCCACGTAGCAATTCCAAGATGCGTAAAATCACATCTTCCTCATCGGGAACATCAACATAAAGGTCATAAGAACTATCTACACCACCACGTTTATGGATTTCCATAGCCTGACGTTGCTCACGCGCTTGATTGAAAAAGTTCCAGATTTGGTTTTCATCACCCTTACTGATAGCTTGTCCAATCTCGTCCAAACGGCCCTTGAAATCCTCGATGCGTTCAATAATGGTATCCCGATTGGATAAGAGGATAGAAGTCCACATACTAGGCTCACTTTCGGCAATCCGAGTCATATCACGAAAACCACCTGCCGCAAAGCGTCGCGCCATTTCATGCTCTTCAGCATAACTTGCAGTTTGTTCCATTAGGCCTGATGCTAAGATATGCGGAAAATGGCTAATCTGAGAAGTCACTCGGTCATGCTCTTCAGCATCAATCTCGATAAAGCGAGCATGGAGACCAGACAACAGGTTCTTCATTTCTTCAAGAGTATCTGAAGTGGTCAGACTTGACGGTGTAAAAATATAGTAGGCATTTTCAAAAAGATTGACATCAGCAGAGGCTGCTCCTGTCTTATGACTCCCTGCCATAGGATGAGCTCCAACAAAGCGAACAGACTTATCAGCAAAACACTTCTCAGCTGTAGCCACGATAGCTGACTTGGTCGATCCAGCATCGGAAATAATGACACCTTCTTTCAAGTCCAAGTTGGCCAATTCCTTGATAAAAGCAATAGTTTGCTTGATTGGCAGGGTAAGAATGATGACGTCTGCAAGTGGAGCAAAACTGGCAAAGTCATCCGTCGCACGATCAATCATCCCTCGCTCCAAGGCAATATCTCTAGACGCTTGACTACGATTGTATCCTAAAATTTCATAATCAGGATGATCCCGCCTGATTCCGAGTGCCATGGAAGCACCAATCAAACCTAGTCCTGCGATATAGATGGTTTTTGCCATAAGAACTCCTTAATAATTCTTTGTATACTCCCGATGTTTCGCAACAGCTTCTTTTAATTCTTCCAGATTATCAGAGGAGAATTTCTCAAGGATTTCTTGAGCCAAAACCGTTGCTACGACTGCCTCCATAACGACACCTGCTGCTGGAAGAGCAGTAGGATCACTTCTCTCTACTGTTGCTTTATAAGGCTCATGAGTTTCAATATCAACACTCATCAACGGCTTGTAGAGAGTCGGAATTGGCTTCATAACTCCACGAACGATAATCGGTTGGCCGTTGGTCATACCACCTTCGAAGCCTCCAAGGTTATTAGTCCGACGAGTATAGCCATCTTCTGATGACCAGAGAATTTCATCCATGACTTGGCTACCCTTAAGATGGCCTGCTTTAAAACCGAGGCCGAACTCCACACCCTTAAAGGCATTGATAGAAACAACAGCTTGAGCTAGCCTTGCATCTAGTTTACGATCCCATTGAACATAAGAACCAAGACCAACCGGAACACCACCGACAACCGTTTCAACAACTCCACCGATGGTATCCCCATCTCGCTTAATCTGGTCAATATAGTCCTTAATCTCCTGCTCACGTTCTTGGTTGACGATAGAAACTTCAGACTGGGCAGCCAATTTCTTAATCTCTGAGACTGTTAAGTTTTCTGGAACATTGATTTCCTTACCACCAAAGACAACAACATGGTTAGCAATTTCGATATCAAGCTCAGCTAAAAGCCGCTTAGCAACAGCTCCAACTGCCACTCGCATAGTTGTTTCACGAGCAGATGAACGTTCCAAAGAATTTCGTAAATCATCAAAGCGGTATTTGATGCCCCCAACCAAGTCTGCGTGACCTGGACGAGGATGTGTGATTTTTCGTTTACTTTTGAGTTTGTCTTCAATATCCTCGGCAGACATGATATCTAGCCATTTTTGGTGGTCTTTGTTAATGACATCCATGGTAATGGGAGCCCCTGTCGTCTTACCATGACGAACCCCAGAAGTGAAGACAACCTGATCACTCTCGATTTTCATGCGTCCACCACGACCGTAACCGCCTTGGCGACGTTTGAGATCCTCATTGATATCTTCTGCAGTCAAAGGCAGTCCTGCTGGAATTCCTTCAATAATTGCTGTCAGACGAGGACCATGTGATTCTCCTGCTGTTAAATATCTCATACATTCTCCTTATTTTACTAAGTAATCTTTCATTTCTTCGAGAGAAACTGGGTGAATCGTCGCTGAACCAAGCTCAGGTACCAAAACTAACTTCATGGTATTCCCACGCGCTTTTTTATCATGAGTCAAAGCTTGATAGAGCTTTTCAAGATCCCAGTTTTCATAATCAACAGGAAGCCCAAATTTCTGACACATCTCTCGGATGGACTGAGTTATTCCCACTGGCATGAGGCCTTTTTCTTCGGCTACCTTAGAGACCTGAACCATTCCCATAGCTACTGCCTCACCATGCATGACTTTTCCGTAACCAGCAGTTGCTTCGATGGCATGGCCAATTGTGTGACCAAAGTTGAGATATAAACGAACGCCATTATCCAACTCATCCTCAACTACCATCTTGCGCTTAACCTGACAAGAATGCTCAATCAAACTCTCGGAATGTTCCAATATGCTTTCGACAGAACCATCCATATCAGATAATAGGTCCCAAAGCTCTGAATCTTCGATCAGGCCATACTTGATGACTTCACCCATTCCTTCAATCAACTCTCTCTTACCCAAGGTCTCAAGAACAGTTGGGTCAATCAAAACACCATCCGGCTGGGCAAAAGTTCCTACCATATTCTTAGCAAAAGGAGTATTCACTCCTGTCTTACCACCGATTGAAGAATCCACCTGGGCTGTCAAACTAGTTGGAATTTGAACGAAATGAACTCCTCGCATGTAGGTTGAAGCCACAAAACCAGCCAAATCGCCAACTACACCACCGCCGAGGGCTACTATTCCATCACTACGAGTCATATCCTGTTTGACTAAAAATTCATAGACTTTTTGAACTGTAGTCAGATTTTTTCGTTCTTCGCCCTCTAAAAAGTCAAAAACTGCCACTTGAAAGCCAGCATCCTCCAAACTCAATTTAACCTTTTCTGCATAGAGTGAAGCCACACGGTTATCCGTTATGATAACAATTTTTTGTGGTTGCCAAAGTTCGCGCAACCATTTTCCTGCTTGAGACAAGCATCCTTTTTCAATCTGAATATCGTAAGGATGATGTGGAAGGTCTATTCTAATTTTCATAGCAGGTCTCCTTTTTCTTTATTGGTACTTTTGTTTTAATAATTCCCAGATTTGATCTGTTGGCATTTCCTTGCCTGTCCAGAACTCAAAAGCTTCAGCAGCTTGGTAAAGCAGCATGCCAAGGCCATTGATAGATTGATTTCCCTGGTTTCTTGCCCATTTTAAAAATGGTGTTTCAAAGGGTTGATAAATCACATCTGCTACCATGAGTTTCTCAGGTAAAACGATGCTGGTTGGGATCGGCTGAGAGGTTCCATCCATGCCCACACTAGTAGCATTAACCAAGAGGTCTGCTTGAGTGATGCTGTCTTGAAGATCTTGAACATCCTCTAATGCAAATAAATCTACTCTAAATCCAGTCGCATTCTGTATTTTTTCTAAGTAAGGTCTTGTTTTTTCCATGGATGAAGAACGAACAAAGACAGAAATCTGACTGACTCCATCCAAGATTGCCTGTGCCAAAATTGCCTTGGCTGCACCGCCTGCTCCTAACAAAACCAGTCTTTTCCTTGATATTTTAAAAGAAGGCAAGCTCTTAAAGAATCCCTTGCCATCTGTATTATATCCAATTAATGTTCCCTCTCGATTCACAACTGTATTAACTGCACCAATTAAACAAGCCTCTTCGCTCAACTGGTCCAGATAAGGAATCACTTGTTCCTTGTAAGGCATGGAAAGATTGATTCCATACATCTGGTAGCGACGAATATTAGCAACTGTTTCTGCTAGTTCAGTAGCATCTACTTCCCAAGCAAGATAAACACCATTGGTATTGGTTGCTTCAAAAGCGCTATTGTGAATAAAGGGAGAAATGGAGTGTTTGATAGGATTTGCGACTACAGCTGCTAAACGTGTGTAGCCATCAATCTTCATTTAGAAGCTCCCTAATTTTTTTCATGCTAGATAGTGAAATTTGTCCTGGAGCACTAGCTTCATCTAGACTTGCAAAAGACCAACTAGAACCAGTCACATCTGAAGTAATACGAGAGACCTTGCCCACTTTTCCCATAGAAATCGTTACATATTCTTGTTCAGGATTCAGTGTTTTAAAGCCACGTGTAAAGTTCATCAGATCCAACACATCTTGTTCTGTATTAGCAATAACAGCTATTTTCACAACCTTAGGATTTAAACTTGTTAACTCAGACAATATTTCCATTAGATTTTCAGGTGTCTCTTGGAAGTTATGGTAGCTCAAGACGAGATTTGGAAAGTCCAACATCTGATCAAAAACATCCTTGTAGCTAAAATACTCAAAATCAATATAATCTGGTTGATAAAGCTGTGCCACTTCCTTAATGATTTGGACATATTCTTCTGAAGAGAGCTCAATTTGACCACCCTCGGAACGAGTACGTAAAGTAAAAACAAGCTCACGACCTGCAAATTTTTCAAAAATAGCTGGCGCTACCTGCAAGATAGCTTCCTTGGGTAAGAAGTCTGCTCTCCACTCAATGATATCTGCATCATGATACCGCATAACATCAATAGCCTGAGCCTCTTCTATACTTCTTGGCATGACAGAAACAATTAATTTCATTTACTAACCTTCATGGTAATCACTTTGAGGTAATTACTACTTTCATCTTTTTCATTGTAGACAAAGTCTGCTGGAAGTCCATATTTATGAAGGACCTGATACTTTCTACCTGCAAATCCTTTGTCGATTTGTTCTGTGAATTTTTGACGGGAAACATTAGCCGCATTGGTACTAGCAATAATGATTCCACCTGGGTTTAAAATCTCTAGACTTTGGGAAATCAACTTATGATAATCCTTAGCTACAGAGAATGTTTGTTTTTTATTTCGGGCAAAGCTAGGCGGATCCAGAACAATCACGTCATAGCTTAAACCTTTTCTTTTAGCATATTTAAAGTATTCAAAGACATCCATGACAAGCAGTCGATGATTGTCTAGACTCAAACCGTTAGCATGAAAATGAGCTTCTGATAGTTCTCTTGAACGTTTGGCTAGGTCTACAGAGGTTGTTTCACTAGCTCCTCCCATAGCTGCAGCAACTGAGAAGGCCGCTGTATAGGAAAACATATTAAGCAAGGATTTCCCCATTGCTAAACCATCAACTAAGCTCCCACGAACTTCATGCTGATCCAAGAAAATCCCTGTCATAAGACCATCATTCATAAAGACTTGGTACAAGACTCCATTCTCGAGAACAGTGAAATATTCAGCTGCTTCTTGACCATAGATATGAGCAGACTCATAGTCTAGACCTTTAAAGCGAATCTTTTCATAGGCACCTAAGACTTCCGGGAATACCTGAGAGAAGGCTGCTATAATCTCTAGTCGAATTCCATAGATATAGGAGTTGTACCAAGAGAAAACAACATAATCTCCATAGAGATCCAGCGTCATTCCACCAAATCCATCACCTTCTTGATTAAACAAACGAAAGGCAGTTGTCAACTCATCTTGATAGTAGGAAGAACGTTTTAGTTTGGCTTGCTTAAACAAACTTTCAAAGAAGGTTTGTTTAAAAGAAATGTTCTGGTTGGTTACAAACCAACCAATTCCCTTATTTTGTCGGGATAAATAAGCCTTCCCTAAAAATTCTTTGCGTTGGCTGAAAAGTTCAACTTCCTGATCAGTTTCAGATAAGTCTGGAAAATCAACTTCTTCCAAAAGAGCCTGACCTTTGTGGAGCTTTTTTTCGACACGCCGACTGACGAATACTTTATTCATAGATACAATTATATCAAATTTGTTGAAAATTCACAAAGTAGAAAGTGATTTCTCCATTGATGTCATAGGAACTATCCAAGCTTTTTGTTTCCGCTTGATGATTTCTAAATGAGAATGGTCATTTGTGTTGAGAAATTTCATTCTATTACCGTAAAAATAGACATTCACATCCTGAGGTCTATTTTTATAGCGCAAACGTTTGTGCATTTACTTGCTTTGTGGTAAAATGATTCTCAAATTGTTAAGTATGAGGACTATCTATGAAAAATCAAACCCTAATGCAATATTTTGAGTGGTACCTTCCCCACGATGGACAACACTGGACGCGACTTACCGATGATGCTGAGCACCTTGCAAATCTAGGAATTAGCCACGTCTGGATGCCACCTGCCTTTAAAGCTACCAACGAAAAAGATGTCGGTTATGGTGTCTATGACCTTTTTGACCTCGGTGAATTTGACCAAAAAGGAACTATCCGTACCAAGTACGGTTTCAAAGAAGACTATCTTCAAGCCATTCAAACACTTAAATCTCACGGGATTCAACCTATGGCTGACGTCGTCTTAAACCACAAGGCAGCTGCCGATCATTTAGAATCCTTCCAGGTTATTGAAGTCGACCCAGAAGATCGCACAATTGAACTTGGAGAACCTTTCACCATCAATGGTTGGACAAACTTTACTTTTGATGGAAGACAAAACACCTACAATGATTTCCACTGGCACTGGTACCATTTCACTGGAACTGACTATGATGCCAAAAGACGGAAGTCTGGTATCTACCTTATCCAGGGAGATAATAAGGGCTGGGCCCACGAAGAATTAGTCGATAACGAAAATGGTAACTATGACTATCTCATGTATGCGGACTTAGATTTTAAGCATCCAGAAGTCATACAAAATATATACGATTGGGCTGATTGGTTCATGGAAACGACTGGCGTAGCTGGTTTTCGCTTAGATGCAGTCAAGCATATCGATTCCTTCTTTATGCGTAATTTCATTCGTGACATCAAAGAGAAATATGGACAAGACTTCTATGTCTTTGGAGAATTCTGGAATCCAGACAAGGATGCAAACCTAGAATACCTTGATAAAATCGAAGAGCGCTTTGACCTTGTCGATGTCCGCCTCCATATGAATCTCTTTGAAGCAAGCCAGGCTGGTGCAGACTACGATTTGCGTACCATCTTTAATGATAGTCTGGTTCAAATCAAACCAGATAAAGCTGTAACCTTTGTCGAAAACCATGATACTCAACGAGGACAAGCTTTAGAATCTACTGTAGAAGAATGGTTTAAACCAGCAGCCTATGCTCTCATCCTCCTACGTGAACAAGGGCTTCCTTGTGTATTTTACGGAGACTACTACGGTATCTCTGGTCAATATGCTCAGCAAGATTTTAAAGAAGTTCTTGACTGTCTCTTAGCTATCCGAAAAGATTTGGCTTATGGAGAGCAGACAGACTACTTTGATGACCCTAATTGTATCGGTTGGGTTCGTTCTGGAGCTGACAACCAATCACCTTTAGCTGTTCTTATCTCAAACGCTCAAGAGAATTACAAAACCATGTTTGTAGGTCCAGAATGGGCTGATCATACTTTTGTTGATATTCTTGGCAACCATTCAGACCAAGTGACTATTAATGCTGAAGGATATGGTGACTTCCCAGTTTCTGAACGTTCTGTAAGTGTTTGGGGACTTGCTAATTAAAAATAAAAGAACTTGCCAAGCAGGCAAGTTTTTTTGTTATTCATTATTAGTCTTTCCATAGATCCATAGCATTTTTAAAATCAGATGAAACCTGAACATTTTGAGGGTTTGTTGCCTCTCTCTCTTGACGTTTCGCTTCTACCTGGGCTACGCTCCTAATCCCCTCATGACGCCAGTTTCGTAGGATAGCTTGGATATATTTCCAATTTGGTTTTCCATTTAGAACAGCTTCTCGTAAGGCTTCTTTTATCAAATCCGCACTAGTTCCGTCTTCTTTCAAACTCTTTTCCAAGTCTTCAATCTCAAACGGGCTCAATAGACGACCTAGCTCCTGTTGGAAAGTATCTACCAAGCTCTTTAAATCATTTGGGGCAGATTGCACCTGGTTTGGAGCTTGTTTTTCAAACAGTTGGTCTAGGCGCTCCAAGGCAAGAGTTGCATCGAAGATTACTTCTATTTCGCCATTCAGTTCAATGGTTCGGTATTGAAGCAACCCTTTCTCAGTCAATCGTGAAATAGCTTGATTGACTTCAGTGACATTTTTGCCGATTTTTTCAGCAATCTGACTTGGAGACAATTCACCTAAAGCCGTTGTATTCTGTAGGTAAAAGAACTGCCAAACCAAGAAATCATCGCTTGACGAGAACAGTTGATTGTAATGTAAGAGCAGGTCACTCGGTAACACTAAGTTTCCTGATTTGAAAGCATCTAAATATGTCATAATTCCTCTTATAAATATCCAAAATGAGACACATCATCTTCCACACTTTTCCACTCAAACGGCGTTTCTTGGTAAACTGCATAGTTTACCCAGTTACTAAAGAAGAGAGCTGCAGATGAACTCCACCGCATACAAGGAAGCTCATGAATGTCATCATTTTTGAAATAATTTTCTGGTATATGTGGATCTAAACCAGCATCTAGATCTCTAAAATATTCCTTTGCAAGCGTATCGCGATCATACTCTAAATGCCCAAAGCTATAGACTTCTCTCAAATCTCGACTCGCAAGGATAGAGATTCCCACCTCTTTTCCTGATGCTAAAATCTCTAGATTTGTTTTATTCAGGATATCTTCTTTGTGGACTTCTGTATGGCGAGAATGAGGAGATACATATAAATCATCAAATCCTCTCAATAGGAGATGACCTTCTTTCAAAACATCTTGAGGATAAATCCCAGAAAGCTTCTGGTCCATCTGGTATTTATCTACGCCATAGCGATAGTATAGACCCGCCTGTGCCCCCCAGCAAATATACAGGGTTGAAAAGACATGAGTCTTAGACCAATCGATAACCTTAGTAAATTCCTCCCAATAGTCCACTTCTTCAAAAGGGAGATGTTCAACTGGAGCACCTGTAATAATCAAGCCATCAAAATACTGGTCTTGAACTTCTGAGAAGGTCTTATAAAAAGTCTTCATATGCTCAGAACGAGTTGTTTTCGACTGATGACTTTCCATATATAAAAATTCAATATCTAACTGCAAAGGAGTATTGGCTAAATGGCGTAAAAGCTGAGTTTCTGTAACCATTTTCAGTGGCATCAAGTTTAAAATCAGAATTTTCAGTGGTCGAATATCCTGATGAGCCGCCCTCTGGTCATCCATGACGAAAATATTTTCCGTTCGTAAAATCTCAACTGCTGGTAATTTTTTATCAATTCGAATCGGCATAGAAATCTCCTTACTGTATCATATTGGACTCAAGTAAACATGGTATCGTCAACGGGGAAAAATGCTGACGTTTCTCTTTCCCTTTATTATACTGTATGAAGATATAGTTTTCAATTATAGTTTTTCTCTAACTAGATATAGCTTATTTTTATATCAAATGAAGAGAAAACAGCCCTAGGGACTGTTTTTCATTAATAATGCATCAGCACTTTATAGTCGTAATCTCCGATAGCTTCACGACCTTTGAGTTCATCCAGTTCGATCAAGAAGGCACAACCTGCTACGACTCCACCCAATTTTTCAATCATTTCGATGGTTGCTTTAACAGTACCACCTGTTGCCAAGAGGTCATCTACAATAAGAACACGTTGACCTGGTTTGATAGCATCTGCGTGCATGGTCAAAGTATCAACACCATATTCTTTTTCGTAGTCAGCTGAAATCACTTCACGTGGCAATTTCCCTGGTTTACGAACAGGTGCAAAACCAATTCCCAACTCAAAAGCGACTGGACATCCAACGATAAATCCACGCGCTTCTGGTCCTACAATCATATCGATCTGTTTGTTAGTAGCATATTGAACAATTTCACGAACAGCGTAGCTGTAGGCATTTCCATCTGCCATCAATGGGCTAATATCACGGAAAGTAATTCCTTCTTGTGGATAATTTTCAATGCTTGCAATGTAATCTTTTAAGTTCATAGCGTTTCTTTCTTTTAAAGTTTTTACTCCCTATTATACCATAATTCCTAGAAAAGCAAAATAGAAAGAAGCCTTGATACTTGGTACAAGACTTCTCATTTTTTCTTCAATTGTTGCTAGCATTCGCTGAATGAAGTACTTACTTCTTTTTGCTTTTAGAGTTTTGGTTTCGTTGACGATTTTGTTCGATGCGCCACTCTCGCTCAAAGTAAGACATGGTTTCAAATACTCTTCGCGGCAAACCCACATTCAGCAAATAGATTTACAAGTTCAAAACATTAGAATGTTTTGAACTTGTAAATCTACTTCGAAGACGATACCAGAAAAAGTTGGATTTTAAAAGTTCCTTGTCATAAAACTGAACCTCAATCATATAAAAATCCCTTGCATTTCTACTACCCTTAATTCTCGTGAGAGCATACTTTTCTACCTGTCCCCAGGAATAAAACTGCCAGTCTTTCTTTGGATATGGTTTATAGAAAAATCCTTGAGCCGTACATTTCAAATACTCTTTATCAGAAAAAAGCCGTCGCAAATGTTGATACAAAATGAAGCAAACGATGATGATTAAGAAACCGATAAAGAGAATTAAAGCCACCAATCCCGCAGGTGCTTCTTCGGGATAGCTCAGCAAAAACGAAAAAATCCAAAGTAGAAGAGCCAATTCTAGTAGGTAAAGAATAAGGCTCAAGACGATTTTCTTACTACTCCATTTAATAATTGTTTCTTCCATTATACTAACTCACTTAAATATTCATAGCGTTCATATTTTTCCAGTAAGTCTTCATTTTTCTCGTCTAACTCTTTTTGAAGGGTAGCTAGTTTCCCAAAGTCAGACCCATTTGCTAGCATTTCTTCCTCTATAGAAGAGATGCGGTTTTCCAAAGCTTCGATGTCACCTTCAATACTTGCCCACTCCTGCTTTTCTTGGTAGGTCATCCGTTTCTTTTCTTCACGGACTTTGACGACTTTTTCCTTCTCAACTTTTTGACTTTGTGTTACTGCTTCTGCTTCAAAGGCCTTTTCATCTAGATAATCTGTATAATGGCCAAAGAAAGTACGGATGGTCCCGTCTTCAAAAGCAAGAATCTTAGTTGCTACCTTATCAAGGAAATAGCGGTCGTGACTAACTGTCAAGACTGGCCCTGCAAAACCTTGTAAGAAATTTTCTAGAACTGTTAAGGTCGCAATGTCTAGATCATTTGTTGGTTCATCTAATAAAAGTACATTGGGTTTTTCAAGGAGTAATTTGAGGAGGTACAGACGCTTCTTCTCTCCACCTGACAGCTTCTCAATCAAGGTACCGTGCGTTGAACGAGGGAAAAGAAATTGTTCTAGTAATTCTGCAATGGATGTCGTAGTACCACCGCTAGTCTTAACCTCTTCTGCCACTTCCTGCAGGTAATTGATAACCCGCTTACTTTCATCTAAACCTTCGATTTGTTGAGAGAAATAAGCGATACGAACTGTTTCACCGATGATAACTTGTCCTTCAGTCGCTTCAAGTCTTCCTGAAATAAGGTTAAGAAGGGTTGACTTCCCAACACCATTGTCCCCGACGATTCCGATACGGTCTTTGGCTTGGACCAAAAGATTAAAATGTTTCAGAATCGGTCTATCGTCATAGGCAAAGGAAACATCCTTAAACTCGATAACTTTTTTACCGATACGGCTAGTTTCAAAATTCATGCTCAAGTCTGTCTCAAGGCTAGTATCTGAAACTTCTTTTTTCAAGTCATGAAATCGATTGATACGAGCTTGTTGCTTGGTCGCACGAGCTTGGGGTTGTCGTCTCATCCAAGCTAATTCTTGTTTGTAAAGTTGTTCCTTTTTGTGAAGAAGAGCTGCGTCACGCTCATCCTGTTCAGCCTTGAGACGGACATAATCTTGGTAATTCCCCTGATACTCTGTTAATCCACCTCTATCCAATTCAAAAATTCGCGTAGAAAGAGCATCTAGGAAATAGCGATCGTGGGTGATGAAGAGGACGGTCTTCTTGGAATTCTTCAAGAAAAGTGTCAGCCACTCGATGGTCGCAATGTCCAGATGGTTGGTAGGCTCATCAAGAAGTAAGAGATCATGATTCCCTAAAAGCACTTGCGCCAATTGAACCCGTCTACGAAGACCACCCGACAAAGCTCCAACAGGAGTTGATAATTCTTGAATGCCTAGTTTACTGAGAACAGTCTTGACCTGACTTTCGATTTCCCATGCTTGGAGGGAATCCATCTCCGCCATAACCCGTTCTAAACGAGCCTGCTTGTCCTCACTATAGTTAAGCATGAGCAGTTCATACTCACGTATTAACTGGATTTCCTTCAAATCACTTGATAAGACAGTATCTAAGACAGTCTTGCTGTCATCAAAATCTGGATCCTGAGTCAAATAACCAATCTTGTAATCACTCTTTGCTGAAAATGGGCTTACGTCACCATCAAAACCTGAAACGCCAGAAAGAACATCTAGAAGGGTTGTTTTCCCGGTTCCGTTGACACCGATAAGACCGATACGATCTAAGTCGTGGATGATAAAAGAAATATCCTTAAAAACAGTCTTGTCACCAACTGATTTGCTTAGTTTTTCAACGATAAAGTCACTCATTTTCTCTCCCTTAGGTATGCATGAATGGCATCCAAGTTATTTTCCAAATCTCCATCCACAATAGCATACTCAATTTCTTCTAAAACATCTCCTAATTCTGGACCTGGTTGGTAGCCGTATTTTTTGATGAGAATACCACCATTGATTTGCATCTCTTTCTTATCATGAATGGTCAAGCTCTCATAAGTTTCTGTGATTGTTTGTGGATTATAGTCTTTACCTTGAGCTCGACGAAGATTTTCAGCCTGTAGAAGCAAGTCCAAATCAAAGCGGTAACAATCACGCTTGCCGAGTTCCCCTTCTTCTCGAAGAGCCAAAATAGCGAGCAAATCCTGTACCTGTTTGGCAAATTGTCGTGATGTCTTCCAATGTTTTAAAAATTTTTGAGCATCTTCCACTTTTAAAACCCATAAAAGTGCTGCCCAGGCTTGTTCAGAAGATTCAAAAGTGAAATGATCTTCTAAATCAAATAATGACTGGAGTTTATCCTGACTACCAGCCATATCTGGAAGATAATCATAAGCTTGACTCTCAATCATAGATGATAAACCTACTCGCCAATAGGGAGCCAGTAAAAGCTTATCAAACTCGACAAAAGTGCGCTCCACAGAGATTTTATCTAAGAGTGGTGTTAAGGCCATCATCGCTTCAAACGTTTCTTGCTCGAGTTCAAAACCAAGACTAGCCTGAAAACGAAATCCACGCATGATGCGTAGCGCGTCTTCATTGAAACGTTCACTAGCTACACCGACGGCTCGCAGGACTTGATTTTCTAAATCTTTGAGACCATCAAATAAATCGACGATTTCCCCTGTCTCATCCAAGGCAAAGGCATTGACTGTGAAATCTCGGCGTTTGAGATCTTCTTCGAGTGAACGAACAAAAGAAACAGAACTTGGTCTCCGATAGTCTACATAGACATCCTCTGTTCGAAAAGTGGTGACCTCGTACTCTTCATCTCCATCTAAAACCAAAACGGTCCCATGCTCAATACCGATATCAGCTGTGCGTGGAAAAATCTGCTTGGTCTCTTCAGGATAAGATGAAGTCGCGATATCCACGTCATGGATAGGACGGTTAAGAAGGGCATCCCTAACAGAGCCACCCACAAAATAAGCCTCAAATCCTGCTTCTTTAATTTTTTCTAATACTGGTAAAGCCTTCTGAAATTCAGAAGGCATTTTTGTTAATTTCATAGTAAGTGTTCTAATCCATAGACAAGCTCATGACGCTTGACAACTTCTTTGATTCCCAAATTCACCCCTGTCATGAAGGAGCTACGATCATAGGAGTCGTGACGTAAAGTCAATCCCTCTCCTTGATTTCCAAAAATGACCTCTTGATGAGCTACCAAACCTGGTAAACGAACCGAATGGATTCGCATACCATCAAAGTTAGCTCCACGTGCTCCCGCAATGAGTTCTTCCTCATCGCTAGCACCTTGTTGAATAGACTCACGAACTTCAGCCATCAACTCAGCTGTTTTGATAGCTGTCCCGCTCGGCGCATCTTTTTTCTTATCATGGTGAAGTTCAATAATCTCCACATTTGGAAAGTATTTAGCTGCCTGTGCTGCAAATTGCATGAGTAAGACAGCACCCAAGGCAAAGTTAGGAGCAATCAAGCCACCCAAGCCTTTGGAACGAGACAATTCCTTTAATTCTTCGATTTCTTGACTGGTGAAACCTGTCGTTCCTACTACTGGAGCAAAGCCATTTTCAAGAGCAAAGCGTGTATTCTCATAGGCGACAGCTGGTGTAGTAAAGTCTACCCAAACATGGGCATCAAAGCCTGCTAAGTCATTTTTATCATTGAATACTGGAATTCCTTGCCATTCAGATGCAGTCTCAAAAGGATCCAAAACAGCTACTAGTTCAAGTTCAGGATCAGACAAAACCATCTGACAAGCAGCTTGTCCCATTCTTCCCTTAAAACCAGCAATAATCACTCGAATACTCATCTTTACTCCTATCTAAGATACAAAGCCTGTAAGAACACAAAGTGAAAATAGGAGTTCTGATCAAGGAGTTTCTTCTCCTTGGAAGAACTATCTTTTTCACATAGGGTTCCAGGCGTGTTCAATTGCTAAGATACAAAGGACGTTAGCTGCCCATGAAAAATAGGGAATGGCGCCGACTTTCCATAAAAGGCAAGACTGGCATCTTTTTTCAAGAGGCAGATAGTCCGTGTTCAATTTTAAGATACAAAGCCTGTAAGAACAATCTAGACAATTGGTGTGTATGCCAAAGCGATGCTTCCTTCTCCCAGGTGGGTTCCAATAACACTACCAAAGGTTGCAATCTCAACATCTGTAGCTACTCCACTATCTAGCAATAGCTGACGTAAATCGGATGCTTTTTGAGAGGCATTCCCATGAATTACCATAATCTGGTAGTTTCCGTTACTTGTCACATCTTTGACAATTTCAACTAGACGTTTTGTTGCTTTCTTCTCTGTACGAACCTTCTCATAAACTTCGATAACACCTTGGTCATTGAAATATAGAATTGGTTTAATGTTAAGAAGATTCCCTAAAATAGCTGCGCCATTTGATAAACGACCACCTTTAACCAGATGATCAAGGTCATCTACCATGATAAAGGCAGAAGTATTTTCAATCTGTTCGGTTAACTTATCTAGTATAGACTGGAAATCATCTCCCTGCTCAGACCATTGAAAAACACTGTCTACCATGAAACCTAGAGGGGCACTTGTAATACGAGTATCAGGAAAAGCAATGGTTAGACTTTCGAACTCATCCGTCATATACTGGATATTCTGGTGAAACCCTGAGATTCCAGAAGAAAGGAAGAGACCCAAAACATGAGTATAGCCTTTTTCTTTTAATGATGATAAAATTTCATCCAACTTTGCAATACTTGGTTGACTTGTTTTAGGTAGTTCAGATGAACGAGCCATTTTTTCATAAAATTCTTGAGCGGTTAGATTTACACCTTCAACATACTCCTGTCCGTCGATATTCACAGGAATGTCAAGCACAAATAAATCTTCTTTCCGCAAGGTTTCCGCTTGTAGAAAAGCAGATGAGTCTGTTATGACCGCTAATTTCATTTTTTTTAAAACTCCAAATTAATTCCTGGTAAGTCTAGTGCAATTTCCGTTACTTCATAAGTCAAACGGTTTAGCATATCCAAAGAAGGACGAGCAAGCGTCTCAACTTCTTCTTGACTAAAGTCACTTGGTTGATCTACGATACGACCTTCAACGTGGTTCACTTGAGAAATAGTACCACTGATAACAAATTTATCAAAGACAATCATAAAGCTCAAAACAACTACGAGAGAAGTCACCTGATTTTCTTGGTCATGTTGAAGTAGTTGGAAGTTCACATCAACCTTTGTTTCAGGAATTCCGTTCTCATTTTCCCATTCAAAATTACGTGCATCAAAGTGATACTGACTTACAAATTCTTGTTCACGTTTTAAATTCATCATATTCTCCATGGTTACAATTTACTTTGACATTGTAACATATTTTCTTATTTTCTGCTAACTTTCCTAAATTCCGATTTCTGCTTTCACAACTTCAGCAATGGTATCCACATAGTAATCAACCTCTTCAGTTGTTGGTGCTTCAGCCATGACACGCAATAGTGGCTCAGTTCCACTTGGGCGAACGAGAATACGTCCGTTACCTGCCATCTCTTCTTCCATCTTATCGATAATAGCCTTGATAGCTGGTACTTCCATGGCTTTGTCTTTCATGGTGTTTTCCACACGGATATTAACCAATTTTTGTGGGTAAATTGTTACTTCTGAAGCCAATTGAGATAAGCTCTTACCTGTTTCTTGCATGATCTTAGTCAATTGAACTGCTGACAACTGACCATCACCAGTTGTATTGTAGTCCATCAAGATAACGTGACCTGATTGCTCACCACCGAGATTGTAGCCTGATTTTCTCATTTCTTCAACTACATAGCGGTCTCCAACAGCAGTGACAGCTTTATTAATGCCTTCACGATCCAAGGCTTTATGGAAACCAAGGTTGGACATAACTGTTGTTACAATTGTGTTTTGTGCCAATTGACCTTTTTCAGAAAGGTATTTACCGATGATATACATAATCTTATCACCGTCGACAATCTCACCGTTTTCATCAACAGCAATCAAACGATCGCTGTCCCCATCAAAGGCTAAACCAATGGCAGATTTACTTTCTTTTACAAGTTCTTGCAAGGCTTCTGGATGAGTCGAACCAACATTCAAGTTAATGTTCAAACCATCTGGATTTTCTCCAATGACAGTGATTTGAGCACCCAAATCTGCAAAAATTTGACGAGCACTTGTAGAAGCTGCTCCATTAGCAGTATCCAAGGCTACCTTCATCCCTTCAAGAGCTGTTCCAGTTGAAACCAGGTAGGCTTCATACTTGCGTAATCCTTCTGGGTAATCAACAACAGTACCTAATCCTTCAGCACTTGGACGTGGGAGAGTATCTTCACTG
>NZ_JBFNFE010000005.1:0-138724 GCF_040888245.1 Streptococcus wuxiensis
CCTACTTTTAGAATCTTGTCAACTAGTTTGATTTGTTTTTTCTGAAATTTTTTTACTGGTTTTTCATAGATTAGTTTCTATAATAAGAAAGAGAGGATATAATAATACCCTCTCTTGTATCTCGTCTACTAATATTTAGTTTTCTTCAGCCATTTTTGATTTGACTTCATCATATGATAGGGCACGTGATTCCTCTTCTATTGATTCAGGCATTTTCCCTGTTTCGTAAAGAGATTTAATTTGTGTACTATCCAATGTTTCATATTTCAATAAGGCTTCTGCAATTAATTTATGTGTTTCACGATTTGATTGAATAATTTCAGCTGCTTTATTACGTGCTTCATTTAACAATGCTCGAACTTCTTCGTCAATTTCATAAGCTGTACGCTCTGAAATAGATTTTTGTGGAGTTTGAGCACCAAACATTGCATGATTTCCTTCGTATTGAACAGGTCCAAGTTTTTCACTCATACCATACTCTGTAACCATTGCACGCGCCATTTGTGTAGCTTGTTCAAAGTCGTTTGATGCACCTGTTGTTTGGACATTAAAGATAATTTCTTCAGCAACACGTCCACCCATCAAACCAGCTAATTGTTCCTTCATATCTTCTTTAGATAGTAGCATTTGATCTTCTTTTGGAAGAGCAATCATGTAACCACCCGCACGACCACGAGGAACAATTGTCACTTTATGCACTACACGTGCGTTTGATAAGACCAAACCAACAATAGTGTGTCCTGCTTCGTGGTAAGCAACCATTTCACGTTCCTTTTGTGAAATAGTTTTATCTTTCTTAGATGGTCCAGCGATAACACGATCTTCTGCCTCATCAATATCAGAAGCATCAATTACTGATTTATTGCGACGAGCTGCAACTAAGGCTGCTTCGTTCAACACATTTTCCAAATCAGCACCAACAAAACCTGGAGTTTGTTGTGCCACTAATTTCAAATCTACATCTTCTGCTAGAGGTTTATTTCTAGCATGGACTTTCAGAATTGCTTCGCGTCCTTTAACATCTGGACGACCAACCAATACTTTTCTGTCAAAACGACCTGGACGAAGAAGGGCTGGATCTAAAACATCTGAACGGTTCGTTGCCGCAATGACAATGATTCCTTCGTTTCCTTCAAAACCATCCATTTCAATCAAGAGTTGGTTCAAGGTTTGTTCACGTTCATCATTACCTCCACCAAGACCGACACCACGTTGGCGACCAACGGCATCAATTTCATCGATGAAGATAATAGCTGGTGCTGCTTTTTTAGCGTCCTCAAAGAGTGAACGTACACGGCTGGCACCGACACCGACGAACATTTCTACGAAGTCAGAACCTGAAATACTAAAGAATGGTACTCCAGCTTCTCCTGCTACTGCTTTAGCAAGTAATGTTTTACCAGTTCCCGGAGGTCCTTCTAAGAGAACTCCAGCTGGGATACGAGCACCTAATTTTGTAAAGCGTTTTGGATCTTTCAAGAATTCAACAACTTCAACAAGTTCTTGTTTTTCTTCTTCAGCTCCTGCTACATCTGAAAAGCGTACTTTGATATCTTCCTTATTAGCAGCCTTAGCTTTACTGCGTCCAAAACTCATCGGATTGCGTCCGCTATTTCCTCCCATATTTCCCATCATAGAAAATAGGAAGAAGAATAAAATGGCAAATGGTACTACCGAAACTAGGATGTTAATCCACATACCACTTGAGCTTTCGTGCTTGACTTCAACTTGTGTTTGGTGTTCACCAGCTAGTTTTTGCAAATCTGCTACAGTAGTATCCGATGGAAGAATAATACTTGTAAATTTTTCTACTTTTGTTGCAGAAGGTGTGAAAAACTGAATACCTGTTTCCGGTTTTTCTGTTTTAGCAGTTTTATAGACACCAGACACTTCAATAACACCACCACTTGGTTGATAGGTTATTTCTTTTACATTGTCATTAGTGATTTCCTGCACCAATTCTGAGTATTTAATTTGTTGACTGTGCCCGGCAGCTCTCCCAGCAAAAAAGTACTGGAATCCCGTTACTAGCAAGAAAATCATCAACAAATAAAGAAATGGATTTTTTATAAAACCATTATTTTGTTTTTGCATTCAACAACTTACCCTTCTATTTTGAGTAAACTTCCTCTTTCAATACGCCTACATAAGGAAGATTACGATAATTTTCATTATAGTCTAAACCATAGCCTACAACGAATTCATTTGGAATTGTAAAACATGTATAATCTGCTTCAATTTCTACAGTACGTCCTTCTGGTTTATCCAGCATAGTAACAATCTTAACAGACGCTGCTTCTCTAGCAGTAAACATATCTCTCAAGCTTTTTAATGTTTGTCCAGTATCAATAATATCCTCTACAAAGACAATGTGTCTACCTTTAACATCTTGAGTGACATCTTGTTTGATATTAATGACACCACTACTTACAGTTCCGCCATGATAACTAGAAACCATCATAAAATCCATTTCAAGGTGAGTGTCGATATATTTGACTAATTCTGCCATAAAAGGAATAGATCCTTTTAAAATTCCAACTAAAATCGGATTCTTACCTTCGTAATCTTTTGTCAATTGAGCACCTAACTTCTTAGCTGCTTCTGTAATTTCATCTTGTGAAATCAAAATCTTCTTGATATCTTGTTCTAACATGATTTTACCTATCTATTTTTTCTATATAAAGTACAGTGTCCATTATATCATTTTTCATTTTTATACTCAAATCACTGAGTTCGATTCCTAAAATTGAATAAATTTGTCCAAATTGCTCAACAATAATCGCATTTTTTCGTTTTTCTGTAGGTATTTTTAAATCAATAAAAAGCCGCCTTACTTTTTTTCGATGACCATTTATTATCAAATAATCACCTGGCTGTCGATGCCGCAAAATCAATGATGTTTCACGGGAAACATTTATTTGTTGAACATTTTCACCTTTTAGAGGAATTCCAAATGAAAATAGAAAACCTTCATAATAAACTTGATTTTGATAGTTTAACACACACTCACTACTTTTTTCATCAGACTTTGGTCTGATTTTACTAATTTGAAAGTGCTGGTATTCTTTTATAAGTTCATAACCATTTTTTATATTATGGCGATATTGACTCTTAGTTTTTAAAATATGATGAATTTCTTGAAATTGTTCTCTTGTTACATTTAAATCAGCAAAACGACTAAGGTATTGTTGTAGTAAAACTCCTTGCGTTGCTTCACTAAAAGATAAAAACTGAGTTAAATCTTCCACATCAACCGCTTGAGATAATTCAGCCAGAGCAATTTGATAGTCAGAAACTTCTTTTCCAAACTCTAAAATTGCTTTTTTCACCTGAACATTTTCTTTTTCTAACTGTGGCAGATAGAGGTTGCGAAGACGATTGCGAAGATAGTGATTTTCTTTATTCGTTGAATCTTCAAAATGATCAATTTTAGGAAAATCCTTCTTATAAAAAGACAACAAAGGACGAATTAACTCTCCCTTATTAAACGTTTGTCTTTCTTTAATAGCTGATAAATGGTGTAGTCTAACACCTCTAATCAATCGCATAAAGATTGTCTCAACTTGATCATCTGCATGATGAGCTGTTACAAGAGCTGTAGATGAAGTTTTCTCCATCACTTCTCTAAAAAATTCATAGCGAAATTGACGAGCATTTGCTTCTGAAAAATCTCCAGTAAAACAAGCTACATAAATTGGAACTCCAGCTTGTTCAGCTAATTTTCTTAATTCATTTTCTTCCTTATCTGACTCTGGTCTTTGTTTATGATTTACATGAGCTAAAAACAATTCAATACCAAGTTCTTTTTGATAGGCCAAAAGAACTTGAAAAAGAAACATCGAATCCAATCCACCAGACAAGGCTAGCACAACTCTTGAATGTCTTTCAAAGTAACCTTTTTCTAGAAAATGATTTAAAAAATCGCGGTCTCTCATTTTAGGACCTCGTAGACATCCTTAGCAATTTTAGAAATGGTATCGTAATCAGAATTTTTGGTAAAGATTGAAATAACGAAAGGAGAATCTGTATAGACTATTCCCACATCGTGTTTAAATTCATCTGCATCCCCAATTTTATGGGCTACCTTAGCAGAAATATTCTTAGCAATCCGCTGATTATCAAAAGATGTTTGTGAAAGAGATTCTAAAACAAAACCATTCTGATTGTAAATAGATTCCATAACTTGACCAGCCATTTTAGCTGAAGCCAATTTATCTGTCACATTCCATTCTTCACCTGCGATAGTAGCCATTTCTGTTTTAAAGGCTTCATCTGATTTATTCGTAATATAATAAGCAAGAATATTATGAGCTACATTGTCAGATTCTTTTGCAGTTTTTGTGATTAAATCTTTGATTGTGTATTCTTTATTGTCCGCTGTTTTAGGGAGACTTCCGCTTCCTTCCGGTTTATAAGAGCCAGGGAAATCATTAACTTCGGAAACATACTTCAATTTCGTGTCAAGTTGGTAATCACCTTGATTGATTTTTTCCTGAACAGAATAAAGATAAGGTAATTTCATAACACTAGCAGCGTACATTTTTTTATTTTCATTAATGCCAGCTTCCTTACCTGTACTCAATTGTTTCACATAAATAGAGAACTGTTCATTTTGATAATTCGCAGATAGCAACTCTTGTACTTTCTGAATACGATTATCATCATCGGAAATATAATCCGTCGAAATCCAGCCCGTTTGCTTGACATGTATGAATTCACGACCTTCAGCAAAAATAGACATATCTGCTTCAACTTCTTGATAAGGCGCTAAAGTAGACTTTAATTCTTGTTGATCATAAGGACTATTATAAACGACAAATCCTGGTTCTAGCCATACTCGTTTAGAAAAATCGTTTACGATGGAACTATCGTATAAAAGTCGTTTATCAGCCATTACAAATTGATTATTTGACAATTTAAAGACAGGCTGTCCTTGTTTATTTAATCGCCATTCTAAAACAGATAATTTTGTTTCTGCATTTACTTTACCCGATTCATTAATCAGGTCTTCTGTAGAATAAACTGGCGTCTCACCATAAAATTTTGGAGATTCTATAACATCTTGATAATAAAAATGATATGGAGTATGAGTTAAAGAATAAACTTCTTGTTTTGGAATGATAACTGGATTCTCAGTGCTTACTACTTGAACGCTTTTTAGGAAAATAGGAAGTAGTAATATCACTAAAAATTTACGCATTCTTTTTCCCCTCTTCTTCTTGTAGTCGTAACAGATGATTCTTTTGAGCTAACTCATCTAATTTTTCATCTGACTGACTTAAAAATTTTTCGATAATATCTAATAAATTTTCCATTTCGCATTACCTAGGAAGTAAGTCCGGAATTGTATAAACTTTCTCCCATGTTTTTGAATAATAATATTTTGCACGGGAATATTTAGCCGCATAGGATTCATCTTTTAGCTTAGTTGCTAAACTAGCTTCTTTATCCTTTTCATCGCTCAAGTCCTGATATTGTTTTTTCAAATCAGCTAGTTGCTGGCGACGTGTTAGTAATTGTTGGTAACTTTGTGCTAAATTGTAAGTTGGTAAGATGAATAGCAACATAATCAAAATCAAAACCCAACCCATAAAACGATTACGTTTTTGACGTTCTTCCATCATGTATTTACGTCGTTGGTGTTCATTTTGAATAAATGAATTATTCATTTGGACTATTTTTTTATACATCGTCTTCTACCCTTGTTTCACTGATAATTTCATACATTCCAGCTGCATCTTCTTTTTTTGTGCTATCTTTCATTTCGAGCACCTTTACAAGCAACAATTTATTTCCAAAACGAATTTCAACCTGATCATTGATTTTTAAATCAGTTGAACTTTTAGCAAGGATACCGTTTACCTTGATTCGCCCTTTATCTGCAACTTCCTTAGCTACCGTACGGCGTTTGATAATTCGTGATACTTTTAAATATTTATCTAATCTCATCTTATAATACCTCAAATTATTATTGTACCATTTTTATCCCTTTTATAGAAGAAAAAAGGTAAACCCTAATGTGACTCTTTTAAGTCTTTTATTTTCGCTAACGATTCTCCAAAGGTTAAGAGTCCTTCTAAAATCTCATAGTCTTTTTTATTTCGAATATCAAAAACAACTTCGATTAAACCTTGATTTTCAGAAATATTAGCCTTCAAATTTGTCTGAGAAAGAGCCTGGAAATAATCTTGGGTTAAAAATAGCTGTTGCAATATTTTTTCAAATTGAATGACAAGCTTATTACTTCTTCTTTCAACACGATTGACAAATACTTTATCTAGATAAGCTTTAGCTAATCCAATTTCTAAGAGATAGGCAACTACATCTGGATACTCACCAAAACGGTCAATTAACTCATCTTGTAATTCTTCATAGTTGACACGGTTGTCAATCTGACGAATTCTCTTGTAAATTTCAATTTTATGTCGTTCATCTGAAATGTACTCATCTGGAAGATAGGCATCAATTTGCAGAATTAACTCAGCATTTCCTTTTTCACGTTTCTTATCAGTTCCATTTTTCTTAGCAATTGCTTCTTCCAGTAATTGAGAATAGAGTTCAAAACCAACAGAATCTATAAAACCTGACTGCGAACTTCCTAAAAGATTACCCGCTCCACGAATGGATAAATCGCGCATAGCGATTTTAAAACCAGAACCCAATTCGGTAAATCCCTTGATAGCTTCTAATCTCTTTTCTGAAACTTCTGTCAATGATTTATCTGGTCGATACATGAGATAGGCATAAGCAATACGATTACTTCGACCAACTCGACCTCTTAATTGATACAAGGTAGACAATCCCATGTGGTCTGCATTTTCTATAAACAAGGTATTGGCATTTGGAATGTCTACCCCTGTTTCAATGATTGTCGTGGTTACTAAAATATCATATTCACCTTCAATAAAATCAAGTAGTGTGTTCTCTAAACGAATTTCACTCATTTGACCATGAACAAAACCAATAGAAGCTTCTGGAATCAGTTCTTGTAACTCTGAAACCTTCTTTTCAATCGTGTCAACTTTATTGTAAAGATAGTAAACCTGACCACCACGATCAATTTCTCTCAATACAGCATCTCGAATGACACGATCATTCTGTTCAAGGACATAGGTTTGTACAGGATATCGATTGGTTGGGGGAGTTTCGATGACAGATAAATCTCGAATACCTAGCATAGACATATGTAGAGTTCGAGGAATTGGTGTAGCTGTCAAAGTTAAGACATCAACCTTCTTTTTTAATTCCTTCAAAGCTTCCTTATGTTTGACACCAAAACGTTGTTCCTCATCGATGATGATCAAGCCTAAATCTGCAAATTCAACATCTTTAGACAAAACTCGATGGGTTCCTATCAGGATATCAACTTGGCCTTTTTTCAATTTTTCAAGTGTTTCAGTCTGCTCTTTTTTACTTCTAAAACGACTCAAAACATCTACATTGACAGCAAACTGCTCAAATCTTTCCTTGAAATTACTATAATGTTGCTGAGCCAAAACTGTAGTAGGTACTAAAACAACAACCTGTTTATGATTGTTGACAGCCTTAAAAGCAGCTCGCATAGCAACTTCTGTTTTACCAAAACCAACATCTCCAACCAAAAGTCTATCCATTGGTTGAGAAGCCTGCATATCTTTCTTAATTTCATCGATACTTCGAAGTTGGTCCTCAGTTTCAACATAAGGGAAAGCCTCATCAAAAGCAACCTGATCTTCATCATCTTTTGAAAAAGCAAAACCTTCAAGTTGACTCCTCTCTGCATATAACTTAATTAAGTCATCTGCAATGTCTTCAACTTGATTTTTAACTTTTTGCTTAGCTTTTTTAAAACGTCCATCGTTTAATTTGTTTAACTTTGGAGCCTTACCGTCACTTGAAACATACTTAGATAAGGTTTGGATTTGTTCTACAGGGATAGAAATACGATCTCCATTTTGATATTGGATACTTACATAATCTCGGTGAATCCCTTTGAGTTCAATCGTTTCTATTCCTAAATATTGACCAATCCCATGAATTTGATGAACAACATAATCTCCTTTTTGGAGTTCACTATAATCCTTTAATCTTTCAGCATTGCTAATATTTTGTCTTCTGTATTTGCGTTTAATCTTCTTTTTAAAAATTTCATATTCAGTGATGAATACAAGATTCTCATCCACAAAATGAAAACCATGACGAAGATTTCCTTCAACAAGATTGACAGTTCCTTTACAGATTTCACTTTGATTACTATTGTCAACTTTAATGCTATATTCATCAAGAATCGTTAACAGTTTTTTTAGTTCTGTTTGGCTGCTTGATTGAAGAACAATCGTATATTTTAATTTTTTATAGCGTTCAATTTCTTCTTTCAGAAAAGAAAACTGATTGAAGAATTCTTGCATAGGATATTGATTAAATTGATAAAGATGATCAAATTTTAGATTTCCAAGTCCCTTTTGAAAATTAGAAAAGAAGCTGGCTGGTAAATATTTTTTAAACTGACTTTCTACATCAGCAAAATATTGTAAACTTGATACAGCTTTACTGTTATGTAAATCCTCTGTAAAGTAGCTAGCTGTTTCCTTATCAAAAATATCATACTGATTCATGATTTTTTGAAAATCATCAAAGATAATAGGCGCTTGGTTCAAGTAGTCAATCAATGTCCACTGTTTTTTATAAAAAACAGACAAAAATTTACGAATATCAGCATGAAGAACTTGCTCTTTCGCACAACTAAAAACTTCTTCTAGGTACGACTTTAATGTAGGTGAAATAGTTTTATCAATCTCATGTTCTAAGAATTGTTGACCACGATTGTAATCCTCAACAGTTAATAAAATGTCACTAGCTGGATATATAGAAATTTCTAATCGACTTTCTTTTGATAATTGTGTATCTGCGTCGAATTCTCTAATCCCATCTATTTCATCACCAAAAAATTCTATTCGGTAAGGAGATAGTTGTGAAGTTTCAAAAATATCTAAAATATCCCCTCGAAGACTAAATTCACCTTGACTTTGAACTTGAGTAACTTTTTTATAACCAAGTGAAATCAATTGATTTTTTAATTCTCTTTGTTCACACTCTTCGCCAACTTCAAGTTTTAACACACTGTTATCAAAAACTTGAGGATCTGGTAAGAATAAACGGCTAGCTGCCATGTTACAAACTAATATTCCTTTTTGAGATTTATCTCTTAGAAAACGCAAGGCTTCAACTCTTGAAAAAATCTTTTCTTGAGACGATACTAAAAATTCTACCATTGGTGAATCATCTACTAAAAATGGATAAACCATATCAGTACCCAGGATAGAAATTAAATCATTTACTAGACGCTCAGCTTCTCCATAAGTAGATGTCATTACTAAAATCTTGTTCTGACTTTTAACACTACTTGCAATAGCTAAAGACTTTGCTGAACCAGAAAATCCTAATAGTAATTGTCTTTGCTTCTGTGTTAAATTTTCATGCCAAGACAGGATTTGTTTATTCTCTAAAAAGAATTCGATTAATGACATTTCTTTACCCATTGTATTTCTGCATTGTTTTTTCAAAGTTTTTCTCTTGTAAATAATAATTTACAGCATCGTCAACCTTGTCAATAGACTGTAAAATACCTATATAGTCATCCTTGTCAAATTTACTCAAAACGTGGTGAACAACAGACATTCCTTTTTTAGGTCTACCGATACCAATCTTTACACGATTGAAAACCTGTGTACCAATATGTTGGATAATTGACTTGATACCATTATGACCGCCAGCTGATCCTTTAGCGCGAAGTCGAATTTTTCCTACTTCCATGTCAAGATCATCGTAAATAATCAGTAAATCTTCGATATCTAAACCATAGTAAGTTAATAAAGCATGAACTGCTTTCCCACTTTCATTCATAAAAGTTGTTGGTTTCACTAGATAAATTTTTTCACCATTAAGGAAAAATGAAGCTAATTCAGCTTGGAATATTTTATCGTGTGTAAAAGATACATTCTGTTTTTTTGCTAGTTGGTCAATCAACATAAAACCAACATTATGCTTTGTCTCAAAATATTTATCCCCTGGATTTCCCAATCCTACAAGTAATTTTGTCATTTAAATTTCCTTTCAAAAGCCAAAAGGGTTGGAATTTTTTTCCAACCTAATTGACACTATTAAAAATGTTGATTATACGTTAAAGCGGAATTCCATAATATCGCCATCTTGAACGACATATTCTTTTCCTTCTTCACGCAAGCGTCCAGCTTCTTTTACAGCCTTTTCAGATCCGTATTTAATCAAATCATCATAAGACATAGTTACTGCACGAATAAATCCTTTTTCAAAGTCAGAGTGGATAATTCCAGCTGCTTGAGGAGCTTTCATACCACGTTTAAAGGTCCAAGCACGAACTTCTTTTTCACCAGCTGTGAAGTAAGTTCCAAGTCCTAATAGATGGTAAGCTGCACGAGTCAACTTGTCCACACCTGATTCTGTCAAACCAATGGCTTCAAGAAACTCTTTTTTATCTTCATCGTCTAACTCAGAAATTTCTTCTTCAGCACGCGCAGAAATGACCACTACCTCTGCATTTTCTGTCTCTGCGAATTCACGAATCTGCTTCACGTAATCAATAGAGTCTGGGTCTCCAACCACATCCTCATCCACATTCGCTACATAAAGAACTGGTTTCGTGGTCAAGAGGAAAAGACCTTTGACAACCTTTTGCTCTTCGTCTGTAAATTCAATAGTACGAGCTGATTTACCGTCTTCAAGGACAGGTTTAATCTTTTGGAGAACGTTAAATTCTGCAACTGATTCCTTATCTTTTTGTGTACGTGCCATCTTTTCCACACGCGCGTAGCGTTTATTAACAGATTCTAAGTCAGCAAGAATCAATTCTAGGTTAATGGTATCAATATCTGCTAATGGATCTACAAAAGCATCTTCACGACCTTGCTCACGCATGACATTTTCATCATCAAAGGCACGAACTACATGGACAATCGCATCAACTTCACGGATATTGGCCAAGAATTTATTACCGAGACCTTCTCCTTTTGACGCACCTTTTACAATCCCTGCAATATCTGTAAATTCAAAGGTTGTTGGGACTGTCTTCTTAGGAGTAATCATTTCAGTCAATTTTTGGAGGCGTTCATCTGGAACTTCTACCATCCCAACATTCGGATCAATGGTTGCAAATGGATAATTTGCAGCCTCTGCTCCTGCTTTTGTAATTGCGTTAAATAGGGTTGATTTACCAACGTTTGGCAACCCCACGATACCTGCTGTTAAAGCCATAGTTTCTCAATCTCCGTTCACATTTCAATCTTCAATATTATAACACAAAAAGGGAAAACTTGCTAACCCTCTAACTACTTGCATTTAGTCGATGATTTTACTCATTTTTCTTTCAAAATCATAGCGACTCATCATGACAACATGATCACAATTACTGCATTTTATTTTGATATCTGCACCTAGACGTGTAATTTCCCAACGATTGGCTTTTTTACCTGTAGACTTGATTGTACAAGCATGTGGTTTTTTCATTTCAACAAAATTTCCAACTTGATACATATTACTCTCCTTTTCATATTTCTGATTATATCATAAAAGAGGTGAGCTAGGCTCAACCTCTTTAACTTAATTTGTACGAACTGGTGTAATCAGCTGCATGAAATCTTCATCTGTATCAGCTGGTACCAAGGTAAATGGACGAACTGCTGAAATGAAGCTGATTGTTACCTTTTCACTATTCAAGGCTTTTAGTGCTTCAATCAAGTAAGTTGGGTTAAAGCTAATAGTTAAATCTTCACCAGATACAGCAATTGTATCGATTTCTTCGTTTACTTTACCAACTTCTGGAGAATTTACATGAGCTGTAACTACTCCTTGTTTGATTTCTAATTTTACAGTTCCATTTTGAGTAGCACTTGATAAGAGACGAGCACGTTCCATAGATTGACGTAGATTCACAACATCAAAAGTCACTGTCGTATTAAAATCTGTTGGAATCAGACGATCTGTATCAGGATAATTACCTTCTAAGAGACGTGTATAGAAGCTAATATTTTCGCTTCTAAAGAGAATTTGGTTGTTTGCAAAGAATATCTCTACTGTTTCGATATCGTCCGTAAAAACAGCTGAAAATTCGCGTAGAGAGCGACTTGGGATGACAACATCAAAATTATCACTATTTTTCTCAAGAGTTAATTTTTTCTGACTGAGACGATGTGAGTCTGTTGCAACTGTTTTCAATTCTTGATGATTACTCAAAACAAAGTGAACACCAGTCAAGATTGGACGGCTTTCTTGTACACTAGCAGCAAAAGCAGTTTCATTGATAATTTTCTTAAGAAGTTTTGTTTCAAGAACTAGAGGATTACTTGCTACAATTTCCTGAATACGTGGATACTGTTCGCTGTCTTTTCCTTTCAGAGTAATTTCTGATTTTCCACTTGTTAGTACAATTTGATGTTGTTCAATTTCTTTAAAATCAAGAGTCACATCTGGAAGACTAGAAACAACATTGATAAAGAAAGAAGCTTCTAAAAGAATTGATCCTAAAGAGTTAATCAAAAGACCTGCATTTTCATCTTTTTGAGAAATGAAATTCTCAATTGAAATTTGACCATTTGATCCAATTAATGTAATTCCTTCGTTAGTCACATCAATTTTAATAGTTGATAAAACAGGAATAGCATTTTTTGAACTAATAGCACGTTTTGTAATATTTAATGATTGCAGGAATAAATTTTTATTAATAGAAAAATGAATCATGGAATCTCCTTTATTTATTTTTATTATTAGAAGGTTAATAGTAATAGTAGGCTGTGTGAAATCTGTGGAAAACCAAGTTTAGTTTAGAAAAATCAAGAAGTTAGACTTGTTTAAAATTTGTTAATAAATCAGTAAAATTTTAAACACTTATCCACAAGTTATTTGATTTTCTTTTTGATGGTTTCGATTTCTATACGTAATTTATCATCAGTTTCAATCATAGATTTGATTTTTGCATGAGCATGAATGACGGTTGTATGATCTTTACCACCAAATTCTTTTCCGATTTTTGGAAGACTGTTATCAGTTAATTCTCTAGCTAGGTACATAGCAACTTGGCGAGCTAGAACAATATTCTGAACACGTCTAGTTCCCTTCATCTCCTTAACGCTCACATCATAAAATTTTCCGACTTCCTCTTGGATTTTTTCAATCGGAATGACGATCATGGTGCTGACGCTTTGTTTTCGAGCACGTATAGCTTCAGATGCAATATCCACAGTTATAGTGTTGATTTGTTTGACTTTAGCCATAAGACTAATATCTTTGAGCGCACCTTCTAATTCACGTACATTTGAATCAAACTGGCCAGCCAAATATTCGATTGTGTCAGGTTGAAAATGATAATCTAAATCCTCTGTTTTACTATTTAGGATAGCGATACGAGTTTCAAAATCAGGTGGAGTAATATCCGTTGTTAATCCCCATGAGAAGCGCGTGACAAGTCGTTCAGGTAGATTTTCTAGTTGTTCTGGCCTACGGTCACTCGTTAAAACGATCTGTTTATTATTACTGTGAAGTTTGTTAAATGTATTGAAAAATTCATCCTGAGTTTGCACTTTATTTCCGCTGAGAGATTGAATATCATCAATAAGAAGGAGATCTAGACTTCGATAGGTTTTTTTAAAATTATCCATATCATTGAGTCTTAAATGATCTAAAAATTCATTAATAAAACTTTCAGCAGGAATATATTTTACACGCGCATTAGGATTTTTTTTGAGAATTTCATTACCCAAAGCATTGAGCAAGTGAGTTTTCCCTAGACCAGGTCCTCCATATATAAAAAGAGGATTATAAGTTAGTCCAGGATCTTCCGAGACGGCTAAAGCAGCAGACTTAGCCCAAATATTTCCATCACCTTGGATAAAATTATCAAAAGTATAGATGTCTCTTAATCCTGTTTCTGAATAGGGTATAGATTTTTTAATTTCTTCCTGTTGATGATTACTGTTTTCAACATTGCTTGCTATATCGGAGGTATTAGAATCTTCTTTAGTCAATACATATTGAGCTTTTATTTCAGTGTCATAGATTTGAAAACCGACAGCTACAATAATATCATTGAGTTTTGTACTCCAAACCATTTCCATTTCAGATCTTGGCAAAAATATGGTAGCTACATTTCCCTCAACCTTTATTAATTCAGCAGGTGTTGCGTAGAAATCAAACATTGATCGTGTCAATCTCTCTTTAGCTAATTCTAAAATCTGATTCCAAAATTGTTTTTCTTTCAACAACAAACCCCTCCTTTTCTAAATGGTGTAATCTTAAACACTATTTTATCACATAGCAAGCAATTTTTCCACAACTTGTGAAAAACAATCCACAATGTTTAAAAGATTTATCCACAACTTGTGGATAAGAGGTCTATATTTTGATTTAATAGCCTTTTTCTATACTAATCCAGTGGATAAGTATGTGAGTTTAGAAAAATAAAATAACAGCCTTATTTCAGGCTGTTAATAAAACGTTGGTATTCTTCTTGATTATGAAAAGAGATAGTTATTTTTCCTGCCTCTTTTTTTTGAAGGACGATTTGGACATCTAATCCCAACAATTTTTTCAAATTTTCTTCTTCTTCTTTGATAAAGTGATCTTTTTCTTTGCTTTTCTTCTTATTTTTTTCTTCTTTAAGTAGATATTCCACCTGCCGAACTGATAAATCCTCTTTCTGAATGCGATTGAGTAATTTTTTTTGTTCTTTCAAAGGTAGTTGGATTAGAAGTCTAGCATGTGCTTGAGACAATTTTCCAGTTTCTACTTCTTTTAAAATAAAATCAGGGAGCGTTAGCAATCGAACAAGATTAGTGATATAAGGGCGTGATTTCCCCATTTTTTCAGCAATGTCTGCATGAGTATATCCTTTATCAATTAAAGATTGATAAGCTTTTGCTTCTTCAATCGGATTTAAGTCTTCTCGTTGTAAATTTTCAATGATTGAGTGAACCATCATATCCTGATCAGATAATTTTTTGATGATTACAGGAACTTCTGATAGCCCAGCTTCTATCGATGCCCGATACCGTCTTTCTCCAGCTAGAATTTCATATCCGATAACTGGAGATTGACGGACAATAATGGGTTGAATTAAACCATTTTCCTTAATAGATTGGGCAAGTTCTTGAATTTTTTCTTTTGAGAATTCTTTACGAGGTTGATAGGGATTTTTTTGAATATCACTGATACGAATTAGTTTGAGTTCTTCCATATCTCTACAGTATCATATCTTTAATATTCTGTAAAGTAGGTTTACAAATATGTAAACTATTAATTTAAATCACTTGTACTCTTGTCCAACTTGATTTTAGTTGTTTCTTCTTTACCATTACGGTAATAAGTTACAGTCATTTCATCTCCAATAGAGTGGCTATATAGAGCATTTTGTAATTCAGTTGTAGATGAAATCTTAGTATCATCTATTTTTGTGATAACATCATATTGTTGTAAATGTCCATTTGCAGGCATATTTTTTTGAACAGAACGAACAGCTACACCAGAAGTAACGTTGTCAGGAAGTTTCAATTTTTGTAGATCGGTAGTGCTAAGGTTTGTCAAATTAACCATGTGGATACCAAGAGCTGGTCGCGTTACTTTTCCATCTTTTTCCAACTGTTTGATAATATTCTTAACATCATTTGCAGGAATAGCAAAACCAAGACCTTCTACGGATGTTCCACCATTAGAGGCGATTTTACTTGATGTAATACCGATAACTTCTCCCTGGATGTTAATCAAAGGTCCTCCAGAGTTACCAGGGTTAATAGCTGTGTCTGTTTGGATGGCATTTGTTGAAATAGCTTGACCATCTTCAGATTTCAAAGAAACGTGTCTGTTCAAGCTTGATACAATCCCTTGTGTAACTGTATTTGCATATTCTGAACCCAAAGGACTACCGATTGCGATAGCTGTTTCCCCAACAGATAATTGACTTGAGTCACCAAACTCAGCTACTGTAGAGACCTTTTCTGAAGATATTTTTACTACTGCAATATCAGAATAGGTATCAGAACCAACAATTTCACCTGGTACTTTTGTTCCATCTGCTAGACGAATATCAACTTTTTTAGCGCCACTAATAACGTGAGTGTTGGTTACAAGATAAGCATCATCTCCATCTTTTTTATAGATAACACCAGAACCTTCACTGTTAATCTGTTCAGTGTTTGAATCTGTATCAGTATCATCGGTTCCAACAAAACTACCTTGAGAGTTTTCTGAATAAGTGATAATCGATACAACTGCATCTTTAACTTTATCTACAGCCTGTGTGGTAGAATTTTCATTTTTCGAAGCAGTCTGAGTGACTGCTGCACTATTTTGTTCTCCACTTCCCTGCTTTTGGTTGAACTGAAGAACAGCCAAACTTCCTAATAGACCACTAAAAAAGCTAATAAGAATAACTAGTAAAAGTTGTCCAATTGTTTTTGAAAACTTGTTTAAGTTTTTCATAGAATCCTCCATATTTGATTAATTAGTGAAAGTATAAGATTATTAACTTAATTCTAACTTAAAAAACTTAAGTTTTCAACAATCTGTGGATAATTGTTGAAAATTTGTGAATTTATTGTGTTTTTTCACCTTTTTCATTTGTGAATAAGATGTGAATAGAACACGATTATGGTAAAATAGAAGCATGAAAATTAAACTTGTAACAGTTGGAAAACTAAAAGAAAAGTATCTCAAAGATGGAATTGCAGAATATTCTAAGAGAATATCTCGATTTGCTACCGTAGAAATGATTGAATTAGCTGATGAAAAGACACCAGATCGTGCCAGCGATTCAGAAAATGAAAAAATCTTGAATTTAGAAGGAAATCGAATCCTTTCCAAAATTGGGGATAGAGAATTTGTTGTTGTTTTGGCTATTGAAGGGAAGACATTATCTTCTGAAGAATTTAGTAGCCAATTAGAACAAGCTTCTATAAATGGTTATTCAACCTTAACATTTGTGATTGGTGGGAGTTTAGGACTATCTCCTAAAGTAAAAAAGCGTGCGAATCTATCCCTTAGTTTTGGCCGTTTAACTCTTCCACATCAATTAATGCGTCTAGTTCTTGTAGAACAGATATACCGAGCCTTTACTATCCAACAAGGTTCTCCTTATCATAAATAGGATTGACTATTCTCGATTATTTTGATAAGATAAACTAGTTAGGTCTCATAGCTCAGCTGGATAGAGCATTCGCCTTCTAAGCGAACGGTCGCAGGTTCGAATCCTGCTGGGATCATATACTAGATTTAACGCTGGGGAAACCCAGCGTTTTTTGTAAAAATTGACAGTTCAGGTACAAAAATGTGCAGTTGAGAATGAAATGTTTTAAAATAGACTCCGTTTTGTATAATAAGCTTGTAAGTTAATTTACAAGAAAAAAACAATAAAGGAGAATTTAATATGGAAAAAACAGTTAAATTAGAGCAGTTCAAAAAACTTACAGAAAAAGAATTACAGGAAATCCAAGGTGGGGATAAAAGATTAACTTACTTTATTACTAATCTTTTTCCTAAAAGGAAAAAATAGAAAACATTATAGGGAGACATGATGGATTTATTAAAAATATTCATAGTTATTCTTAATATTTTTATTCTAACAAATAGCTACAAACTAATTTGTAGGGCAACAAAAAAAGAAAGATTTCTATTCATAAGTTGGATTTTTATACTGCAGTCCGTAGTTGAAATTTTCTTTTATTTTGTTTTTTTACATGGGTTAGGTTTAGAAAAACTCATGTTTCCCTTTATTATATATATTTTTCTAAAAGGGTTAAAAAAGTTTGATAAATACAAAGCTATTTTTATCAGTCTGCTATTGTCTTTATTATATCATGGCACTCATACTTTTTTATCCGTAACCATATCCTCTGTTACAGGTGATTCTTTTGTAACCAAATATGAAGATTTGTTTTTTGTAGTAGTTTTATTGCTGACTTATTTTGTAATAAAAAAAATTATTTTTTATTTTCACTTGGAACTCAATTATTTTGATAAAGATTACCTCTATCCATTTTTAAAAAAAGTTATACTTGGTTTCTTTGCTTTACATATTCTATCATTCATTTCAGATATGGTAAGTGCTTATGCGCATTTTAATAGTTTTGGTAGTATTTTAGCAACAATTGTCTTTATTTGTTTACTACTAATTTTCTTCGCTATGAATTCTCACAAAGTGCGAGTTGAAAAAGAAATTGCCCTAAAACAGAAAAAATTTGAACAAGAACATTTACAGACCTATACAGATGAAATTGTTGGTTTGTATAATGAAATCCGTGGTTTTCGTCATGATTATGCAGGTATGCTTGTCAGTATGCAAATGGCGATTGACAGTAAAGATTTACAGGAAATTGACAGGATTTACAATGAAGTTCTAGTCAAAGCTAATCAAAAATTACGTTCAGATAAGTATACATACTTTGATTTAAACAATATAGAAGATTCAGCTTTACGAAGTTTGATTGCTCAATCTATTGTATATGCCAGAAATAATGACGTAGAGTTTACACTAGAAGTAAAGGATATTATCACTAGATTGTCAATCGATTTACTCGATCTTGTGCGTATTATGAGCGTATTATTGAACAATGCCGTTGAGGGTGCTGCAGAAAGTTCCTCAAAACAAATGGAGGTTGCAGTGATTAAGATGGATTTAGAAACAGTTATCGTGATTCAAAATTCGTGTAAAATTACTATGACGCCTTCAGAAGACTTATTTGAACTAGGTTTTTCTACTAAAGGTAGAAATAGAGGAATTGGCCTTAATAATGTCAAAGAGATTTTGGATAAGTATGAAAATATCATTTTAGAAACAGAGATGGAAGATAGTACGTTTAGACAGATTATTAGATTTAAGAGAGAGTTTGAATGAAAGTATTAATTTTAGAAGATGTTATTCAACATCAGGTCAGACTAGAAAGAACCCTAGATGAAATTTCAAAGGAATTGAATATTCCTATTTCTTATAAAACAACAGGTAAAGAACGAGAATTTAAGGAATATATCGAAAATGATGAAGTAAACCAGCTTTATTTTCTAGATATTGATATTCATGGCGTTGAGAAAAAAGGATTTGAGGTAGCACAATTTATTCGTCGCCACAATCCCTATGCAATTATCGTATTTATCACTAGTAGATCAGAATTTGCTACCTTAACTTACAAATATCAAGTATCAGCCTTGGATTTTGTTGATAAAGATATCAATGATGAATTATTTAAAAAACGTATCGAACAGAGTATCTTATATACCAAAAGTATGCTGCTTGAAAATAAAGATGTTGTGGATTATTTTGACTATAATTACAAAGGAAATGATTTGAAAATTCCCTACCATGATATTTTATATATTGAAACAACAGGAGTATCTCATAAGTTAAGGATTATTGGTAAGAATTTTGCCAAAGAATTTTATGGTACTATGGCGGATATTCAAGAAAAAGATAAAGATACTCAAAGATTTTATTCTGCTCATAAATCATTTCTTGTCAATGTAGGAAATATTAGGGAAATTGATCGAAAAAATTTAGAAGTGGTTTTTTATGAGGATCATCGTTGTCCAATTACCCGTCTAAAGGTACGGAAATTAAGAGATATTCTGGAGAAAAAATCTAAAAAGTGATTGACAATTAGTAAGAAATTGATATAATGGTTATATCTGCTACAGATAGATGGTCCGTTGGTCAAGGGGTTAAGACACCGCCTATTCACGGCGGTAACACGGGTTCGAATCCCGGACGGACTATATTATCCGCCATAGCTCAGTTGGCAGTAGCGCATGACTGTTAATCATGATGTCGTAGGTTCGAGTCCTACTGGCGGAGTTAAACAAAAAGAACACCATTGGTGTTCTTTTTTTGTCTCTAATTTGCATCTCCTAACATTTTCATAAGAAAGTTTGTCATTTCTTGTGGACTTTCTTTTTTTCCATGAGCAATCCAGGTTTGGCATACACCAAATAGTGCGTTTGTTAGATAAATACTGCTATACTCTAACTCAATATTGTTTAAATTTAATTGCATAAAGCGTTTTTGGAGGTCAGTGCTAAGCATAATGTGAAGTTTATTTCTCAAGAAGTTTTGTATCTCTTTTGTACCATTTTCAGATAGAAGAGCAGCTAGTAAAGGTTCAGACTCTAAGTATTCAAACACTTCTAGAATAGCATCTCTTTTATGACTTGCGTGTTTTTGGAAAATATACTCAAAGGTATGAAAAAGCTTACTTTGGTAATGTTCAATCATATCATACTTATCTTTGTAATGAGTATAAAAACTAGAACGACTAATTCCAGCTTTTTCTGCCAGCTTAATAGTGCTAATTTGATCAAATGGTTGTTCCGTTAATAATTGAACCATGGCGTTCTCAATAGTACGTTTGGTTTTTAAGCGTTTGTTGCTCTCTTTCATAGTTCCTCCTTTTGAACAAAAATAGACGTAGTGTCTAAATATGATAATTTTGACTTGTAAATAAGAATTTTTAATGTATAATCTATTATATCAAAATTTTAGATATTATGTGTAAAAAAAGGAGAAAATATGTTTAAAGAATGGAAAGCAATTTTTAAAAAACCAACCTTTATCATTGTAATGATAGGGATTTCTCTAATTCCTGCTTTATACAACATCATATTTTTATCATCTATGTGGGATCCATATGGCCAATTATCTGAGTTGCCTGTAGCGGTCGTTAATAATGATAAAGAAGCGTCTTACAATGGAAATACAATGAGCATTGGAAAAGACATGGTGTCTAATTTAGAGCAAAATAAATCATTAGATTTTCATTTTGTCAATGAAGAAGAAGGTAAGAAGGGTCTAGAAGACGGTGACTACTATATGGTAGTAACTTTACCAAGTGACTTATCTGAAAAGGCTGCTTCTATTCTATCAGATCACCCAGAACAAATGAATATTAACTATCAAACTTCTAGCGGGCATAGTTTCATTGCAAGCAAGATGAGTGATTCTGCCATGACACAGTTAAAACAGAATGTTTCTGCTAATGTAACCGAATCCTATACGAAAGCTTTATTTCAAAAGATGGGTGATTTAAAATCCGGTTTAACGAAGGCAGCCGATGGAAGTGAACAATTGGCAAATGGGGCTAGTAAGTTAGCTGTAGGAAGTCAGACATTGTCTTCCAATCTTGATACTTTAGCTAGTTCAAGTTTAACCTTTTCTGATGGAACGAATCAATTTACAAAAGGGTTGACAACATATGTCACAGGTGTAAAGCAACTGAATAGTGGCTTAGGAACATTTAATGATGGTTTACAGAGCTATACAAGTGCGGTTTCACAGGTTGACACTGGACTTAATCAATTATCTTCCAAGACTCCAGAATTAGTAACAGGTGTCAATCAGCTCAATACTGGAATGAAGACATATGCTGGAGGAGTTTCGCAACTGAATACAGGTCTCAATCAATTTTCGGTTGGTGTTAATGCCTATACAAGCGGTGTTGACAAACTATCTGTTGGTACAAACCAGCTATCAAGTCAATCAGATACATTGAGAGACGGTATTACCGAATTAAATAAAGGTATTAAAGAAATTTCGACTCAATTGAATACTTCATCTCAACAAAAAGAGGAAATCACTCAATTAGCAACTAGTTTAGATGAATTGAATAAAGCACTTCAAGCAGTAACAATCTCAGATAATACGGAACTTAAAAGCACAATATCTAATGATTTAGCGAATATATCTACTCTTGCCCAAACTATTGTGACTAATAGTCAAACAGAGCAAGAGAAAACTCTTACCAATCTTCAAGCAACAGCAACTTATCAATCTCTTACTGATACTCAGAAACAAGAACTGACTGCAGCTGTTTCAAATAATTCTAATTCTACGATAGAGTCAGCAAAAGCAATTTTAACGACGGTAGGAGATTTAAAAGAAAATTTGGGAAGTGTAAACCAACCAGTCTCTAATCTTTCTACTTTACAGACTAAAGCAAATCAAGTATTACCTGTGGCGTCTAGTTCCTTGACATCTATGTCAAGTGGATTTACACAGTTGCAAAATGCTGTAGATAATCAGTTAGTTCCTGGAAGTCAATCGATTGAAAATGGAGTTAATGATTATACTAAAGGGTTGGATACTATTTCTTTAGGTGTAAACAAACTAAGTGGAAAGAATACAACTTTAACAACAAGTTTGGATCAATTGGTTTCTGGATCAAGTAAGTTGACAGAAAACTCTTCAACCTTGACAACTGGTTTGGATTCGCTAGCTGGGAAAACTCCAGAACTAGTAACAGGTATCGAAAAACTCTCATCTGGTTCTAGCCAATTAAATAGTAAGAGTTCAGACTTAATTGCAGGACTGGATAAAATACAGCTAGGTTCTAGTCAATTAACAGATAAATCAAGTCAATTGCTTTCAGCTAGCTCTCAGTTAGGAAGTGGAGCAATGAAAATTGCTGATGGTGCTGGAAAACTAGCAGATGGTGGAACAACTTTAACTGCTGGTATTGAAAGTTTACAAGTAGGAGCTACTGGACTAGAACATGGATTGAACAGCGCTAGCAATCAATTAAAATCAGCATCAACAGAGTCTAATAATGCAGAAGTATTATCTGAGCCTTTGAGTCTTTCAAAAACAGATAATGATCAAGTTCCTGTAAATGGAATTGCCATGGCTCCTTATATGATATCAGTCGCCCTCTTTGTTGCTGCGTTATCAACAAATATGATTTTTGCTAAGTTACCTTCAGGTCGTCATCCTGAAAGTCGTTGGGCTTGGGTTAAATCTCGTTTCGAAATAAATGGAGTTATAGCTGTTTTAGCAGCTGTCTTAGTCTATGGAGGAGTTCATCTTATCGGTCTAACGGCAAATCATGAAATGAGAACCTTGTTCTTGATCATCATCGCAAGTTTGACATTTATGTCTATGGTAACCGCGTTAACGACATGGAATAGTCGTTTAGGTGCTTTCTTCTCTCTTATTTTACTATTATTACAATTAGCATCAAGTGCAGGAACTTATCCGCTTGCTTTGACTAATGATTTCTTTAAGGCTGTCAATCCTTGGTTACCAATGAGTTATTCAGTTTCAGGATTGAGACAAACGATTTCTATGACAGGGAATATTCATTATCAGGTAATTTTCCTTCTCGTAACTTTAATTCTATTCATAGGATTAGGTATGCTTGCTTATCAACCTAAAAAACTGGAAGAAGATTAAAAAAATCGACCAATTTGGTCGATTTTTTATGTGCATGAATCTTGTCAAGAATTTATAAATCTAATAATAGAATGTTTCACGTGAAACAATGAATAGGTTGAATAGAATCAGATTGACAGAACTATCAACTAAAAATTCATAAGAAATAAAAAAACTCAGTTGGGCTCCCAACTGAGTTTTTTTTTAAGTTCTACCTAATCTTTCCAAAGTTCTTTGACTTTTGCTTGAACTTCAGCATTTTCTAAGAATTCATCATAGGTTTCATCAATACGATCGATGACGCCGTTTTTAGATAAGACAATAATGTGGTTAGCCAAAGTTTGAATAAACTCATGGTCGTGACTGGCAAAGATGATGGACTCTTTAAAGTTTTTCAATCCATCGTTCAAGCTTGAGATAGATTCCAAGTCTAAGTGATTTGTAGGATCGTCAAGTACAAGAACGTTTGACTTTAAAAGCATGAGTTTTGAAAGCATCACGCGCACCTTTTCTCCCCCAGACAAGACGTTTACAGGTTTGTTAACTTCGTCTCCAGAGAAGAGCATACGACCTAGGAAACCACGCAAGAAAGTGTTGTCATCTTCTTCTTTACTTGCGAATTGACGGAGCCAGTCAAGGATAGATTCATTGCCAGCAAAATCAGCTGAATTGTCTTTTGGCAAGTAAGAGCGACTAGTTGTAACTCCCCACTTGACAGTCCCTTCATAGTCAATTTCACCCATAATGGCACGAATCAAGGCAGTTGTTTGGATGTCATTTTGTCCGATAAGAGCTGTCTTGTCACCTGGACGCAAGATGAAGCTGATGTTGTCAAGAATAGTTTCACCGTCAATCTTTACAGATAGATTTTCTACTGTCAAGAGGTCGTTCCCAATTTCACGTTCAGCTTTAAAGCTGATAAATGGGTATTTACGACTAGAAGGAACAATTTCCTCTAGCTCAATCTTGTCAAGCATTTTTTTACGTGAAGTTGCTTGTCTTGATTTAGAAGCATTAGCAGAGAAACGAGCAACGAATTCTTGAAGTTGTTTGATTTTTTCTTCTGCTTTAGCATTACGGTCTGCTAGTAATTTAGCAGCAAGCTCAGAAGACTCCTTCCAGAAGTCGTAGTTTCCGACATAGAGTTTGATTTTTCCAAAGTCAAGGTCAGCCATGTGAGTACATACTTTATTCAAGAAGTGACGGTCGTGAGATACGACAATGACAGTATTATCAAAGTCGATTAGGAAATCCTCTAGCCAAGTGATGGATTGAATATCCAGACCATTGGTTGGCTCGTCCAAAAGAAGGACATCTGGTTTACCGAAGAGGGCTTTAGCAAGGAGAACCTTTACTTTGTCGCCATTTGCTAGTTCACTCATATTTTGGTAATGAAGTTCTTCTGGAATATTCAAATTTTGTAAGAGTTGTGAAGCTTCACTCTCAGCTTCCCAACCACCTAGTTCAGCGAATTCTCCTTCAAGTTCAGCTGCGCGAACACCATCTTCTTCTGAAAAATCTTCTTTCATATAAATGGCGTCTTTTTCTTTCATGATGTTGTATAGTTTTTCATTACCCATGATAACAACATCAATAACACGTTCATCTTCGTAGTCAAAGTGATTTTGACGAAGTACTGAAAGACGTTCGTCTGGTCCAAGAGAGATATGCCCAGTTGTCGGTTCAATATCTCCAGCTAAGATTTTTAAAAAGGTTGATTTTCCAGCACCGTTGGCCCCAATCAAACCATAGGTATTTCCTTCTGTAAATTTGATGTTTACATCATCAAAAAGTTTACGATCACTAAAACGTAGTGAAACATCAGATACTGTTAGCAAAGTTTTTCTCCTATTATATGTAATACTCTAATTCTACTAGAAAATCACCAATTATTCAAATTTTTATTTGTCAATTTTTTGTAAACAAAGTTGACAACCTCTTTACGATTGAAAGGGGTAATATCTCTATTGTTTCGATAAAAAATTATCTGTCTTTTTATTAAAAAAATGCTATAATTGAAAGGACCATATCAAAGGAGAATAAGATGAGTAAACCCATTATTTTAACAGGAGATCGTCCAACGGGGAAATTACACATTGGGCACTACGTTGGTAGTTTGAAAAATCGTGTCTTACTACAAGAAGAAAATAAATATGACATGTTTGTTTTTTTAGCTGACCAGCAAGCACTAACAGACCATGCAAAAGATCCACAAACTATTGTAGAGTCTATTGGGAATGTTGCTTTGGACTATCTTGCAGTGGGATTAGATCCTAATAAAGCAACGATTTTCATTCAAAGCCAGATTCCAGAATTGGCAGAGCTCTCTATGTATTATATGAACCTAGTTTCATTAGCTCGCTTGGAACGAAATCCAACCGTAAAGACTGAAATTGCTCAAAAAGGCTTTGGTGAAAGTATTCCAACTGGATTTTTAGTTTATCCTGTTGCGCAAGCAGCAGATATTACAGCATTTAAGGCTAACTTGGTTCCAGTAGGGAATGATCAAAAGCCGATGATTGAACAAACACGTGAAATTGTGCGTTCTTTCAACCATACCTATAACTGTGATGTTTTAGTAGAACCAGAAGGAATTTACCCTGAGCACGAAGGTGCGGGACGTTTACCAGGTCTTGATGGTAATGCCAAAATGTCGAAATCACTTAATAATGGAATTTACTTAGCTGATGATGCAGATACTTTGCGTAAAAAAGTAATGAGTATGTATACAGATCCAGACCATATTCGTGTTGAGGATCCAGGTAAGATTGAAGGAAATATGGTTTTCCATTACTTGGACGTATTCGGTCGACCTGAGGATGCTCAAGAAATTGCTGAAATGAAGGAACATTATCAACGTGGAGGCCTTGGTGATGTTAAGACCAAACGTTACCTACTTGAAATCCTAGAACGTGAACTTGGTCCAATCCGTGAACGCCGCCTAGAATATGCTAAAGATATGGGTGAGGTTTATAATATGCTCCAAAAAGGTAGTGAAAAAGCTCGAGAAGTTGCTGGGCAAACACTATCAGAAGTAAAAGCTGCAATGGGTCTAAATTACTTTCACTAATGGATAAAATATGAACTATAAAACTATTTCTGCTTTAAAATAAGAGGGATAGTTTTTTATTTATTCTCTTATAAATTTAATTGACAAATTTTCATAGAATGGTATGATAGATACAATACAAAAAGCGTTTAGCTCAATAAAGAAAGAAAAGAGGAAACTTCAATGTCTAATTGGGACACTAAATTTTTGAAAAAAGGTTTTACCTTTGATGATGTATTGCTAATTCCAGCAGAGAGTCATGTGTTGCCTAATGATGCGGATTTAACAACAAAATTAGCAGATAATTTGACTTTAAATATCCCAATTATTACAGCTGCAATGGACACTGTAACAGAAAGCCAAATGGCCATTGCAATCGCGCGTGCAGGTGGACTTGGAGTTATCCATAAAAACATGTCTATTGAGCAACAAGCTGACGAAGTTCGTAAGGTAAAACGTTCTGAAAATGGTGTTATCATTGATCCATTCTTCTTGACCCCTGAACATACAATCGCTGAAGCAGATGAACTCATGGGCCGTTACCGTATCAGTGGTATCCCAGTGGTTGAAACTCTAGAAAACCGTAAGTTAGTTGGTATTTTGACCAATCGAGATTTGCGTTTCATTTCTGACTACAACCAACCAATTTCAAAACACATGACTAGTGAAAACCTAGTTACTGCTCCGGTTGGTACAGATTTAAAAACTGCTGAGAGTATTCTTCAAGAACACCGTATTGAAAAACTACCTCTAGTTAACGAAGAGGGTCGTCTTTCTGGTTTAATCACCATTAAAGATATTGAAAAAGTGATTGAGTTCCCAAATGCGGCAAAAGATGAATTCGGTCGTCTTCTAGTTGCTGGTGCGGTAGGTGTTACTTCTGACACATTTGAACGTGCAGAAGCCCTCTTTGAAGCAGGAGCTGATGCTATTGTTATCGATACTGCCCATGGTCACTCAGCGGGTGTACTTCGTAAAATCGCTGAAATTCGTGCTCATTTCCCGGACCGTACACTGATTGCTGGGAACATCGCTACTGCTGAAGGTGCGCGTGCTCTTTATGATGCAGGTGTTGACGTTGTTAAAGTCGGTATTGGCCCAGGTTCAATCTGTACAACTCGTGTTATTGCTGGTGTAGGAGTTCCCCAGGTAACAGCAATTTACGATGCAGCAGCAGTTGCTCGTGAATATGGCAAAACAATTATTGCTGATGGTGGAATCAAATATTCTGGAGATATTGTAAAAGCTCTTGCTGCTGGAGGAAACGCAGTGATGCTCGGATCAATGTTTGCAGGAACAGATGAAGCTCCAGGTGAAACTGAAATCTTCCAAGGGCGGAAGTTCAAGACATACCGCGGTATGGGTTCAATCGCTGCTATGAAGAAGGGTTCAAGCGACCGTTACTTCCAAGGTTCTGTCAATGAAGCAAACAAACTGGTTCCAGAAGGAATCGAAGGTCGTGTTGCTTATAAAGGTGCAGCAGCTGATATTGTTTTCCAAATGATTGGTGGTATTCGTTCTGGTATGGGTTACTGTGGTGCTGCTAACTTAAAAGAATTACATGACAATGCTCAGTTTATCGAAATGTCAGGTGCTGGTCTAAAAGAAAGCCATCCACACGATGTGCAAATCACTAATGAAGCACCAAACTATTCAATGTAATAAAAAAATCTCCTGTTAAACGGGAGATTTTTTTTACATAGATGTAAAGTTTAATTTACAGTCAATTGACCATTATCTACTGTAAAGACGCTCAAGTTATCAGGCAAGTTTTGAAGATGGTCTAAACTAGTAGTTGTAATAAAAGTTTGAATGTTATGAGAAATAGTTTCTAATAATTTAAGTTGACGAGTATTGTCAAGTTCACTCATGACATCGTCAAGCAAAAGAATGGGAGATTCTTTGGTAATGCTCTCCATCAATTCGATTTCAGCAAGTTTTATAGAAAGCACCAAGCTACGATGTTGCCCTTGACTTCCGAAACTTGCTTCCATTCCATTAATCATGAAAATCATATCATCCCGATGAGGACCAACTCCAGTATTCTTCTTAAATAAATCTCTGGATCTACTTTTTTGAAGTGCTATATGGAAAGATTCAGCCAAATGTTTCTTGTCAACAAAGTTTACAGAAGGGTGATAATAGATTGACAGTTCTTCCAACTGATCTGAGATGTCAAAATGTTTTTTCTTGCCAAAGAGTTCCATTTTCTGGATAAAGTCAGCTCGATGATTCATTACACGACAGCCATACTCTACCAGTTGGTCATCAAGAACAGATAGGAAAGTCTCATCTATGTTTTGTGTAGATTTGAGATAGGTATTTCTCTGTTTAAGGACGTGGTTATAACTTGACAGGTCTGACAAGTAAATCGGTTTGATTTGCCCTAATTCTATGTCAATGAATTTACGACGAATGGCCGGAGCGCCTTTGACAAGTTGTAAATCTTCTGGAGCGAATAAGACAACATTCATATGACCAATATAGTCTGATAGGCGAGCTTGTTTTAAGTAATTCACTTTAGTAATTCGCCCTTTTTGTGTGAGGTCGATTTCAAGTGGAATGGTTGCTGTTTTCTTTTGTAAGATTCCAGAAACTTGCAGTTGTTCTTCTTCAAATTGAATTAAATTTTTATCAGTCTTAGTTCGATGACTTCTCGTTAAGGCTAAAAAGTAAATACTTTCAAGAAGATTGGTTTTTCCTTGAGCGTTTCGGCCAACAAATACATTTAATTTTGGATTAAAATTAACTTCGACATCTCGATAGTTACGAAATTGTTTAATGGATAGATTTTTCAGCCACATATTTATCTACCTGGGAAACGTGGTGTAGGTTTTGTTTTTGTTGCTTGAGCTTTTTTTGTTGGCTTTTTTTGAACTTTTTTATTCATTTCCTTGACAAGCTTAGCTACACGTTCTTTCTCAAGTTTTTCTAGACGAAACTCCTCTAGTTCTTCTGATGTTGGTTTAACTAGAATAATTTGAGTTTTTAAATCAGGAATTTCAATAGAATCCCCGATTCTAATTTTCTTGCCTCGACGATTCTCTAATTCTCCATTAAAATATACAAGATGGTCCGCTAAAAAAGATTTAATAGCACCGCCACTTTGGATGATTCCAAGATCTTTCAAAAGAGCTTGGAGAGTAATAAATTCTTCAAATAATTTGTATTCCATAGTTCACCTCAATCTTTGGTATTATACCATATTTTGCACAAAATAGTTGAGAAGAAACAACTGATATGAAAACGATTTTAATTTCAAAAGAGTCAAAGAGAACGGGAAAAATTTTCGTTTTCATGGTATAATAGAACTCTATGTAAAAGGAGGTAAAATATGGAGTTATTCCCTGGAATTGCAGTGCATTTTATCCAATCTAAAAAGTTTAAGACAAATAAAATAACCATGCGTTTCACAGCTCCATTATCTCTGGATTTAATTTCTGGTCGCATGCTAAGTGCCAGTATGCTTGAAACTGCTAATAAAGGCTATCCAACTGCTCAGGTTCTTAGAAAACATCTGGCAGCATTGTATGGAGCAGATTTGTCAACTCATGCGTATAGAAGGGGGCAAAGTCACTTAGTAGACGTGAGTTTGACTTATGTTCGAGATGAATTTTTAAGTAAGAAGAACGTATTAACTGCTCAGATTTTAGAATTATTGTATCAAGTCATATTTAATCCATTGTCAAATGAAGATGAATTTGACGACAATGCCTTTGAAATTGAAAAAAAACAATTGTTGGCGAGATTAGAATCAGAATTAGAGGATCCTTTCTTCTTTGCCCATAAAGAATTGGATCAGTTGTTTTTCCAAGAGGAATCAATGCAGTTAGTTCCTAGAGATTTAATTGCCAGAATTTCCGAAGAGACTTCTAAATCTTGCTATTCAAGTTTTCAAAAAATGCTGAAGGAAGATAGAATTGATTTATTCTTTTTAGGTGATTTTAATGAAATTGAAGTCTTAGAAAACTTGAAGAAATTTAACTTGACAGGTCGTAAAGAAACTGTAAACATTCAATATCAGCAAGGTTATTCAAATGTTCTTAGAGAAGGAATTGCTAGAAAAAACCTAGGTCAGTCTATTCTAGAAATGGGTTATCATAGCACAATTGGTTATGGAGATGATCAAAAGATGGCCTTGCTTCTTGTGAATGGTTTGCTTGGAGCTTTCCCGCACTCTATATTGTTTACTCAAGTTAGGGAAAAGGAAGGTTTGGCCTACACTGTTTCTAGTCACTTAGATCTCTTTAGTGGATTTTTAAGATTGTTTGCTGGGATAAATCGTCAAAACCGAAACAAGGTAAGAAAATTGATGAATGATCAGTTGTTAGCTATCAAAAATGGTAGATTTACAGATGCTGAAGTTAATCAAACTAAGGAAATGATTCGTAGGACGATGTTGTTGAGTCAGGATAATCAAGATTCGATTATAGATAGAGAACACTTAAGCCTCTTTTTTGGTAAATCGGTTTTAGACCTGGATACTTTGATAGAGAGCCTAGAGCAAGTTGACAAGGATGAAATCTGTAGGGCGGCATCTAGTTTGAAATTGCAGGCTATCTATTTTATGGAAGGAGCAGAATGACTAGAGTTACTTTTCAAGAGAAATATTATCCTGCTGTAAAGGAAACTCTTTATCAAGCAAAATTAGAAAATGGATTGACAGTTTCTTTACTTCCTAAAAATGATTTTAACGAAGTTTATGGTGTAGTAACTGTCTATGTTGGTTCAGTTGACACTGAGTTTACAGCTAGAGATAGTAAAAAGAAAACATATCCTAAGGGAATCGCTCATTTTTTAGAACATAAACTTTTTGAAAGAGAAAATTCTGAAGATATCATGGCTGCATTTACCAAATTAGGTGCAGATAGTAACGCCTTTACAAGCTTTACAAATACAAGTTATCTTTTTTCAACCTCTGACAATGTCGCTGAGTGTTTGGACTTGCTTGACGAGCTTGTTACTAGCTTTAACATTACTGAAGAATCTGTTGAACGAGAAAAGGATATTATTCAACAAGAACGCGAAATGTATCAGGATGATCCTGATTCTTGCTTGTTCTTTAAAACACTTGCAAATCTATATCCGGCAACTCCACTAGCTTCAGATATTGTTGGGACTGAAGATTCGATAGAAGATATTAGTTTAGAGGATCTACGGGACAATTTTGATGAATTTTACACTCCTGTCAATAGCCAAATTTTCCTCGTTGGAAATTTTGATTTAGAGTTGATACAGAATTATTTCTCGCAAAAGGATGTTGGAGGTAGTATAGTTCAAAATCCAAAAGAACCAATCGCTTTACACCCTGTAAAGAAGGTTGAGAGCATTCGTATGGATGTTGCATCACCTAAATTAGCAATAGGAGTTCGAACGAATTCTGATATGGGTCATCAGGACTGCTATCGATACAGCGTTCTATTAAGAGCGTTATTTACGATGATGTTTGGTTGGACCTCTAAAAGATTTCAGAGTATGTATGAAACAGGAAAATTAGATTCTTCATTATCTTTAGAAGTTGAAATCAATCGACGTTTTAACTTTTTGATGCTGACAATGGACACGAAGGAGCCTGTGTCTATTTCGCATCAATTCCGAAAGGCAATTCAGAATTTTGCTACAGATTCGGATGTATCAGAGGAACATCTTGATTTAATCAAAAGTGAAATTTATGGAGAATTTATCCATAGTATGAACTCTTTAGAATTTATTGCGACCCAATATCAGTCACATTCTGATGAAACAACCCTGTTTGATTTACCAAAGATTATACAGGAAATGACCTTGGATGATGTTCTTGAGGTAGGACATCATTTTATCGATAATAGTGAAATTGTTGAATTTACGATTTTTCCACTATAGCCATCGAAATATAAAATAAACTAGAAAGAAGGCATGGTAAGTATGAGAAAAAAAACAATTGGTGAAGTGTTACGTTTAGCAAGAATCAATCAAGGTTTGAGTTTAGAGGAATTGCAGCGCAAAACAGACATTCAACTGAATCTGCTTGAGGCTTTAGAATCAGATGATTTCGACCAATTGCCAAGCCCTTTTTATACACGTTCTTTTTTGAGGAAGTATGCTTGGGCAGTTGAGTTGGATGAAAACCTTGTTTTAGACGCATATGATTCAGGGAGTATGATTACCTATGAGGAAGTTGATGTTGATGAGATAGAACTATCAGGTCGTAGACGTTCTAATCGCAAGAAACGTTCCTTGCTCCCTCTGTTTTACTTTATTCTCTTCTCCTTATCTATTATAATTTTTGTTTCTTATTATGTTTGGAATTACATTCAAACACAACCGACAGCAACAACTTTAGCCAACTATAATGTTGTGTCTACAACTACAAGTGCTACAAGTAGTGAAACAACAACTAGCAATCAAACCACTAGCCCGTCAAGTTCGAGCGACGCATCAACTGTGACGGTTTCTGGTCAGGGAGATGTTATATCGGTAGAATATAAAACTGCTAAAGATACTGCCGAACTTCAACTATCTGTGACGGATGCAACAAGCTGGATTAGTGTTTCAGATACTGAATTGGCTGGAGGAACTACTCTTGAGCCTAATAATAAGATGGCCAAAACAACAGTTTCTAAAGGCTCTCCAGTAACTATCACATTAGGTGTTGTCAAAGGCGTGAAAATCAAGATCGATAATCAGGAAATCGATACTTCAAAATTAACTGGTCAAACTGGCTGGATTACATTGAAATTAAGTTCAAATTAAGGAAGGATAACATGAAAAAAGAGAATATTCCTAACATACTTACGCTTGGTAGAATTTTATTTATTCCAGTTTTTGTTCTCCTTCTATCATTTGGACAGTCTCCTGTGTTACATATAATAGCAGCAATTATTTTTGCCATTGCCAGTATCACTGACTATCTAGATGGCTATTTAGCTAGAAAATGGCAAGTAGTTAGCAATTTTGGGAAATTCGCAGATCCAATGGCAGATAAGTTGTTAGTTATGTCGGCCTTTATCATGCTAGTAGGTCTAAATATGGCTCCTGCTTGGGTAGTTGCTATTATCATTTGCCGAGAACTTGCAGTTACTGGGTTGCGCCTACTCTTAGTTGAAACTGGTGGAACTGTTTTAGCTGCAGCAATGCCAGGAAAAATAAAAACATTTAGCCAGATGTTTGCGATTATCTTCTTGTTATTTCATTGGAATTTACTTGGTCAGATAACTCTTTATATCGCTTTGTTCTTTACAGTTTATTCTGGTTATGATTACTTCAAGGGAAGCGCGTATTTGTTTAAAGGAACTTTTCGCTAGATATGGAATCGATTATTGAAATTAAGAATCTGTCATTTCGATACCAGGCAGATCAAGAACACTATGATGTTCATAACATTTCGTTTCACGTGCAACGTGGAGAATGGTTGTCTATCGTTGGTCATAATGGTAGTGGAAAATCAACAACTGTTCGCTTGATTGACGGTTTGCTAGAAGCGGAATCTGGAGAAATTTGGATAGACGGTGATTGCCTAACTCCGGAAAACGTCTGGGAAAAAAGACGTAAGATTGGTATGGTATTTCAAAATCCTGATAACCAATTCGTGGGGGCAACCGTAGAAGATGACGTTGCTTTTGGGCTTGAAAATCAAGGGATTCCACTTGAAGAGATGAAGAAGCGAGTTTCTGAAGCTCTGTCATTAGTTGGGATGGCTGAATTTTCTAAAAAGGAACCAGCTCGCTTGTCAGGTGGCCAAAAACAGAGAGTGGCTATCGCAGGCGTTGTCGCCTTGCGACCAGATATTTTAATTTTGGATGAAGCTACAAGCATGTTGGATCCAGAGGGGCGTCTAGAGTTGATTAAGATCGTCCAAAAGATTCGCCAAGATCACCAAATGACAGTAATCTCCATTACGCATGACCTAGATGAGGTGGCCATGAGTGACCGTATTTTGGTGATGAAAAAAGGAGAAATCGAATCAACTAGTACTCCTAGAGAATTATTCTCTAGGTCAGATTTAGATCAAATTGGTTTAGATCAACCCTTTGTCAACCAATTAAAAGAATCGCTACGTACTAGTGGCTTGAAATTACCAGAGCACTACCTAACCGAAGAGGAGCTCGAGGAGGCTTTATGGGAATTATTCTAGACAATGTGAGTTATACGTATCAGGAAGGAACCCCCTTTGCCTCAGCTGCCTTGTCCGATGTTAATTTGTCAATAGAGGATGGATCTTATACAGCAATTATTGGGCATACAGGAAGCGGGAAATCTACAATTCTTCAACTTTTGAATGGTTTGTTGGTTCCCACAAAGGGAAGTGTTCGTGTCTTTGATACACTAATTACATCAACATCCGTCAATAAGCAAATTCGTCAAATTCGCAAACAAGTGGGCTTAGTCTTTCAGTTTGCAGAAAATCAAATCTTTGAGGAGACTGTCTTAAAAGATGTGGCTTTTGGACCTCAAAATTTTGGAGTTTCTGTAGAAGAGGCAGAAGCTATTGCGCGTGAAAAACTAGCTTTAGTAGGAATTGATGAGTCACTCTTTGGACGTAGTCCCTTTGAGCTTTCAGGCGGACAAATGAGAAGGGTTGCGATTGCTGGTATTTTGGCGATGGAGCCTAGCATTTTGGTCTTAGATGAGCCAACAGCTGGTTTGGATCCAATTGGTCGAAAAGAGTTAATGGCCTTGTTTAAAAAACTTCATCAGGATGGTATCACGATTGTTTTAGTGACCCATCTGATGGATGACGTGGCCGAATTTGCTGACCAAGTTTATGTGATGGAAAAAGGAAAGTTGGTCAAGAGTGGGAAGCCAAGTCTTGTTTTTCAAAATGTCGAATTCATGGAGAAAATCCAATTAGGTGTTCCAAAAATCACAAGATTTGCTCAAAGGCTAGCTGAACGAGGGGTTTCTTTTAAACAATTGCCGATAACGATAGAGGAGTTTAAGGAGTTCATCAATGGATAATATGATTTTAGGTCGTTACATACCAGGAAATTCGATTGTTCATCGTTTGGATCCTCGTAGTAAGTTAGTGGCAATGATTTTATTGATTATGATCGTTTTTTGGGCCAATAATCCAATAACTAATCTGATCCTTTTCGTTGTAACAGGTATATTTGTAGCCTTATCTGAGGTTCCCTTATCCTTTTTCATAAAAGGTTTGCGGTCCATGTTTTTTCTGATTGCTTTTACAACCCTTTTTCAACTTTTCTTTATCTCTGGTGGAGATGTCTTGTTCGAGATGGGGTTTATTAAAATCACGAGTCATGGCATTGAGCAGGCGGGAATCATTTTTTGCCGCTTTGTGTTGATTATCTTTTTCTCAACTTTGCTTACCTTGACAACCATGCCATTAAGCTTGGCTACAGCAGTTGAATCCTTGCTTGGACCCTTGAAAAGATTTAAGGTTCCTGTTCATGAAATCGGACTCATGTTGTCTATGAGTTTACGTTTTGTACCAACCTTAATGGATGATACGATTCGAATTATGAACGCTCAAAAGGCGCGTGGTGTTGATTTTGGAGAAGGGAATATAATCCAAAAAGTTAAGGCTATGATTCCTATTTTGATTCCTTTATTCGCTACGAGTTTGAAACGAGCGGATTCTCTTGCTACAGCTATGGAGGCTAGAGGGTATCAAGGTGGTAACGGACGCAGTCAGTACCGGCAGTTGATTTGGATGAATAAAGATAGTGTGGCCTTACTCCTGGTATGTGTGTTGGGTTTGATTCTATTTTTGTTGAAATCCTAAAGTGAAGTATAGAATGAGATAGGGTAGAGGTATGAACCGTTTTAAAAAATCAAAATATATCATTGTTCTATTTGTCGTTGTGTTAGTAGTTTCTGTTCTTTTAGTAATGACGAAATCAAGTACAGTTGTGACAAAAGCTGGAGATGGCATTTCTCTGATAGATAGAATTGTGCAAAAACCATTTCAATGGTTAGAATCTACAAAGTCAGATTTAGGAAATTTGACGAGAGCTTATAATGAGAATGAAACTCTCAAAAAAGAATTCTATCAAATGGAAAAGGAAAAGAATGAAGCAGATCGCTTAAAAGAAGAAAATGAACAACTGCGTCAATTACTAGATATGAAGTCAAAATTGAATGCGACTAAGCTAATTGCTGCGGATGTTATCATGAGAACTCCGGCGACTTGGAAACAAGAATTAACAGTTAATGTTGGTTCGCAACAAGGTGTAACAACTAGTATGCTTGTTGTTTCTGGTGGAGGATTGGTTGGAAGCGTTGAAAACGTAGAAGACAACTCAACTGTGGTCAATTTATTAACAAATGCTGAAAATACAGAGAAAATTTCTGTTAAAATTCAGCATGGATCTAGTAGTATTTATGGTATTATCGTTGGCTATGACAAGGAAAAAGAACTACTGAAAATTAGTCAGCTAAATAATAGTGGAGATATTAGTCAAGGTGATAAAGTGGTAACTGGAGGTTTGGGGAACTTCAATGTCACAGACATTCCTGTAGGAGAAGTTGTATCTGTGACCCCTACCAATGATTATCTGACAAGAGAAGTTATGGTCAAAATGCATGCTGATCCAATGAATCTTAAAGTCGTAGAGTTAGTGGGGAATCCATCATGAGACTTTTTAAGCAAATAGGGATGTTTTTGCTCTTGCCCGTAATCATTTTAATAGATAGCCACTTAGGACAATTTGTAAATAGCTTTTTTCCACATCTTCAAATTGTAAGCCACTTTATCTTCATCTTCTTATTATTCGAGACAATAGAAGTATCAGAATATTTGTTTTTGGCCTACTGCTTGGTTCTAGGACTTATATACGATATCTATTTCTTCCATCTGATAGGGATAGCCAGTCTTCTTTTTGTGATTATTGGAGCAATCGTATATAAAAGCAACTCTGTTATTTTGTTAAATAGATGGACAAGATTATTAGCTATTTTAATGATGACTTTTACATTTGAATTTGGTAGCTTTATCCTAGCACACGTGGTAGGATTGACTGCAGAAAATCTACCTGTTTTTATAGTTTATAGTCTGGGTCCTACTATGATATTGAATTTTATATGGATGATAGTTTTCCAATATATTTTTGAAAAAATATATATATAAGAAAGAAACAAAACTGTAATAAAGGCGTAATATTTATTAGGCCTTTTTTTGATATACTAGTATTGTCTTTTTTAAGAAGGAGTATTTACACATATGAAGAAAAAAATTCTAGCATCACTTTTGTTAAGTACAGTATTGGTTTCGCAAGGAGCTGTTCTTTCAAGTGTTAAAGCTAACACAACAGATGAAAAAATTGCAGCTCAAGATAGCAAAATTAGTGAGTTGACAACGCAACAAAAGGAAGCTCAAAAACAAGTTGATGAGATTCAAACTCAAGTTACAGCTATTCAAACAGAACAAGAAAAGTTGCAAACTGAGAATGAAACTCTTCAAGAAGAATCTAAAAAACTTGAAGGTGAAATCACAGAGCTTTCAAAAAATATCGTAGCTCGTAATGAATCGCTTGAAAACCAAGCTCGTAGTGCACAAACTAACGGAACTGCTACAAGCTACATTAATACAATTATTAACTCTAACTCAATCACAGAAGCTATTTCTCGTGTAGCAGCTATGAGTGAAATTGTATCAGCTAACAACAAAATGTTGCAACAACAAAAAGAAGATAAAAAAGCTATTGCTGAGAAACAAGTTGCTAACAATGATGCAATCAACACAGTTATTGCCAACCAACAAACACTTGCAGATGATGCCCAAGCTTTGACAACAAAACAAGCTGAATTGAAAGTGGCTGAGTTGAATCTTGCAGCAGAAAAAGCTACTGCAGAAAGTGAAAAAGCTACCTTGCTAGAGAAAAAGGCGGCAGCTGAGGCAGAAGCGAAAGCAGCAGCAGAAGCAGAAGCAGCTTACAAAGCTCAACAAACAAGTCAACAACAAACAGTTGCAGCTTCAGCAAACACTACATTTGCAGCACAAGTACAAGCAACTTCAAGTTCTTCATCTTCATCAGATGATGACTCAAGTTACACACCTGCACCAACTCCTGTAAGCCAACGTCCTACATATAGTACAAACGCTTCAAGTTATCCAACAGGTGAATGTACATGGGGAGCTAAAACATTGGCACCTTGGGCTGGAGATTACTGGGGTAACGGAGCGCAGTGGGCAACAAGCGCAGCTGCAGCAGGTTTCCGTACTGGTTCTCAACCACAAGTTGGTGCGATTGCATGTTGGAATGATGGTGGCTATGGACACGTAGCGGTTGTTACAGCTGTTTCATCTACAACAAGTATCCAAGTATCAGAATCTAACTACGGTGGAGATCGTACAATCGGTAACAAACGTGGATGGTTCAACCCAACTACAACTTCTGAAGGTTATGTTACTTACATCTATCCAAACTAATGAAAAAATTGAGACTCTTTCCGAGTCTCTTTTCTTATCTTTAAATTGAGAAGTTCTGCTAAAAAACTATCAAAATAGCTTGATAATATTGAGAAATTGTGGTAAAATGAAACTTGTCGTGTGAACGATAATACTCATTCTTGATGAATTGTGAAACTGTTGCCTTTGGGTTGTTTTGCAAGCTGAAATCGAGAAGAGGAAAAAACAAAAAGGAGAAATACTCATGGCAGTAATTTCAATGAAACAACTTCTTGAGGCTGGTGTACACTTTGGTCACCAAACTCGTCGCTGGAACCCTAAGATGGCTAAGTACATCTTCACTGAGCGTAACGGAATCCACGTTATCGACTTGCAACAAACTGTAAAATACGCTGACCAAGCATACGACTTTATGCGTGATGCAGCAGCTAACGATGCAGTTGTATTGTTTGTTGGTACTAAGAAACAAGCTGCTGACGCTGTTAAAGAAGAAGCAGAACGTTCAGGTCAATACTACATCAACCACCGTTGGTTGGGTGGTACCCTTACTAACTGGGGAACAATCCAAAAACGTATCGCTCGTTTGAAAGAAATCAAACGCATGGAAGAAGAAGGAATCTTCGACGTTCTTCCTAAGAAAGAAGTTGCACTTCTTAACAAACAACGCGCTCGTCTTGAAAAATTCTTGGGTGGTATCGAAGACATGCCTCGCATCCCTGATGTAATGTACGTAGTTGACCCGCATAAAGAGCAAATCGCTGTTAAAGAAGCTAAAAAATTGGGTATCCCAGTTGTAGCGATGGTTGACACAAACACTGATCCAGATGATATCGATGTAATCATCCCAGCTAACGATGACGCTATCCGCGCAGTTAAGTTGATTACAGCTAAATTGGCAGACGCTATCATCGAAGGTCGCCAAGGTGAAGATGCTGTAGCAGCAGTTGAAGCAGAATTTGCAGCTTCAGAAGCTCAAGCAGACTCAATCGAAGAAATCGTTGAAGTTGTTGAAGGCGACAACGCTTAATTCGTATAAATAGTAATTACCTAGGAGGGCGGGGCTTAGCCCGGCTCTCTTATTTTTAAAAAATATAGGAGAATCAAAATGGCAGAAATTACAGCTAAACTTGTTAAAGAGTTGCGTGAAAAATCTGGTGCTGGTGTCATGGACGCTAAAAAGGCACTTGTAGAAACTGACGGTGATATCGAAAAAGCAATCGAATTGCTTCGCGAAAAAGGTATGGCTAAGGCAGCTAAGAAAGCTGACCGTGTTGCTGCTGAAGGTTTGACTGGTGTTTATGTTAACGGTAACGTTGCAGCAGTAGTTGAAGTAAATGCTGAAACTGACTTCGTTGCGAAAAACGCTCAATTCGTTGAATTGGTAAATGCAACTGCAAAAGTAATCGCTGAAGGAAAACCAGCTAACAACGAAGAAGCTCTTGCTTTGACAATGCCTTCAGGTGAAACTCTTGAAGCAGCTTATGTGTCTGCAACAGCGACTATCGGAGAAAAAATCTCATTCCGTCGCTTTGCTTTGATTGAAAAAACAGATGCACAACACTTCGGTGCTTACCAACACAACGGTGGACGTATCGGTGTTATCTCTGTAATCGAAGGTGGAGACGAAGCACTTGCTAAACAAATCTCAATGCATATTGCTGCAATGAAACCAACAGTTCTTTCATACAAAGAATTGGATGAGCAATTTGTTAAAGATGAGTTGGCTCAATTGAACCACGTAATCGACCAAGATAACGAAAGCCGTGCAATGGTTAACAAACCAGCTCTTCCACACTTGAAGTATGGATCAAAAGCACAATTGACTGATGAAGTTATCGCTCAAGCTGAAGCTGACATTAAAGCAGAATTGGCTGCAGAAGGTAAACCAGAAAAAATCTGGGATAAGATCATCCCAGGTAAGATGGATCGCTTCATGCTTGACAACACTAAAGTTGACCAAGCATACACACTTCTTGCACAAGTCTACATCATGGATGACAGCAAGACAGTTGAAGCATACCTTGAATCAGTTAACGCTTCAGTAGTTGAGTTCGCTCGCTTTGAAGTTGGTGAAGGTATCGAAAAAGCTGCAAATGACTTTGAAGCTGAAGTTGCAGCTACAATGGCAGCAGCTTTGAATAACTAATAATAAAAAGAGGAAGCAGATTTGCTTCCTCTTTCTTATAGAAAAAATTACAAAGCCCTTGTTAAAGGGCTTTGTGTATTTAGGAGACTAGACTTCGAACTCATAGAGCGCTGTAGATAGGTAACGTTCTCCATTATCTGGTGCAAGCGCAAGGACTTTTTTACCTGCCCCAAGTTTTTTAGCAACTTCGATTGCTGCATAGATAGCTGCGGCAGAAGAAATACCTACCAAGAAGCCTTCTTTTCCACCAATTTCGCGACCAAGTGCAAGAGCATTGTCTGATGTCACGCGAACGATACCATCATAAGCTTCTGTATCAAGTGTTTCTGGGATGAATCCTGCAGAGATACCTTGAATTTTGTGAGGTCCTGGTTTTTCACCTGACAAGATTGCTGACTCGTCTGCCTCAACTGCAAAAACTTGAATGTTTGAGTTAGCAGTTTTAAGAGCATGAGAAACACCTGAAATAGTTCCTCCAGTACCTACACCAGCAACAAAGGCATCTAAACCATCAGCTCCGAAATCAGCTAGAATTTCAGCTCCTGTTGTTCTTTCATGAACTTCTGGGTTAGCTTGGTTATTAAACTGTAATGGTAGGAAACCATCGCGTTCAGCAGCAATTTCTTGCGCTTTTGCAATCGCACCTTTCATCCCTTCACTACCGGGAGTGAGGACTAGTTCAGCACCATAAGCTTGGATAATCTTACGGCGTTCAACACTCATTGTTTCAGGCATAACGATGACAACTTTATAACCTTTAGCAGCGCCAACCCATGAAAGACCGATACCAGTGTTCCCGCTTGTTGCTTCTACAATAGTAGAGCCTGGTTTCAGTTTACCCTCTTGTTCTGCTTTTTCAATCATACTAAGAGCGATGCGGTCTTTAACGGATGAACCTGGGTTAAAAGCTTCTAGTTTTACGTAAACGTCTGCTGCACCTTCTGGTACAATGTTATTCAATTTAACAATCGGTGTTTTTCCGATAAGTTCTGTGATATTGTTATAAATAGCCATGTTAGCACCTCTTTATATAAGATGCTTCTAGTATAACGCTAACTTTGACTTTTGTAAAATATAGAAATCCTATCGAAGCGATAGGATTTTTTTATAACAATCAGAAAAATAGTTAGTGTAAATATAAAAATTGAGGGAAGATATTTAAAAGTACTTTACACCAGGTTTACAGGGACTTCAACTTCTCGTAAGCCTTGATCTGTTAGAATAACTTTCCCATTAAAAAATTCTATGAGGGCAGCTTTGGTATCCTCTTTAACTTCTTTATCGACAAAGATAATTGTGTCAACTTGATCTGTAAAGTTGGTTTCGAGTTCCACAAGATTATGTTCTTTAAGAAAATTCCCATACTCTTGATATTGAGCATAGCTCATTTGAATTTGAACCCCTGCTTGTTCTTTAATTTCAACAATTCCAATTTCTTTGACAGCTAAGGCAACACTACCTGCATAAGCGCGAATAAGACCTCCTGCTCCCAGTTTGATACCACCAAAATATCTGGTAACAACTACACAAACATTGGTCAAATTGTGATTTTCTAGAACTCCTAGCATAGGTACACCAGCAGTTCCACTTGGCTCCCCATCATCACTGGTTCGCTTGATTTCACTGCGCTCACCGATAATAAAAGCAGAGCAGTTGTGCGTAGCCTTATAGTGTTCTTTTTTGATAGCAGTGATAAAGGCACGAGCTTCTTCTTCACTATAGACACGTTTTGCATGACAAATAAATCGTGATTTTTTGATTTCTTCTTGGATTTGTCCGTCCTCTTTTATCGTTCTAAATTCCATATTTTTATTGTACTAAAAAATAGTCTAAAGTTCTAGATTTTACGAATAAAGAAGTATGAAAATAAATCCAAATTATCTTGGTCGACTTTTTACAGAACAAGAATTAAGCCCTGAAGAACGACAACTGGCGGAGAAGCTGCCAAGCATGAGAAAAGAGAAGGGGAAACTCTTCTGCCAACGATGTGATAGTATGATTCAAGATGAATGGTCTCTACCTATTAATGCTCATTACTGCCGAGAATGTTTGTTGATGAAGCGAGTTAGGAGTGATCAGGCCTTATATTATTTCCCTCAAGAAGATTTTCCTAAACAAGATGTTCTTAAATGGAAGGGACAATTGACTCCATTTCAAGAGAAAGTATCAGAAGGCTTACTTCAAGCAGTAGAGAACCAGCAACCGACTTTAGTTCATGCAGTGACTGGCGCTGGGAAGACAGAAATGATTTATAAAGTTGTTGCGAAAGTTATTAATGATGGTGGTGCAGTTTGTCTAGCAAGTCCACGGATAGATGTTTGTTTGGAATTGTATAAGCGATTGCAGAATGACTTTGCTTGCGAAATAGCTTTACTGCATGGTGAGTCTGAACCATACTTTCGGACACCACTAGTTGTTGCAACAACTCATCAATTATTAAAGTTTTATCACGCTTTTGATTTACTAATAGTAGATGAAGTAGATGCTTTTCCCTATGTTGACAACAAGATGCTTTACAAAGCTGTAAAGAATTGTGTAAAGGAAAATGGACTCAGAATTTTTCTCACTGCAACTTCTACAGATGAGTTGGATAAGAAGGTTCGCTTAGGGGAGCTAAAACGACTAAGCCTGCCAAGGCGGTTCCATGGAAATCCTTTAATTATTCCAAAACCCGTTTGGCTATCTGATCTGGATAAATGTTTGGATAAGTTTCGCCTACCACCAAAGCTAAAAAGATATGTTGAAAACCAGAGAAGAACTGGCTACCCCTTACTAATATTTGCATCAGAAATTACAAAGGGAGAGAAGTTGAAGGAAATCTTACAAGAGAAATTTCCAAATGAGAAAATTGGTTTCGTATCCTCAGTTACTGAAGATAGATTAGAGCAAGTTCAAGCTTTTAGGGATAGGGAATTGACCATATTGATAAGCACAACAATATTGGAGCGCGGAGTTACCTTCCCTTGTGTTGATGTCTGTGTCGTAGAAGCAAACCATCGTCTTTTTACAAAATCAAGCCTCATTCAAATTGGAGGACGTGTCGGTCGTAGCATGGATAGACCTACGGGAGATCTAATTTTCTTTCATAATGGATTAAATTGTTCGATTAAGAATGCTATAAAGGAAATTAAACTGATGAACAAGGAGGCAGGCCTATGATTTGTTTACTATGTGCTCAACATTTGAAGAAAAATCTAACCTTTGGAGAACTTCTTTTTTTGAAAAAGGAGGAGGGCTCACTTTGTTTAGCTTGTTACTCAAGTTTTGAAATGATTGGGGAAGAACATTGCCCAAATTGTCATAAAAAAGGAGTGTCAAGTTCGTGTCAAGATTGTCAACTTTGGTGTAAAGAAGGGATTGAAGTAAGCCATGAAGCGATTTTTAGTTATAATCAAGCCATGAAAGACTTCTTTAATCGTTATAAATTTGATGGTGATTATATGCTCCGAAAAGTTTTCGCAACGATTTTAAGTGAGAATTTAAAAAAGTACAAGGGCTACGATTTTGTTTTAATACCGTTAAGTCCTGAGAGATACGCAAAAAGAGGTTTTAATCAGGTTGCAGGCCTAATAGAGGCTGCAGGACTTTCCCATCTGGATGTATTAGGGAAAAGAGAAGAGAAAGCCAGTTCTTCTAAAAATCGTTCGGAGCGTTTGGCCACGGAACTTCCGTTTTTTATTAAAGAAGACAGTAGGATTCCAAAGAAGATTCTATTGATTGATGATATTTATACGACAGGAGCGACTGTTAACCGTGTCAAGAGTATGCTAGAGAATGCAGGAGCAGAAGAGGTTAGAACATTTTCCCTCGTAAGATGAGGAAAAAGATTGCAAAAAGATAATGAAAGCGTTATAATAAATGTAGAAAAACAAATATGTTTAGAAAGAAGGTACTTATATGATTAAATATAGTATCCGTGGTGAAAACCTAGAAGTAACTGAAGCAATTCGTGATTATGTAGTTTCTAAACTCGAAAAGATCGAAAAATACTTCCAAGCAGATCAAGAACTAGATGCACGTGTAAATTTGAAAGTGTATCGTGAAAAGACTGCTAAGGTAGAAGTAACAATTCCGCTTGGGTCTATAACTCTTCGTGCAGAAGACGTTTCTCAAGATATGTATGGATCTATTGATTTGGTGACAGATAAGATTGAACGTCAAATCCGTAAAAATAAAACTAAAATTGAACGTAAGAACAGAAATAAAGTTTCTACTAGCCAACTATTTACAGATGCCTTGGTAGAAGAGACAGATGCTGCTCAACCTAAAGTTGTTCGTTCAAAACAAATTGATTTAAAACCAATGGACCTTGAAGAAGCACTTCTTCAGATGGACTTATTGGGCCATGATTTCTTCATTTATATCGATGTTGAAGATGAAACAACAAATGTCATTTATCGACGCGAAGATGGAGATATTGGTCTTCTTGAAGTGAAAGAATCATAATACTTAATATGCTTAGATTAAAAAGGTGGTTTACACTAGTGTAAACTACCTTTTGTGTTCATGAATACTACATTTGAGCACAAGTGCTATTCCTTCTTTAAAGGTCGCTTTTTCAGTGCAAATATGGTATAATATTGCGCAAGAGGTTTGTAATGAAAAAAATGAAATGAATCCCTTTTTTATATACTTATTTGTTGGGATTGCTTTTATAATCATGACTGTATTGGTTATTTTTCTTCAAAATAACCTAGTCACAATAGCATGCTTATTTTTCTTGATGGTGGCATTTCTTTTGCTATTTTATTTTCAGAAGAAATCTTATCAAAAAACAGAAATTGAACAAATTCAGTACGTAAACCATCAGGCGGAAGATAGTTTAAGTTCACTCTTAGAACAGATGCCGGTTGGAGTTGTCAAACTAAACATGGAAAGTAGTGAGATTGAGTGGTTCAATCCCTACGCAGAGTTAATGCTGACAACGGAAGATGGAGAAATTGATCTTCCTCAAGTTCAAGAAATTATAAAAACATCCATATCTTCTCCTGGAATTTATGCAAATGTGGGAGAAAAACGTTATGCTGTACATCTAGATAGAAATTCTGGTGTACTCTACTTTTTTGACGTTTCTGGAGAGTACGAAGCCACAGTAGAATTGGTTACAAGTCGCCCTGTTATTGGTATTATTTCGGTAGATAATTATGATGATTTAGAGGACGAAACATCTGAATCTGACATCAGTCATATTAATAGTTTTGTCGCAAATTTTGTATCAGAATTTACTGGAAAATATCAGATGTTTTCTCGTAGAGTGACCATGGATCGTTTTTACTTATTTACCGACTATACGGTATTAGAGCAATTGATGCAGGATAAATTTTCTGTAATTGATACCTTCCGTGAAGAAGCTAAGCAGAGAGATTTAGCCTTAACCATGAGTATGGGCTTGTCATACGGTGATGGCGATCATGAGGGTATTGGTAAAGTTGCTTTATCAAATCTCAACCTTGCAGAAGTTCGAGGTGGAGACCAGGTCGTTGTAAAAGAAAATGATGAGACGAAAAATCCAATTTATTTTGGTGGTGGCTCTGCAGCTTCTATTAAGCGAACAAGAACACGTACAAGAGCAATGATGACGGCAATCTCTGAAAAGTTGAGAAGTGTTGACCATGTTTTCGTAGTTGGTCATAAAAACTTAGACATGGATGCTTTAGGCTCTGCTGTTGGTATGCAATTGTTCTCGAGTAACGTCTTGGATGAAAGTTATGTGGTCTATGATGCAGAACAAATGTCTCCGGACATTCATCGTGCCATTCAATTCTTAGAGAATGAGGGAGTAACAAAACTCATCCCTCTAACTCAAGCTATGGGAATGGTCACTAATCGTTCCTTGCTAGTGATGGTCGACCATTCTAAGACAGCTTTAACCTTGTCAAAAGAGTTTTATGATTTATTCACACAAACCATCATTATTGACCACCATAGACGAGATCAGGATTTCCCGGAAAATGCTGTTATCACCTATATCGAGAGTGGAGCAAGTAGCGCGAGCGAGCTTGTAACAGAGTTAATTCAATTCCAAAACTCTAAGAAAGCACGCTTAAGTCGTATCCAAGCCAGTGTTCTTATGGGCGGTATGATGCTGGATACTAAGAATTTCACCTCTCGTGTAACTAGCCGAACCTTTGACGTGGCAAGTTATCTAAGAACACGTGGTAGTGATAGTATTGTAATTCAAGAACTTGCGGCGACTGACTTTGAAGAGTATCGATTGGTTAATGAGCTAATCTTGCAAGGACAGGTCGTACAACCTTCTATTCTTGTGGCTCAGGCCAAGGATGGTAAGGAGTATGATATTGTAGTGATTAGTAAAGCAGCTGATACTATGTTAGCTATGTCAGGTATTGAAGCTAGTTTTGTCATTGCTAAAAACAACCAAGGGGATATTTCCATTTCTGCACGAAGTCGAAGTAAGATCAATGTGCAACGGATTATGGAAGAGTTGGGAGGTGGAGGTCACTTCAACCTGGCAAGCTGCCCGACTGACAGATATGACCCTGCAAGAAGCAGGTGATAAACTAAAAACCGTTATTTCTAATGAAATTAGAGAAAAGGAGACAGAAGAATGAAAGTAATCTTTTTAGCAGATGTAAAAGGCAAAGGAAAAAAAGGCGAAATCAAGGAAGTGCCAACAGGTTATGCGCAAAACTTTTTGATTAAGAAAAACCTTGCTAAAGAAGCGACTTCTCAAGCAATTGGTGAGTTGCGCGGGAAGCAAAAATCTGAAGAAAAAGCACATGCTCAACTTCTTGCAGAAGCACAAGAAATTAAGGCGAAACTTGAAGCAGAAGAAACAATTGTTGAGTTTGTTGAAAAAGTTGGTCCAGATGGAAGAACTTTTGGTTCAATTACTAGCAAGAAAATTGCGGAAGAGCTCCAAAAACAATTTGGAATTAAAATTGATAAACGTCATATTCAAGTTCAATCTCCAATTCGAGCAGTTGGCTTGATTGATGTTCCAGTAAAAATTTATCAGGATGTAACTAGCGTCATCAATCTTCGTGTAAAAGAAGGATAAGCTAGATTTGAGTAATGATTTTGTAAAAGGAAGGAAAGTCTGATGGCAGAAGTAGAGGAACTACGAGTTCAGCCCCAGGATATTTTGGCAGAACAATCTGTATTGGGAGCTATATTTATCGATGAGAGTAAACTCGTATTTGTTCGAGAATATATTGACTCTCGAGACTTCTTTAAGTATGCTCACCGTTTGATTTTTCAGGCCATGGTTGATTTGTCGGATCGAGGCGAAGCCATTGATGCAACGACTGTTCGTACGATATTAGATGATCAAGGTGATTTACAAAATATTGGTGGCTTGTCCTACCTTGTTGAGATTATCAACTCTGTACCAACCTCTGCAAATGCTGAATACTATGCAAAAATTGTAGCAGAGAAAGCCACGCTTCGTCGTTTGATTGCGAAGTTGACAGAGTCTGTAAATCAAGCTTACGAAGCCTCTAGTCCAGCAGATGAAATCATTGCGCGAGCAGAAAAAGGTTTGATCGATGTCAGTGAGAATGCAAATCGTAGTGGTTTTAGAAATATTCGAGACATCCTAAATCTTAACTTTGGAAATTTAGAAGCTCGTTCACAACAAACTTCTGATATTACAGGGATTGCAACTGGTTATCAGGACCTGGATCATATGACAACTGGTTTGCACGAGGAGGAGTTAATCATTCTTGCTGCTCGTCCTGCGGTTGGTAAGACTGCTTTTGCCTTGAATATTGCTCAAAATATCGGAACCAAGCTAGACAAGACCGTTGCAATTTTCTCACTTGAGATGGGTGCTGAGAGTCTGGTCGATCGTATGTTGGCTGCCGAAGGACTAGTGGAGTCTCACTCTATCCGTACAGGGCAATTGACTGAGGAAGAGTGGCGCAAATATACGATTGCTCAAGGTAATCTTGCAAAAGCAAGTATTTATATCGATGATACACCAGGGATTCGAATCACAGAGATTCGTTCACGCGCCAGAAAATTGTCTCAGGAAACAGGCAATCTTGGATTGATTTTGATTGACTACCTGCAGTTAATCACAGGGACTGGTCGTGAGAACCGTCAGCAAGAGGTATCAGAGATTTCACGTCAGTTGAAAATTCTGGCCAAGGAATTGAAGGTTCCCGTTATCGCGCTAAGTCAGTTGTCGCGTAGTGTTGAACAACGTCAAGATAAAAGACCGGTATTATCAGATATTCGTGAGTCTGGATCTATCGAGCAGGATGCGGATATCGTAGCCTTTCTCTATCGTGATGACTATTATGAGCGTGGTGGCGAAGAAGAGGAAGGTCTTCCTAATAACAAAGTAGAAGTTATTATCGAGAAAAACCGTAGCGGTGCACGTGGAACGGTAGAATTGATTTTCCAAAAAGAGTATAACAAGTTTTCAAGTATTTCGAAGAGAGAGGAACAAAGATGACAGATGCATTTACAGATGTAGCCAAGATGAAAAAAATCAAAGAAGAAATCAAGGCGCATGAAGGACAAGTCGTGGAAATGACCTTGGAAAATGGTCGTAAACGCCAAAAGAATCGCTTAGGAAGACTTATTGAAGTCTATCCATCACTCTTTATCGTTGAATTTGGGGATGTTGAAGGGGACAAACAGGCCAACGTCTACGTTGAATCCTTCACGTATTCTGATATTTTAACGGAAAAGAATTTGATTCACTATTTGGATTAAGGTTGAAAGTGGGAGTTTTCTCACTTTTTTATTTTTCTTTCGAATGATATAAATGAGGTCAACCTCAAAAATTTATCTATTCGAAGGAGAATGAATGACATATAGTAAAAAGGGAACTTTTCTTAAGAGAACGACAGTGGGGACAGCTTCCCTACTGTTAGCAGGTGCTTTTTTGTTTGGTGGAGGAGCTGTTCATGCCAATCAGGCAAACAATGGCTCACTGGCACGAGGAGATGATTATCCCTATTATTATAAAAATGGAAGTCAAGAAATTGATAAATGGCGTCTATACTCCAGACAGTGTACATCTTTCGCTGCCTTTCGTTTAAGTAGTGTCAATGGTTTTGAGTTACCTGCTGCGTACGGGAATGCTAAGGATTGGGGTTATCGTGCTAAACGAGAAGGTTATCGTGTGGACAAGACTCCAACAATTGGTTCGATTGCTTGGGACGGAAGCGGAGACTATGGCCACGTTGCATGGGTTTCTAATGTTTTTGGTGATATGATTGAAATTGAGGAGTACAATTATGGTATTAGAGAGAAGTACAATCGTAGACTTGTGAAGGCAAGCTCTATGTCTGGTTTCATTCATTTTAAAGATGTCGGACAGGCTAGCACAGGAAATCATCAGTCAACTTTAGTATCTAGTGGAACCCATGTTTTTACAGAAAAAGCTGCTATTATGAACCAGCCATCACAAGCGGCTGCGATTATTGACTATTACTATCCTGGAGAAAGTGTTCATTACGATCAGACTCTTGAAAAAGATGGTTATAAATGGATTTCTTATCTATCCCGAACTGGAAATCGCAGATATGTCCAGCTAGCTAAAACAGCAACTGCTAAGAATGGATGGGAAAAACAGGGGACAACTTGGTACTATTATGAAAATGGGAAAGTCGCTCTTGGTTGGAAAAAGATAAACGGTAGTTGGTACTATTTCCAAACTAATGGTTCAATGAGAACAGGTTGGCTAAAAGACGGTTCCAAGTGGTACTACTTGAAATCATCTGGAGAAATGCAGACAGGATGGTTGAAGGATAAAGGTATTTGGTATTATCTTGAAAACTCAGGATCTATGAAGACTAGTCAGTGGTTCCAAGTTTCAGGGAAATATTATTACGTGAACGCATCTGGAGAATTGGCAGTAGATACGACTATCGATGGATTCCAAGTTGACAGCAATGGTGCGCGAGTGGAAGAATCACCCCAATAAGCCTTCACCGATAATCTAACTCTTAGCAATGGTATTTTTCCCTGCTTTCCTTTATAATGGGTGTATGGACAAGAAAAAATTATTATTGATTGATGGATCTTCAGTTGCTTTTCGAGCTTTTTTCGCTCTTTATCAGCAGTTGGATCGTTTTAAAAATGACAATGGACTACATACCAATGCAATCTACGGATTTCATCTGATGCTAAATCACCTATTGGAACGTGTCCAGCCGAGTCATATTTTGGTTGCTTTTGATGCGGGGAAAACGACTTTCCGTACAGAGATGTATGCAGACTACAAGGGTGGTCGTGCTAAAACTCCAGATGAGTTTCGTGAGCAATTCCCCTTCATTCGTGAGATGCTAGACCATCTTGGGATTCGCCACTATGAATTAGCCCAGTATGAGGCAGATGATATCATTGGAACTCTTGGTCGCTTGGCTGAAAAGGATTCTTTTGATGTGACGATCGTTAGCGGAGATAAAGACTTAATCCAGTTGACGGATGAACATACGGTGGTTGAGATTTCTAAGAAAGGTGTGGCTGAGTTTGAGGCCTTTACACCAGAATATCTCATGGAAAAGATGGGAATCACACCAGCTCAGTTTATTGATCTTAAGGCACTCATGGGGGATAAGTCTGATAATATCCCTGGTGTAACCAAGATTGGTGAAAAGACTGGTATTAAGCTCTTGTTAGAACACGGCTCGCTGGAAGGTATTTATGAAAATATCGATGGTATGAAGGCTTCCAAGATGAAGGAAAATCTTGTCAATGACAAGGAACAAGCCTTTCTGTCTAAAACACTAGCTACCATCGACACGAAAGCGCCAATCGAGATAGGTCTAGATGATTTGGTCTATAGTGGACCAAATGTGGAAAACCTTGGGAAATTCTACGATGAGATGGGCTTTAAACAACTCAAACAAGCCTTGAATGCTTCTCAGGCGAATCAATCTGAGACTTTGAATTTTACCATGGTGGACAAAGTGACTGAAGATATGCTGAGTGCCGACTCTATCTTCCACTTTGAACTTTTTGGTGAAAATTACCATACAGATGATTTGGTTGGTTTTGCCTGGTCTTGTGGAGACAAGCTCTATGCTACAGATAAGCTGGAACTTCTGCAGGATCCGATTCTTAAGGATTTTCTAGAAAAAACACCTCTGAAAGTATATGACTTTAAGAAAGCTAAAGTTCTCTTAAATCGTTTTGGTTTGGACTTGCAGGCTCCTGCCTTTGACAGTCGCTTGGCCAAATACCTTCTCTCTACTGTAGAGAATAATGAAATTTCAACCATTGCTAGTCTCTATGGTCAAACTTACCTAGTCGATGATGAAACCTTCTATGGTAAGGGGGTCAAGAAAGCTATCCCTGAGAGAGAAACCTTCTTGGAGCACTTGGCTCGCAAGGTTGCTGTGCTGGTTGAGACAGAGCCTGTATTGCTTGAAAAGTTAAGTGAAAACGGACAATTAGACCTTCTCTATGACATGGAGCAACCTCTGGCCTTTGTTCTTGCTAAGATGGAAATCGCTGGGATCAAGGTTAAAAAAGAAACTCTACTCGAGATGCAAGCTGAAAATGAGCTTGTCATTGAAAAGCTAACTCAAGAGATTTATGAATTGGCTGGTGAGGAGTTTAATATCAACTCGCCAAAGCAGTTGGGCGAACTACTTTTTGAAAAGCTAGGTCTCCCTATAGAATACACCAAAAAAACCAAGACAGGTTATTCAACAGCAGTGGATGTGTTAGAGCGCCTAGCTCCTATTGCCCCAATCGTCAAGAAAATTCTAGATTATCGTCAGATTGCTAAAATTCAATCGACTTATGTGATTGGTTTGCAGGATTGGATTTTAGCGGATGGCAAGATTCACACGCGCTATGTGCAGGATTTGACTCAGACAGGGCGTCTATCTAGTGTGGATCCAAACTTGCAAAATATTCCTGTTCGCTTGGAACAAGGTCGCCTCATTCGTAAGGCTTTCGTGCCAGAGTGGGAGGATAGTGTCCTTCTCAGCTCTGACTATTCACAGATTGAGTTGCGAGTTTTGGCGCATATCTCTAAAGATGAGCACTTAATCAAGGCCTTCCAAGAGGGAGCTGATATCCATACCTCGACAGCCATGCGGGTCTTTGGAATTGAACGTCCTGAGGATGTGACTCCAAACGACCGTCGCAATGCCAAGGCTGTCAACTTTGGAGTGGTTTACGGAATTTCAGACTTTGGTTTATCCAATAACCTAGGTATCAGCCGTAAAGAGGCTAAAGCATACATCGACACTTACTTTGAACGCTTCCCAGGTATCAAAAATTACATGGATGAAGTCGTTCGTGAGGCGCGTGATAAGGGTTATGTGGATACTCTCTTTAAACGTCGTCGTGAGTTACCAGATATCAATTCGCGTAACTTTAACATTCGTGGTTTTGCAGAGCGTACAGCTATCAACTCACCTATCCAAGGATCGGCTGCAGATATTCTCAAAATCGCTATGATTCAGCTAGATAAGGCCTTGGTTGCAGGTGGTTATCAGACTAAGATGCTTCTGCAAGTACACGATGAAATTGTTCTTGAAGTGCCTAAGTCAGAATTGGCTGCCATTAAAAAAATCGTCAAACAAACCATGGAAGAAGCCATTCAACTCAGTGTGCCCCTGATTGCTGATGAAAATGAAGGCGTGACTTGGTATGAGGCCAAATAAAAAATAGACTATTAGACAAAAAGAATCCCCTTGAACATTATGGTTCAAAGGGGATTTTTCTTTCAGGAAAAGACAAAAGTGAAACTATCTAGCTAATAGTAGGATTTATTTGATTTGTTTCTTTTGTTCTTTTTTTGCAAGGATTGGTAGAATAACACCTAAACCAATCAGAATAATTGGGGTCAAGATGTTTGTAAGAAGAGAGAATTGCCAAGCAGTTGGATTTTCAGCATAGCTAATTTTGGGAACCATACCTAGGATACAAGCAAAGGCAGTGAAGAGGAAACACCAAGTACCGATCACAAAGCCAAGCTTAGGATTGTTCACAAACTTGTATTCGGCATTTTTGTATGTTTTCCAAGCGCGATTGAGCATCATGTAGGCAAGGAATACCCAGAGATAACGCATTGGCATTACGATAGAATTGAGGTTGGTCATCCATTTTACAAGTCCATCAATTTCTTGGATACCAAAAATTGGAAGGATGATGATAAGGCTAACGAGGACACCTGTAAGGAGGTAACCGTTAATGAGGACACCTTTTTCAGTCCGTTTACGAAGCCAGCTTGGGATGTAGTTTTCGTCAGCGTTATTGAGTAGGATTTGTAATGGTGCGTCAATAGAGAAGGCAAGCGCAGCGATTTGTCCGACCATATTTGTAAGAGCGTAAATCACAACGAAAAGATTTCCAACTCCCCAAGAATTTCCTAACATTTGGAAGGCTTGATAAGCACCATTACGCATAAGATCTTCAGGGATGTTATTACCATCAAATAGCATTCCCATGGCAACTGAACCAAGGATAGCAGAGAGTCCTACCATGATGGCCATGACAATCATACCTTTTGGAAATTCTTTTGCAGGATTGCGAGTTTGATTCACATAAGGGGAAATTTTTTCACAACCACCAACGGCAAAGACCAGTAGTGAGATGGTTGTAAAATAAGAAAAATCAAAGTTTGGAATGTAGGTACTCAGTTGATCCATATGTGGTGTCGCAAACTGGATGTCTGGCTTAATGAAAGGCAGACCGACAGCCAAAAGCACAAAGAGTAAAGACATAATCAACATGGCACTTCCTGCCAAGCTACCGATGACTTTCAGTGTTGTCAATCCTTTTGTAGAAAGATAGAGGAAAAGTCCAAAGATTAGCAAGCAGAGAATAACAATCCAGTGGATATCGATTTGTTTTAGAAATTGTCCGTTACCCTGCAAGGCCCATCCAAGCGGAATCAGGATTCCTTGAGGTTTTTGTGCGAGATAAGGGATGTGCACAACCCAGTAGGTCCAAGCGGCAAAGTAGGCGAGGCGTTTGGTTGATGTTTTTTCAACCCAGTCGCTAACACCGCTTCCGCTTTCCTTGAAGGTAGAACCTAGTTGTCCGACGATGAGTGAATATGGGATAAAGTAGAGTGCGAGGATTAAAACCCAAGATACGACTACTGAAATTCCCTGTTGAGAATAGTTGTTGACGACGTTTCCTAGCCCCCAAACCATGTTGAAAGCAATTAGAGAAACCATCAGCCAATTAAGTTGGTGTTGATCTTTTTTCATAATGTCTCCTTTTCTGATAATTTCAGTATATCATGATTTTTTGAAAGCGCCTAACAAAATTTGAAATTTACTATAAAAAAAGTAAAAGCTAGCTAACAGATAGGGAATAGGGCTTGTTGGTTTAGAAAAGGATTATCCACAAACTGTGGATAACTAAAGGTATTAACAACAATTGTCTCTTTATAATTTTAATAGGAAAAAGAGAGACGAAGTTTATAGAATAGGAAACAAATCAATCTCTTATAAACCTTGTTAGGACAAGCTTTATAGACTTTATTCTCTTGTACATCCTATGAACTTGGATTGGAAAGATATTTTGGAAAAACTTGAAAATCTTTTCCAAAAAAAGGTTGAAGGTTATTCACAGTTTGTGGATAACTTTATATGGATAAGAAGACCCCTTTGCGTCTGACAAAGGGGTCAGGTTATTAATGCTTTGGCAACCAGCTGAGGGTAAAGTCAAGAGTCTTAGCATTGAGCAATTCCTGATGGCTGATGCTTTGTTTTTCTTTTCCGTCCAGTTGACAGTCTTGGACAAAGTGGAAGTGTGCATGATTTTGCTGAGTACGAACATCCAACCACTGATTTTTTTTTGCCAGATAGACACGAAGGTGGTCAAAGAGTGGAATTCCAAGGTCATAACTTGCTTTTCCTGGGCAGGTCGGGTAAAGTCCAAGGGCAGACCAGACATACCAGGCAGATAGACTACTGTTATCCTCATCGCCTGGATAAGCATCCCAGCCAGCTCGAAAGGCTTTTTGACGGAGAGTCTTGATTAAGAGACTGGTGTATTGAGGATAATTGCTATAGCGGAAGAGATAAGGGATGTGGAAACTTGGTTGGTTGGAAATGGCTAGTTGACCAAATGGTGCTGTTGCCATTTCGCTCATCTCGTGAATTTCATATCCATAGCCTGTCGTTTCAAAGAGAGGGAGACTTTGACAAGCTTTTAAAAGATAGTTACTAAAGGCTTCTTTTCCACCCATTAGTTGGCTAAGTCCAGAAATGTCATGTAAGACACCTAGACTGGCTTGAATAGCTGAACATTCGGCGTAATCTCGCCCCCAACTATATGGAGAAAAGTCAGGACGGAAGTTGCCATCTACATCACGCGCCCTCATGTAACCCGTCTCAGAGTCAAATAGATTCTGATAGTTTTTAGAATATTGAGCATAGGTTTGAGCCAGCTCTTCTTGACCTAATTTTTCTGCACAAGTAGAGATACAAAAATCGCTGTAGGCATAATCTAGCGTATGACTGACACTTTCGTGGTGATCTGTGGATAAATAGCCCAGTTCTTGGTATTGGCTTAGGCCGTGCCGCCCGTTGATAGCTTTTGGATCTGCCTTGGTCGCAGTTTTGATCATGGCTTTGAGAAATTCTTCCTCAAGCTCAGGTGCCATGTTTTTGCAGGCGCTATCTGCAATAAGACCATCAATCAAAGTGCCAGGCATCATTCCTCTTTCATCAGGAGCAAGCCACTTAGGAAGATATCCAGTGTCGCGGTAGCTATTGAGGAAGCCTTCAAGGAATTGACGATAGTATTCTGGAATAATCAAGGCAAAGAGTGGGAATGAAGTGCGGAAGGTATCCCAGAAACCATTATTGGTAAAGAGAAGACCTGGTTTAATTGTTCCTGAAGCGAGGTCTATATGAATCTCTTCTCCCTGTTCACTCACCTCATAAAAGGTTTGTGGGAAGAGAAAGAGTCTGTATAGACAATGATCAAAAAATGTTCGGTCTACAGAGCCGGTTTCCACGACATCAAATCGGCCTAGAAGATCTTCCCAACTTACTTTAGCATCTGCTTTTGTTTCTTCAAAATCTTGTTTAGGAAGATTAAAGAGGGCTTGTTTCTTCGAAATAAAAGAAGTTGCCAGTTGAACTTGAACTTCTGCTCCAGCCAAGTCGATACGCCAGTCTTGCCCCACTTGATTGATAGATAGAATATCCGTAGAGAATGCGAGAGCAGTAAACATGACGAGGGGACTTTTGTTGGTTTCGGTTAATCCGCTTTGACCAAGGCTGACAGTACGCTCATCTACTTGCTCTAATGATAAATCATCAGCTGCATGCAGATAGAGTGAGAGTTTCTTGCCTTGTATCTGTCTTAGTTGAATAGAAGCTCCATAGCAAGTAGGACTTAGCTGCGTTTCAATCTGATAACGCTCAGAAAAAATCTTTAGAAAATGAGGATTGAAAATAGCACGTTCAAGATTATAAGAAGATTGACGATGAAAGAGAGTGTTACCCTTGATTTTTCCTGTAACTGGAGTCAGTAAGATCCAGGAGTAATCGCCAATCCAAGGGCTAGGCTGGTGGGTTAGTCGAATACCCTGAAAGATAGGAAGATGAGGGTCAAAAAACCAAGACCCCTCCTGGTCACTAGTCTGGGGGACAAAGTAATTCATCCCAAAAGGCACTCCAGTGTATGGTAGGGTATTGCCTCGTGAAAAGGCATGCTTGCTCGCGGTACCAAATCGGGTATCAATGGTTTCAAGTATCGGTTTCATAGCGATTTCCTTCTGTAGTTTTCTACATTATATCAGAAAAAGGATACTTTTAGAAAATGACTTCAAAATATAACAATTTTGTAGAATAATGACTAACATTTGTGTATATATTTTCTGGGCTAAAAGCTATATACTGAAAATGAAAATCTGTTTGAAAGAGGCAAAATAGTTTATGGTTTATTCTAAAGAAATCGTCAGAGAGTGGCTAGATGAGGTAGCGGAGAGAGCCAAGGAACATCCTGAATGGGTCGATGTTTTTGAGCGTTGCTATACAGATACTTTAGACAATACAGTTGAAATCTTAGAAGATGGCTCGACTTTTGTACTGACAGGAGATATCCCAGCTATGTGGCTTCGGGACTCGACTGCTCAGCTGAGACCATACCTTCATGTGGCAAAAAGAGACCCTCGTTTACGCCAGACCATTGCCGGTTTGGTCAAACGTCAGATGACTTTGATCCTCAAAGATCCCTACGCTAACTCTTTTAATATTGAAGAGAACTGGAAAGGTCATCATGAAACAGACCACACCGACCTCAATGGCTGGATTTGGGAACGCAAGTATGAAGTGGATTCGCTTTGCTATCCCTTGCAATTGGCTTACCTTCTTTGGAAAGAAACTGGTGAGACTGGCCAGTTTGATGAGACTTTTGTTACAGCGACCAAGGAGATTCTCCATTTATGGACGGTGGAACAAGACCACAAGAACTCCCCTTATCGCTTTGTTCGGGATACCGATCGTAAGGAAGATACTTTGGTTAACGATGGTTTTGGTCCAGACTTTGCCGTGACAGGAATGACCTGGTCAGCCTTTCGTCCGAGTGATGACTGCTGTCAGTATAGCTACTTGATTCCGTCAAATATGTTTGCGGTCGTTGTCTTAGGCTATGTCCAAGAAATCTTTGCAGAATTGAATCTAGCTGATAGCGAAAGCATTATTGCTGATGCTAAACGTCTGCAAGCTGAAATCCAAGAAGGGATCGAAAATTACGCCTACACGACTAACGGTAAGGGCGAGAAGATCTATGCCTTTGAAGTGGATGGTTTAGGAAATGCTAGCATCATGGACGATCCTAACGTACCAAGTTTGTTAGCTGCTCCATATCTTGGTTACTGTGATGTCAATGACGAAGTCTATCAAGCCACTCGTCGCACCATTCTCAGCCCTGAAAATCCATACTTCTACCAAGGAGAATACGCTAGCGGTCTCGGAAGCTCTCATACCTTCTATCGTTATATCTGGCCAATTGCCCTATCAATTCAAGGCTTAACAGCTACAGATAAGGCAGAGAAGAAATTCTTGCTAGATCAGCTCGTCGCTTGTGATGGTGGAACAGGTGTTATGCATGAAAGCTTCCACGTAGATGATCCGACTCTCTACTCTCGTGAATGGTTCTCATGGGCTAATATGATGTTCTGCGAATTGGTCTTGGATTACCTGGATATTCGCTAATGAGCCTTAGCTCAATAGGTTCTTGCAAAGAATCACAAATCTATTTTTAAATTTAAGTTAGAATGAGGTTTTACTCATGGAAAATGTTGTTGTACATATCATCTCTCACAGTCACTGGGATCGTGAGTGGTATCTACCATTTGAAAGTCACCGTATGCAATTGGTGGAACTTTTTGACAATCTGTTTGATCTGTTTGAAAATGATCCTGAGTTCAAGAGCTTCCACCTAGATGGCCAAACCATTGTCCTCGATGACTATTTAGAAATTCGCCCTGAAAACCGTGACAAGGTGCAACGTTATATCGACGAAGGCAAATTGAAGATTGGGCCTTTCTATATCTTGCAGGATGATTACTTGATTTCCAGTGAAGCTAACGTCCGCAATACTTTGATTGGACAAGCGGAATGTGCCAAATGGGGCAAATCTACTCAAATTGGTTATTTCCCAGATACTTTTGGAAATATGGGGCAGGCTCCTCAAATCCTTCAAAAATCAGGGATTCACGTAGCAGCCTTTGGTCGCGGTGTCAAGCCAATCGGATTTGATAACCAAGTCCTTGAAGATGAACAGTTTACCTCTCAATTTTCTGAGATGTACTGGCAAGGGGCTGATGGTAGCCGTGTCCTCGGTATTCTCTTTGCTAACTGGTACAGTAACGGGAATGAAATTCCAGTGGATAAAGACGAAGCCTTGGCTTTCTGGAAGCAAAAATTAGCAGACGTTCGTGACTATGCATCGACCAACCAATGGTTGATGATGAACGGCTGTGACCACCAGCCTGTTCAGAGAAATCTGAGTGAAGCCATTCGCGTGGCCAACGAACTCTTCCCTGACGTGACCTTTATTCATAGCTCATTTGACGAATATGTCCAAGCAGTGGAAAGTGCCCTTCCTGAACAATTATCAACGGTCACAGGTGAGTTGACTAGCCAGGAAACGGATGGCTGGTACACCCTTGCCAATACCTCTTCTTCACGTGTTTATCTCAAACAAGCCTTCCAAGAAAATAGCAACTTGCTGGAGCAAGTAGTGGAACCATTAACCATTATCACTGGTGGACACAACCACAAGGATCAATTGACCTACGCTTGGAAAGTACTTCTGCAAAATGCACCGCACGATAGTATCTGTGGTTGTAGTATTGACGAAGTTCACCGTGAAATGGAAACTCGTTTTGCCAAGGTTAATCAAGTTGGGAATTTTGTTAAGACTAACCTTCTTAACGAATGGAAGGGTAAATTAGCTACTCAAAATGCGCAAAGCGACCACCTCTTTACCGTTGTCAACACAACCTTACATGACAAGGTTGATACAGTTAGTGTTGTAGTGGATGTTGTGACTTGTGATTTTAAAGAATTGCATCCGACTGAAGGTTACAAGAAGATGGCAGCCGTGACCTTGCCAGATTACCATGTTGAAGATTTGGATGGCCATGTCCTTGAAGCCAAGATTGAAGACTTGGGAGCAAGTTTTGGCTATACTTTGCCTAAGGATAAATTCCGCCAACCATATATTGCACGCCAAGTGCGCGTGACAATCCCAGTCCACCTTGCTCCGCTTTCTTGGGCAAGCTTCCAATTGGTCGAAGGTCAAGTAGAATACAGAGATGGTATTTACCAAAATGGAGTCATTGATACACCATTCGTAACAGTGAGTGTAGATGAAGGAATTACACTCTACGACAAGACTACTAACGAAGCCTACGAAGATTTCATCCAATTCGAGGACCGTGGAGATATTGGTAACGAGTACATTTACTTCCAACCAAAAGGAACTGATCCAATCTATGCTCAACTGAAAGGTTATGAAGTCTTAGAAAATAATGCTCGCTATGCCAAAATCTTGCTCAAACATGACTTGACTATTCCAGTTAGCGCAGATGAAAAATTGGATGCAGAACAAAGAGGTATCATCGAGTTCATGAAACGAGATGCAGGTCGTTCAGAAGAGTTGACAACCATTCCTCTTGAAACAGAAATGACTGTCTTTGTGGACAATCCACAGATTCGCTTTAAAACTCGCTTTACCAACACAGCCAAGGATCATCGCATCCGTCTCTTGGTGAAAACTCATAACACTCGTCCAAGCAATGATTCTGAAAGCATCTATGAAGTTGTGACAAGACCAAATAAACCGGCAGCTTCTTGGGAAAATCCTGAAAATCCACAACACCAACAAGCCTTTGTCAGCTTGTATGATGATGTTAAAGGAGTGACAGTATCCAATAAAGGATTGCACGAATACGAAATTCTTGGAGATGACACCATGGCTGTAACCCTTCTTCGTGCTTCAGGCGAACTCGGTGACTGGGGCTATTTCCCAACACCGGAAGCTCAGTGCTTGCGTGATATCGAAGTTGAATTTGCAGTAGAATGTCACCAAGCAGGGGAACGCTTCTCAGCTTTCCGTCGTGCCAAAGCCTTCCAGGTGCCATTTACAGCTCTTCAAGTTGCAAAACAAGAGGGAAGCGTTGCAGCAACGGGTAGCCTCTTTAACCATCCGGCACTGAACTTGCCACAAGTCTGCCCAACAGCCTTTAAAGTTGCTGAAAATGAAGAAGGATACGTCCTTCGTTACTACAATATGAGTCAAGAAAATGTTCGCGTGTCTGAAAAACAACAAACCATTCTTGATTTGTTGGAACGCCCATATCCAGTTCATTCAGGACTATTGGCACCACAGGAAATTCGTACAGAACTCATTCAAAAAGAAGAAATTTAATTTCAAAAAGTAAACATAAACAGAAAGGAGGAGCGAAAAAGTAAGAACCAACTGCTGATTCGCTCCTTTTTGCAGGTGAAAGCAATGACCATTGCAACAATTGATATCGGAGGGACTGGCATTAAGTTTGCTAGTCTAACTCCTGATGGAAAGATTTTAGATAAGACCAGCACCCCAACTCCAGAAACTCTAGAAGATTTATTGGCTTGGTTGGACCAACGCTTGTCAGAACAGGACTATCGTGGGATTGCCATGAGTGTGCCAGGTGCAGTCAATCAAGAAACAGGAGTGATTGAGGGAATTAGTGCCATTCCTTACATCCATGGTTTTTCTTGGTATGAGGCGCTAGCTCATCACCAGCTACCTGTCCATCTAGAAAATGATGCCAACTGTGTTGGACTTAGTGAACTGCTAGCTCATCCTGAGATTGAAAATGCAGCCTGTGTTGTCATTGGCACAGGGATTGGCGGGGCCATGATTATCAATGGCAAAATTCACCGTGGTCGCCATGGCTTGGGTGGAGAGTTTGGTTACATGACAACTATCGAACCAGCAGAAAAACTCAATAACTGGTCACTATTAGCTTCTACAGGAAACATGGTTCGTCATGTGATTGAAAAATCAGGTCAGTCAGACTGGGATGGCCGAAAGGTTTATCAAGAGGCTGCAGCAGGCAATGCCCTTTGCCAAGAAGCCATTGAGCGGATGAATCGTAATCTAGCTCAAGGACTACTCAATATCCAGTATTTAATCGACCCAGATGTTATTAGCCTAGGTGGCTCTATTAGCCAAAATCCTGAGTTTATCAAAGGAGTGCAAAAAGCGGTAGACGTCTTTGTGGAAAGATATGAAGAGTATACAATTGCGCCAGTGATCCAAGCCTGCACCTATCAGGCAGATGCCAATCTCTACGGTGCCCTTGTCAACTGGTTACAGGAGGAAAACCAATGGTAAATTTTACCGGAATTAGCAGTAAACAACAGCAAGCTATAGACTTACTTCAAAAGCACATTTCTCTACCAGATGTAGAAGTGGCAGTCACCCAGTCTGACCAAGCTTCTATCTCTATCAAGGGGGAGGGCGGAGAATATCAATTGACTTATCGCAAACCTCACCAACTCTATCGCGCCTTGTCTGTTCTCGCAACAGCATTAGCAGAAGGTGATAAGGTGGAGATTGAGGAGCAAGCGGCTTATGAAGATTTAGCCTACATGGCTGACTGTTCGCGAAATGCGGTTCTAAATGTTGCATCTGCTAAGCAGATGATTGAAGTCTTGGCTCTCATGGGTTATTCAACCTTTGAGCTCTACATGGAAGACACCTATCAGATTGAAGGGCAACCTTATTTTGGTTATTTCCGCGGGGCTTATTCAGCTGAAGAGTTACAGGAAATCGAAGCCTATGCCCAGCAGTTTGATATGACCTTTGTACCATGTATTCAGACCTTGGCCCACTTATCAGCCTTTGTCAAATGGGGTGTTAAAGAAGTCCAGAAACTTCGTGATGTAGAGGACATTCTCCTCATCGGCGAAGAAAAAGTTTACGACCTAATCGACGGCATGTTTGCGACTTTGTCTAAACTACAAACACGCAAGGTCAATATCGGGATGGACGAAGCTCACTTGGTTGGTTTGGGACGCTATCTCATCTTAAACGGTGTTGTGGATCGTAGTCTCCTTATGTGCCAACACTTGGAGCGCGTGTTGGATATTGCAGACAAGTATGGTTTCCACTGCCAGATGTGGAGCGATATGTTCTTCAAACTCATGTCAGCAGATGGCCAGTACGACCGTGATGTCGAAATTCCAGAAGAAACTCGTGTTTATCTTGACCGTCTAAAAGACCGTGTGACCTTGGTTTACTGGGATTATTATCAGGATAGCGAAGAAAAATACAACCGAAACTTCGGTAACCACCACAAGATTAGCCAGGATATTGCCTTTGCAGGTGGTGCTTGGAAATGGATTGGTTTTACGCCCCACAACCAATTTAGCCGCTTAGTAGCTATTGAAGCCAATAAAGCCTGCCGTGCCAATCAGATCAAGGAAGTCATCGTGACGGGATGGGCAGATAATGGTGGTGAAACAGCCCAATTCTCTATCTTACCGAGCTTGCAAATTTGGGCAGAACTCTGCTACCGCAATGACCTAGACCGTTTGTCTGCACATTTCAAAACCAATACAGGTCTATCCGTTGAGGACTTTATGCAGCTTGACCTTGCCAACCTCTTACCAGACCTGCCAGGTAATATACATGGTATCAACCCTAACCGCTATACCTTTTATCAGGATGTTCTCTGCCCAATTCTTGACAAGCACATGACACCTGAACAGGACAAACCACACTTTGCCCAAGCAGCTGAGATTTTGTCTGACATTAAAGAAAGAGCAGGCATCTATACTTATCTCTTTGAGACCCAGGCTCAGTTGAATGCTATTTTAAGTGGCAAGGTTGATGTAGGCCGACGCATTCGTCAAGCCTATCAAGCAGATGATAAAGAAAGCTTGCAACAAATTGCTCGGGAAGAATTACCAAAATTAAGAAGCCAGATTGAAACCTTCCACAAGCTCTTTAGCCACCAATGGTTGAAAGAAAACAAGGTCTTTGGTTTGGATACAGTAGATATCCGTATGGGTGGGCTCTTGCAACGCATCAAGCGAGCAGAAAGTCGTATCGAAGACTACCTAGCTGGTTCTATCTCACGTATCGACGAACTAGAAGTAGAGATTCTTCCATTTACTGACTTCTACGCAGATAAGGATTTCGCAGCAACGACAGCCAACCAGTGGCATACTATTGCGACAGCATCCACTATTTATACGACCTAGAAAAACTCTATGCAGGCAGAGTGTTTCCCGTGAAACACACTTCTCATATAAAAAAGTTCTCCACATAAAATAATTTGTGGAGTTTTTTCTATAATTTGTAGTTTAAACTGTCCTAAAAATAAGAGTATACTATTTTTGTAAACGTTATCAAGACTAAAAATGTGAGATTATGAAGTTTTAGAAAAATAAAAAGGGAGGAAATTATGAATAAGTTTTCAAAAACTTTAAGAGATAATTGGATTTTTCTCTTAATGGTTTTACCAGGAACAATTTGGTTGATTTTATTCTTCTACATTCCAGTTTTTGGGAATGTAGTTGCCTTCAAAGACTACCATATGACTGGTGAAGGATTCGTCCACAGTATTATAAATAGTAAATGGGTCGGACTAGATAACTTTAAATTCTTGTTTAGTTCAAAAGATGCCTTTGTCATCACTCGAAATACTGTCCTTTATAACCTTGGATTTATCTTTATCGGTTTGATTGTGTCAGTTGGTATCGCCATTATCCTTAGTGAACTTCGCTCTAAGAGAATGGTTAAAATCTACCAAACCTCTATGTTGTTTCCTTACTTCCTATCTTGGGTTATCATCAGTTTCTTTACAGATGCTTTCCTAAATATCGATAAAGGGCTTATTAACCACACCTTGGAAGCTCTTGGTATGAAGGGGATTAACTTCTACGCTGACGTCAGTATCTGGCCTTATCTTCTCCTCTTCCTAGGTATTTGGAAAGGGTTTGGATACAGTAGTGTTATGTACTACGCTACTATCATGGGTATTGATCCAACTTACTATGAAGCAGCGACAGTGGACGGTGCTAGCAAATGGCAACGTATCCGCAACGTAACGATTCCTCAGTTGACACCACTTGTGACAGTATTGACCATTCTTGCAGTCGGAAACATCTTCCGTGCAGACTTCGGTCTCTTCTATCAAATCCCTCACAACGCTGGTCAGCTCTATAGTGTAACAAACGTATTGGACGTCTATGTCTTTAATGGTTTGACTCAGACAGCAGATATTGGTATGGCTTCAGCAGCCGGTCTCTATCAGTCAGTTGTCGGTTTGATTCTAGTTATCCTATCAAACTTACTTGCAAGACGTGTTGATCCTAACTCAGCACTATTCTAGAAAGGAGGAGCATATGGCAAAAAAAATTCAAAAAGAAAAAATTGATAATGTTGGCATACACTCCTTTAGCAAGAAAGCAGATATCTTCTTTAGTATCATATCTGGTTTGCTAGCTTTCTCTTGTATCTTGCCTTTCATCTTTGTCATCATTATCTCTGTTACAGATGAGAAGAGTATTGTTCAATATGGATATAGCTTCTTCCCATCAAAATTTGGATTAGATGGTTTTGAGTTTTTGGCTCAGTTCAAAGATAAGATTTTACAAGCGCTCTTTATCTCAGTGTTTGTGACAGTTGTCGGTACATTGACAAACGTCTTTATCACTACAACTTACGCCTATGCCATCTCACGTTCAACATTTAAGTATCGTAAATTCTTTACAATCTTCGCATTGCTTAGTATGTTGTTCAATGCTGGTTTGGTACCAGGCTACATCGTGGTAACTCAGTTGCTTCACCTTGGTGATACCATTTGGGCCTTGATTGTTCCGATGCTTCTATCACCATTCAACATCATGTTGATGCGTTCCTTCTTCAAGAAGACCATCCCAGAAGCAATCCTCGAATCAGCTCGTATTGATGGAGCTAGCGAAGCTCGTATCTTCTTCCAAATCTGTTTGCCGCTTTCACTACCAGGTATCGCAACGATTACACTATTGACAGCGCTTGGATTCTGGAATGACTGGTTTAACGCCCTTCTTTACATCAAGAGTGATAACTTGTATCCATTGCAATATTTGCTCATGCAAATTCAAAACAACATGGATTACATTGCCAAGTCAGTTGGAATGTCTGGACAACTTGCAGTTGCCCTACCAAAAGAAACAGGACGTATGGCTATGGTTGTAGTTGCAACTGTTCCGATTGCGATTCTCTATCCGTTCTTCCAACGCTACTTTGTAAAAGGTTTGACTATCGGTGGTGTTAAAGAATAAAACATTGAGAAACAAGTTTTCTCTTCTCTATCTAACTTTTCATCATCAGGAAAGTTACTCATTAAAATTGTTTATAAATTAAAAATAAAAAAAAGGAGTTTTTATCATGAAAAACTGGAAAAAATATGCTTTTGCATCTGCTAGCCTTGTCGCTTTAGCAGCTAGCCTTGCAGCTTGTGGAAACCTTAAAGGAAACAACCAAAAAGCTGCTGACTCTGCTTCAGGTGACAAAACTGTTATCAAAATGTACCAAATCGGTGACAAACCAGATAACTTGGATGAATTGCTAGAAAATGCAAACAAAATCATCGGCGAAAAAGTTGGTGCTAAATTAGACATCCAATACCTTGGATGGGGTGACTACGGTAAGAAAATGTCAGTTATCACTTCTTCAGGTGAAAACTACGATATCGCATTTGCAGATAACTATGTCGTAAACGCTCAAAAAGGTGCTTATGCTGACTTGACAGAATTGTACAAGAAAGAAGGAGCTGAACTTTACAAAGCGCTTGACCCAGCTTACATCAAAGGTAACACTGTAAACGGTAAGATCTATGCAGTTCCAGTTGCAGCCAACGTTGCATCTTCACAAAACTTTGCATTCAACGGCCCACTTCTTGAAAAATACGGCATCGATATCTCAGGTGTAACTTCATACGAAACACTTGAACCAGTCTTGAAACAAATTAAAGAAAAAGCTCCAGATGTAATGCCATTCGCTGTTGGTAAAAACTTTATTCCATCAGAAAACTTTGACTACCCAGTTGCAAATGGTCTTCCATTCGTCATCGACCTTGAAGGCGATACTACTAAGATCGTTAACCGTTACGAAGTTCCTCGTTTCGTAGAACACTTGAAGACTCTTCACAAATACTATGAAGCAGGATACATTCCAAAAGACGTAGCAACAAGCGAAACTTCATATGACCTTAGTCAAGATACTTGGCTTGTTCGCGAAGAAACAGTAGGACCAGCTGACTACGGTAGCAGCTTGCTTTCTCGTGTTGCTAACAGAGACATTCAAATCAAACCATTTACTAACTTCATCAAGAAAAACCAAACAACTCAAGTTGCTAACTTTGTAATCTCAAACAACTCTAAGAACAAAGAAAAAGCAATGGAAGTGTTGAACCTCTTGAACACTAACCCAGAACTCTTGAACGGTCTTGTTTACGGTCCAGAAGGCAAGAACTGGGAAAAAGTTGAAGGTAAAGAAAACCGCGTTCGCGTTCTTGATGGATACAAAGGAAACACTCACATGTCAGGATGGAACACTGGTAACAACTGGATCCTTTACATCAACGAAAACGTTACAGATGAGCAAATTGCACAATCTAAGAAAGACTTGGAAACTGCAAAAGAATCTCCAGCGCTTGGATTTATCTTTAACACTGACAATGTGAAATCTGAAATCTCAGCTATCACTAACACTATGCAACAGTTCGATACAGCTATCAACACTGGTACTGTAGATCCAGAAAAAGCTATTCCAGAATTAATGGAAAAACTTAAATCTGAAGGTGCATACCAAAAAGTATTGGATGAAATGCAAAAACAATACGACGAATTCTTGAAAAACAAAAAATCTTAAGATAGATTGATTTCGTGTATTCATTCCTAAAAGATGCGATCACTGCCTTGTCTGGAGTTTTCCAGACGGGGTGGTGATTCTTTTTTGAATATTTGCATATAATTATCTGCATTTCAAAACCAGGCATTTGCCTTACAAGTAGCGTTGGTAATAGGTATATGAAAAAATACTATCTTATTTTCAAAATTAGTGCAATCTTATCCCACTTACTTATTTTTTGTATATGGACTTTCTCAGCTAACACTTATAATCCAAAACTACTGGCAATTTTCTTCTCAAATTGGCAATTTTTTCTGGATTTGAAATCTTATCAGTCTAGTCTTCATCGGACTGATGGTATGGATATTAGTCAAGACAGGTCATGGATATCTTTTTGTTATTCCAAAGAAAAAATGGCTTTGGTATACAGTTTTGACGATTCTCGTAGCTGTGCTTCATATAACGTTTAATTTCCAAACGGCTAGACATGTTCAGTCTACCTATGAAGGTTGGGCTGTGTTGATCGGTTATAGTGAGACAAATTTTGCCGAGTTGGGACTCTACCTATCCTTATTTTTTCTAGGGCCTCTGATGGAAGAGTTGATTTATAGAGGATTGCTCCAACATGCCTTTTTTAAAGATTCGAAATTTGGGCTTGACCTGATTCTTCCTTCGGTTTTATTTGCTCTTCCTCACTTTACAAGTTTTCCCAGTGTACTAGATATTCTTGTTTTTGCGACATTTGGAATCTTTTATGCGGGTCTAACTCGCTATACCAAGAGTATCTATCCTGGTTATATCGTTCATGTTATCAATAATATTGTTGCAACCTTACCATTTTTGGTAACTTTTCTTCATCGAATATTCAGCTAAACAAGACCTGTTTCAGATCTTGTTTTCATTTTTCGGTCAAATAAATTGCATTCGCTTTCTTGAGGGAGTATACTGGTATAGTTGAATGAAAAATTCTGATAATTTAATCTTAGAAAAGAGAATCAATCTTATGTCAAAAGATATTCGAGTTTTACTTTACTATAAATATGTTCCAATCGAAAACGCGGAACAATTTGCTGCAGACCACTTGGCTTTCTGTAAGTCTATTGGCCTCAAGGGCCGTATCCTAGTGGCTGACGAAGGAATCAATGGAACTGTTTCTGGTGACTACGAAACAACGCAAAAATACATGGACTACGTTCACAGCCTTCCAGGTATGGAAGACCTCTGGTTCAAGATTGACGAAGAAAGTGAGCAAGCTTTCAAGAAGATGTTTGTTCGCTATAAAAAGGAAATCGTCCACCTTGGTTTAGAGGATGATAACTTTGACAACGACATCGACCCACTTGAAACAACAGGTGCTTACTTGTCTCCAAAAGAATTCAAAGAAGCTCTCCTAGATGAAGATACAGTTGTTCTTGATACGCGTAATGACTACGAGTACGACCTGGGACACTTCCGCGGAGCTATCCGTCCGGATATCCGTAACTTCCGTGAATTGCCACAATGGGTCCGTGATAACAAGGAAAAATTCATGGACAAACGTGTCGTGGTATACTGTACTGGTGGAGTCCGCTGCGAGAAATTCTCTGGCTGGATGGTTCGTGAAGGCTACAAAGATGTCGGTCAATTGCATGGAGGAATTGCGACTTATGGTAAAGATCCAGAAGTTCAAGGGGAACTTTGGGATGGGAAAATGTACGTTTTTGACGAGCGTATTGCAGTTGATGTCAACCATGTCAATCCAACCATTGTAGGGAAAGATTGGTTTGATGGAACACCATGTGAACGCTATGTCAACTGTGGAAATCCATTCTGTAACCGCCGTATCTTGGCATCAGAAGATAACGAAGACAAATATCTTCGTGGTTGCTCACACGAGTGTCGTGTTCACCCACGTAATCGCTATGTTTTAGAACATGAATTGACACAAGATCAAGTCATCGAGCGTCTAGCAGCAATTGGTGAGAGTTTAGACCATTCTGAAGTTGTATAATAAACATTAACAGTCCTAAAGGGCTGTTTTTCTATGCTTTTGACTAAAAAATCTTAAATTTGTTTCTGCATCTTTCAGGAAAATGGTGTATACTATATGTAAACGATTTCAAAGGAGACCATTATGGTGAAGACATTTTTTATTCCAAATAAACAAAGTATTTTAGGACAACAGGAGATTCTTACAGCTAAATCAATTTTAGGCTTAGTAGAAGGCCTAGAGTCCCATAGTTATGATGCTGTTTACCTCCGTCAACCTCTCAATCGTCTTGAGTATATCGAATGTGCTGTTGTGGGAAAATCTCAGTTTCTCTTTAAAGTTCGCTACCTTGACTCTCAAAACGGCTATCAAGTAATCATTCCTGACTTGATTATAAGAACTGACTGGGAGATTGTAGAAGGACTCTTGCGAGCTTTGTCTAGCAAGGTTGGTGAAGCAGTTGAAGGCTTGGCAGACTTTGATTTAGAAAACTATTTCCAAGAAACTGTTGAGAACTATCTAGCTGATAAAGCTGCTCGCCTATATTTCTGCCAAGGAATTCTTTCACCTGTTTACTTTGACAAGACAGATTTGGAAAGTTTCCTAGAAGAAGATGGCTTGGCACGTTTTGAAGATCTAGTTAAGAGGGTTCAAGGGTCAGAAGCTTTTCCTTCCACCGCTAAATTCTATCCAGATGGTGAAGGTAAGGTTCATGGGGTCTACCACCTAGCTCAGGGAGTAAAAACCATTTTGCCAAAAGAACCGGTGATTCCTGCTCCTTACGTTGAGCAATTGGTAGGCAAGGAACTTGTTTGGGAGATTGATTTGGTAAGAATCTCTGGAGATGGCTCAAAACCAGAAGACTATGAAGCAGTAGCTAGACTGGATTACCAAGCCTTTTTAGAAGCTCTTCCTAAGGAACTTTGTCAGGACTTGGATGCCAACCAAGTAGTGGTAGGACCTGTTTCAGGTGAGGCGTTTGACACATTGGTAAATATCAAGTAAAGGAATCCACAAGGGGATGTATTAACCAGTTTTATTTTGGGCAAATTGGCTTAGAGGTTGGAAATACAGAGGAAATTTGACAAAGCATAAAAAAACGTCTAAAATATAGGAAAACATAAAGAGGAGATTATTATGTCAAACTTTACAGATTCATTCTTGTCAGCAAATACTGCCAACTTCCCATCTGAGCAACTTCCATCACTTCGTGAACGCTTGGCACAACTAGACGATTCACAAGCCAACCAAGTTATTGCTGCTGCAGACGTTAAAAATCCTACAACAGCTTTGATTCTTTCTATCTTTTTAGGAACTCTTGGTGTTGACCGTTTTTACATTGGTCACGTTGGATTGGGAGTTGCAAAACTTTTATTGGCATGGTTGACTTTTGGTATCTGGACAATTGTTGATTGGTTCCTTATCATCAATGCTACTAAGAAAGCAAACTTGGTAGCTATTAATAACGCCCTTGCTACAATGACAGTACCTACAGCTAGTTCAGAAGCAAGCGAAGGATAAGTAGATTCATCTTTAAAGATAAGTAGTGTTATCAAACACAGGAGAAAATCCTAATCACTACTTATCTTTTTTTTTGACAATAAATAAGGTAAATGATTAAAGAAACGAGATTATTAGTATACTTAACAAGTATTGTATTTAATGCAGAAATTATGCAATACGGTAGTGTAGTTTTTGATGATAAGGTTGTAAAAAAGTTGTCCTCGATTGATGAGAATGCTTCGTGGGTAAACGGCCTACAAGCTGTTGCTTATGAAATGGAGGGCGAGGATACCATCTACATCGTTGTCAGAGGTGCTGATGTAGGGATTGGGAAAAAACTCTTTCGTAAGACAGGAGCCGATGCCCGTTTTATCCCAAAGGTGAATGATGAAGATAGCTTCAAAACGATTTTTCAAGACTGGATTTATAGTTCGACTCTAGGTAGTTTAGGATTGGTTCATTTGTATCAATACGATAGTCTTCGAGCATTCTACCAGACCTTGAGAAAGAAATTCCCTCAAAAACGCTTTGTTGTTTCTGGTGTTTCTTTAGGAGGCTTATTGGCTCAGCGCTTATATATTTTTGAAGATGGGATAGAGAGATGTATCACATTTTCTGCAACTTCACCATGGTGGACCTTTAATCGACGAAGTCAAGAAATATTGAAAGAGTCTCATTTTTTAAAGAATGATGCTAACTTAATAAATTTCTATTCGACACATGACCCCTTTCGCTTTTTACCTTTGTTTAAAAGACATCTGGGTCAACAAAAGAATGTGTTATTACAACCTTTCCAATCTCGTTCAAACTTTTTTGCGACCTTGATTGAGAGAATTTACTGGGCCCATATCCCCAATTATTACACCTACACAGATACAGGAAAAGTAAGGCAGAAGGAAGATCATTCAAGAATACAGAGATGGAACAACTGGTTAAACAGTAGAGCCAATCACTCAACATTAGTAAACATCATTGTCTTTGTGATGAGTGTCTTATTAACTCTTGTCTTGTCTCTAGTTGTTCCAATTTTATCTTCTTATGACGTCCTTTCTCCAATTTATACGCTGGAAGCATCCTTTGGAATTTTCTTTTCACTTGCTAGTGGGTTTTTATTTTACTGCTTTTTTATTCCAACTTTAGTGGTAAAAACGAATTGGAAGTATCTGATGTTTCTGATGAATTTGGCAATGTTATGGTTTGCTCCGTTTTGGGTGTTATTATTAGCTTTAAGTATTATTTTTGAATCCAATTCTAATAAGGAAGAAAACATAAATAAAAGGATAGGGAGAGTAGTATGAGTAACATACTTGATTATGCTCAGGGACTAAAATCCTACTCATTTGACAAAGTATTTTTTAAAGATATAGATGTTCTGGCGCTGACAGAGGTGGCTTATTTACCTTTTGAGCAGATAATTACTGATAGCGAAATAACACTAGAAAAATTAGCGCAGTATTATACGACACTTAATGGTGAAAAAGGGGAAATTTTATCGGTTATCACTACGCCTAGAATTGATTTGCTTAGAATTTTAGGACGTAGTTCTCGGTATGGCACTATTGAAGCTTTTGATTTTATTAATAAAATCGATTCAAATATTGAGCGTCAATTTTCAGCTATCACCTATCGTCTTAAAGACGAAAAATATTTGGTCGTTTTTCGAGGGACAGATGAAAATCTGATCGGTTGGAAAGAAGACTTCCACATGACCTTTATGCATGAGGTTCCAGCTCAACAGTCAGCCTATCAATACTTAGAAAAACGGATGACAGAGTATCCAGGAGAGTATATCGTATCTGGCCACTCTAAAGGTGGAAATCTTGCAATTTACGCCTGTTCAAAATTAGATGAGGAAAAACAAAATTCTGTTACAGGAATTTATGCCTTTGATGCTCCAGGTCTTCATGAGTCTCTGTTGGAGTCTGAAGGATTTCTCCGAATAAAAGATAGAATCGCATCCTACATTCCCCAAGATTCGATGGTGAGTGTTTTATTGGAGCCACCAGTGAATGCCAAAGTAGTCAAGAGTAATGCTATTTTGTTACTTCAACACGATACTTTCTCTTGGGAGGTAGGGCAGATAGACTTTGTCCAGGTTGAAAATCAGTCTCAGCTTAGTATTCATGCCGATAAGGTCATTTCGAGTTGGTTAGACAATATGACTAACGATGAAAAACAAGAGTTTTCAGATGTCATCTTTGATGTCTTTTTGGAGTCAGGTATCAACAAGTTTGCAGACATAACTGTTGATACTCCGAAGAAGATTATCAACATTGTTAATAACATGACTCGTTTAACATCCGAGCAAAAGAAGATGACCATACAGGTTTTATTCAAACTATTCAATGCTCAATTTGATGTTTTCAAGAGTTATCTTCCAAAACCGATTCAGAAGGTCGAAGGTAAAATGGAACATTTTGCCAAAACTGCATTTTCAAATATCACAGGAGTTTTCAAAAAATCCAAACGAAAAGGCAAATAGTTTTTAGGTGAAGTCTAGGAGGAATGTTTTTGAATTAGTACAACATAAAGGAATCCCAGCTATTTAAGAATAGCTGGGATTTTTTTATAGGAAAGCAAGGATTCGAAGATAGTCAAAAACAAGAGCCATTTCTGCTAGGAAAAAGAGAAATAGAACACCACCGTTGACTAGGAAAGCTAAGAGAAGGCGATAGAAGGGATCAGTTTGACTATCCTTGCTAGGTCTTGAGATGATGTAGAGATTGGCCAAGAGAGTCAGACCAATGCTAATCAAGCAAAGCAATACTGCAAATCGTAGACCATTAAAAAAAGCGAAGAAACTAGCAATACCTGTAAAGAGAACTGGGATAGCCAAGAGTCTGCTATGTGCTTGAAAGGCTCTTTCTAATGTCCAATCACTGTCTTGATCGACAAAACGTTTGACTACAAATCCACCCATGAGGATTGAAAAGTAGAAGAGACTTGTCGCTACTAGGATGGAGAAGACCGAGAAGAGATTGAGAGATGGGAATTGTTCCATGAAGTGAGCATCGATGCTTGCCATACGACCATAGTAGCCTTGTTTGGCGTGATAAACTATAAAGAGAAAACTTGTAGCAGAAAAGATAGCTAGTAGCGCAAAGGCGTTATAACTATGTTTTTTATCTGAATCAATGCTTGCTGTTGGCTCTTTGAGAGCACCTTGTAACCAGACCCAAAAATCAGCCAATTCTTCTTTGAAGATTGCAGTTTTTGTAGGGACAGAATCTGGGACAAATGGACTTTCCAAAGATTTGCTTGTCTGAGGTGCTTCCTTAACTGGTTTTTCTGCTTGAACTGTCTTTGTTGCCAGTTCTTCTTGTTCTTCAGTCTCTACAGGTTCTTCTGACTTGTCTGTCTTTGCAACGATTTCTTCGTGTTCGTCACTCTCTACTTTCTCTAGGTCAGCTTCTTGTTCTTCAGGATTGGCTTGAAGGCTTTCTTCAACCACTGGCAACTCTTCTTTTTCTTTTAACTCTTCTTGGGGAATGACTGGGTCAGATGGCTTATCTTTTTTCTCATTGTTGGCTGTTTTCTCGAAATCAGCACTTTCGAACCATTCTTGAGTCATGATGGGACCTCCTTTTTTATTTCTTGTTTGAGTAGTAATGATTAACGATTATTCATGATCTCTCGAATTGGGTGAGCGATCTGGTTCGTCTGGAATGTTGATGTCTTGACCAGCTTTTGCGACAAGTAAATCTTGTGTATCTTTTTTCTCTGATTTGTAAGGATTAGAGAACTCTTCATCTTCCTTGTTTTCCTCGTTTGGATTATATCCCTCCCGACTACGATGATAGATGGAACCATGGTCAGAAGAAAGTTCTACATTGATTCGATCAAGTTCCTTTTGAGATAACTCGAGTGAGATAGTTGTTTTTGCCTCGAATTCCACTCGACCATGCACTTGGATATCGTCTGCAGTGATATGTGCATGGTCTGCTTGGATACGACTATCTGTTAGACTTGTTCCAAATACATTGACAATTCCAGTTGTGGTCAGTTGGCTATTTTTAATCTCGCTATCAGTGATACGAAGAAGATAGCCATTTGACAGAATCTTGGCATTGCTGAGTTTTGCATTGGCAATTGAAAGGACACCATGGTTTACCTGGGCAGTTAGATTTTTTAAGTCTTTTCCTCTTGGTAATGAGAGAACAACTTCATCATTGCGGCTAGAAATTTCGCTTGCGATAAAGAGGATACCTTCGATACTAGAACCTATAGAGCGACGCGTAGTTTGTTTAGTGTCAGTTATTTCAAGATTTTTTTCTTTGATAGAATGTTGAAGATTTTCTTTTTCAGAGAAGGTTGGATGATACTGGATGTGAATCTTGTCATCGTTTGACTCCGTAATGACGAGCGAATGTTCTGTTAGTGAAATGTTTAGATTTTCAATATCTTGGTCAAAAACGAGCTCTTCCATTCGACTTTCAAAGACTGGTTTTTGTGACATTGCAAGGAGGCTTCTGACACCATCTGTTTGGATGCCGATGATCATCATTGAAAAACCGACGATACTGGTAACAACACCAAAGATAAGAAATCCTTTTGTCCATTTACGCATGTCTTTCACCTCTCTTTCCTCTATTAAGAATCCATTGGATGAGTCGAAGAACTAGTAATCCAAAGAAACGGGTTACATAGGACGTTGCCAGCAGAACTAAAGATGAAGCTCCAATAGCTAGCAAACCTCCACCAAAAATTAGCATAAAAGCAGATGTCGATTCAGCCAGAACGTAGAAGCTTTCAAATAGGAGAACGCCTCCTAGGATTAGTCCAGCTGCTGATATGGCAAAGAAGGCTAAAAGTACACTAACCGCAGCGATAAAAATCCCGATGATAGCCATGAGAAGACCAATCCCGACTGGAATCCCAATAGGTGCAGCCAGAAGTGCGAGGATTGCGATTTGTAAAACCTGACGGTTGTTCTTATTGGAATTTTCTTCGTTGATTTTCTTATCAAGAAGTGTAGTCAGGATGTCATGCGCAGCCTCTTTTGGACTACCGAGGCTAGCTATGAGTTCTTCCTCACCTTCTGGACCGGCATCATCAAAGAGTTCTTTGAAGTAGTCCATGGCTTCGATACGATCAGATTGAGGAAGCTTCATCAGATAGGCTTCAAGCTGATTCAAATATTCAGTTCTTGTCATGGCGAACGCTCCCTTCTATGATGCCGTTGATAGTGTCAGTGTAGAGTGTCCACTCTTCTCTGAGTACAAATAGTTGCTCCTCCCCAATCTCTGTTAAGGAGTAGTATTTCCGCATCCGACCTTGGTATTCGCGAGAGTATGTAGTCAGATAGCGGTTGGTATCCAGTTTTTTCAAGATGGGGTAGAGGGTAGATTCCTTGATTTTGGCAATGAGTTTAATGGTTTGACTAATTTCATAACCATAGGAATCCCCTTGTTCTAGAATGGCCAAGATGAGAAATTCAATCAAAGCCGCTGATGTCGGAAAATACATGGGGCACCTCCTTTTTAGTATATAAAAATTTTATATATAATTATTCTACACATACATCATACAACTAAATGTAAGCCCTGTCAAGTAATATGTATAAAATTTTTACATATAAAAAATCTTCTAGTGAAAACTAGAAGATTGGAGGATGCCTTGTATAAATTTGATTTTTGATAGAAGTCAATATTTTAAAAATAAGCAAGAATCATGATTAATAATTTAGGATATTATCTCTTATGCCGTCTAGTAATGGAATAAACTCAGTAAAATCGAATTTCTTATAATTCTTTAGAACATACTTTGAAAAAATATCTTTTCCATAATGATTAGCACCACCACCTTTGGAGAATGTCTTCCCTTTTAAAATAGGTGATGGATTACGAGATAATAGTAGATCTTCAATATCAGAGGAATTTCCATTATTTCTAGTAGATAATAATGGCGTTGCCATTATATACAAATTATTTTTCTTAGTAATCCTATTAAATGATGTACCTCTAACTTGACCAAGATTATTGCTACTAACGTTTAAATCTGTAGCATAATTAAAAAATTTAAAAAGAGGATTACCTGATGGCTCATTGTCAAATAAAAAAATCGTTGGATTCTTAGGACTTTTTTTTGTTAGCTTTTCAAAATAATCGATATAATTCAAATATAGTACCTTTTCATTATCACTCATTTGTACCCCCTCTTTGTCAGAAAAATAATTATACCAATATTTAAATCCTTCTCCCCCTTCAGGAACATTAAAAAGATACTCTATCGTATTAGTATGATTTAGAAATTCAATTTTAAATACAAAATTATTTCCTACTTTTTGAATAAGTTCTGGATATTTTTTATAAAGTTTTTTTAAAGCTGCTTTAATATATCGTGGATCGGTCTTCCCCTCCGTTACAATTATAGGTTTGTCATTTTCGAAAAAATATTTATAAAATAGAAATTTCTTGTACTCTTTTTCTCTAGAGTTAAATAGAGACATGTACATTTTCTTTTCTTCCTTACCTATACTGTAAAATTCTTTAGGTAAATTATAAGTATTATGTTTTTTATTATAGAATAATTCTTTTCGTAAATCTTTGTTATAAAAGATATACTTCCAATAATATTTCGATTCAGATTTTTTTGATGAGTTTCTGCCTAATAAATATTTTTGTGAATCCAGATTATTTTGTATCAGGGACTTTTTATAAAGTAAGTAGTTGTTGTATTGATCTATTTGGAAAATAAAAGCAAAGCGTCCTGTTAGTTGATTGATCGTTCCTGGTTTCTTATCTATTTCAAAAGCTTCATCTTTGTATAATTGAAAGGCCATTGCGCGAGTATTTTTTATGTACTCTCTTTTTACATTTATCTTTTTGTTGACAACCAGTCCAGTAACTTCTTGACGTTGCATGTTATTACTCAATCGTGTTTTGTTAGGATTAATTTCAAAACCAGATGAGATGATTACCTCCTCTAATTCAGTTAAAAAGTTATCTAATTCTTTGCTTGCTCTCAGTTTATTAGAGTTTAGTTCACGATTTGTCGAAAAAGTCATATCATCGGCATATCTAGAATATGTAAAACGATATTTTTTAGCAATTTTGACAATCCGATAATCTAAAATTCTAGTAATTAAATTTGTGATGATTGGAGATGACGGGGATCCTTGTGGAAGCTTACCTTGATAACACGCAATTTGTGCGATTACAGTAGCAATTTCTGGTGAAACAGCGAAATCTCTATCTTTTATAAAGAAGCCTCTTACTCTCCCAAAATTAAAAGAATCAAAAAAGTCCTTCAGATCAATGTTAAGGATATATTTCTTGTTTCGATGCATTTGAGAGTTGGTTATAATGCTTTTACCCTTTTCAAATGCATGAGACAGTACAGGATTTTTTTCTTTAGGTCTGAATTCCAAAACTTTCAGAAAACACTCCCATAAAACATTGGCTAAATTATTCTCTATATAATTAAAATTTAAACATTTAAGGTAGCATTCCCATAAGATAGCAGCCAATCTTTTCTGAAGAGTTTTTTTAGATTCTATGCTTTCAAGGTGACACTCCCATAAAACATCAGCTAATTTTTTCTGAAGAAATTTTAGCTCCTTTTTAGGTGCATGTATAACTCTCTCTCCACCATTTTTTTTAGGTATTGTGAAAGAGTCATACAAATTATCTGTCTTTATAATGTATAATAAATAGTTAATGTATCTGGCGTTTTTAAAACCAAGAAGCCTTGCAAAGTCATCCTTGGTTTCTAATCGATTTAATTTAGTCATTATCTTATCCTTAATAAAAAAGCGCATGAAAACTCTTATGCGAACGACAGTATAGAAATCTTCCTTTAGCAGAGATAAAACATACTGCAACTTTTTCCAGAAGAAGCCTATTTGCCTTAGTTTTGGGATTACTGGAGTGAGCTGAACACTCTGGTAACATTTTTGTTAATACTTGCGAACACACAAGTCAAAAATCTGATCATGCGCAACTTTATTTTAACATAAAATAATCTATTAATCTACTACAGATTTTTTTATAGATAAATATAGACATTTTGCAAATACTGTTTATCTGATTTCGGAAAGATTATTTTACAAAAAGCCAGACAGATGTCTGGCTTTGTATTGTTTATAGCGGTGATGGATTTTTGAAAAACTAAAGAATCTTATCCGAACTATCCACCATAAAGAGAGCGATTGTCATGATGATATCAATCATTAAAAGAGTCAGTACGGCTGGGATCCAAGAATGGAAGATGTCAAAGCTGTAACCAAAGAGAGTTGGACCGACAGCTGCCAAAATGTAGCCTCCGGTCTGGGCAAGTCCAGACAATTGGGCTGTCTTTTCAGGCGAGCTAGTTTTGATGGAGAAGCAAACCATGAGATAAGGGAAAAGAGCGCTACAGGCAGTACCAATCAAGAGATGCGCTACTAACCAGTAGAGGAAGCTGTTGCTCGGGTATAAGAGCATGGCAATTCCAAGCAATCCGGCGATAGAGATGACTGTCAGCATGATTTGACGGTGACGATTGGACAAACGAGTCGTTAAACTTGGAATAGTCATCGAGAAGGGGATACTAGTCAGAGAAAAGATCGAAGCTAAAAGACCGGCATCTGTGTGAGATAAGCCAGCACTGATTGCCATGGTAGGTAACCAGGTCATACTGGTATAGAAGAGTAAGGACTGAAGTCCACCGAATACAATAATAGCCCAAACTTCCTTATTTTTTAAGATATTCTCTTTCTTTTGTTTTTTCTCACTTCCTTTTAGAAAATGATTGTGACGATGATTGGGGAACCAGACAACTAAAGTTAGTAGACAGGCCAAGGATAAACAGAGAATCAAGCCTTTCCAAGAGCTTGATTGAGTAATGGGTACAGAGAGATAGGAAGCAAGAGCCGTTGTAATCCCCATAGAGGTCACATAGATGGTTGTCAGAAAGCCAATCTTTTGTGGGTGATTGGCCTGAATGGCGCTAGGAAGGAGCACGTTAAAGATCGCAATACTTGCTCCGATGAGTAAAGTCCCTAGATAGAGTAAAGGAAGATTAAAGATACGAATCACTGAACCGAGGGTCAATACGATAAGACTATAGGTGAAAAGGTGCTCGAGTCCAATTTTTTGAGCCAAACGAGTTGCAAAAGAGGAGAAGAGGGCAAACATCAAGAGAGGGAGACTGGTCAAAACACCAAGTGAACTAACTTCCACGCCTAAACCTTGGGCAATATCTCCCAAAACAGTTGGCAAAGCCGTGAAAGGAGCTCTTAAGACCGCTCCAATTAAGATAATTCCTAGAATAAAAAAGAGTGATCGTTTTTTCATGTGAACCTCAATAAGCTGATTTTGATAACAGCTTATTTTAATTTTTTTTCCTAAAGATGTCAAGTTGACCTGACGTGATTCGCTACGTAGTCGATAGAAATCACAGTAAAGAAGGACAATATATTTACTAGTTTTTTTCTGGGATTCAAATAAAAATAGGAAAGTCTGAAAAATTGTGATAAAATAGTGAAAGAAAATCTATACATTGGAGAACTACTGTGTCTGAAAATCGTAAATTTAGCGTCCTGATGTCAGTCTATGTTAAAGAAAATCCAGTCTTTCTAGAAGAGGCGGTAGAGAGTATCATACATCAAACGCTCAATCCTAGCGAAGTGGTAATCGTCGAAGATGGTCCGCTGACACCTGAACTGTATCAAGTTTTGGAGAAATTGGAAGCACAGTCAAGTATTCCAATCAAACGTTGCCCACTTGAGCAAAATCGGGGCTTAGGTTTAGCGCTTCAGTACGGTGTCTTACAGTGCCAATATGATGTCATTGCTCGTATGGATACAGATGATATTGCTGTTGAAGACCGTTTCGAACAACAGTTCGAATTGATGGAAAAAGAAAACTTGGACCTACTAGGTGGTCATATCGCAGAGTTTATCGACCAACCTGACGAGATTGTGTCATACCGTCGTGTACCGACTAAGCATGAGGATATCATTGCCTACCAACGTATGAGAAGTGCCTTTAATCATATGACTGTTATGTTCAAAAAAGAAATGGTGCTCAAGGCTGGTAACTACGAGGATGGCCTTTATATGGAAGATGATCTTCTCTGGCTCAATATGATTAGTGCAGGAGCTCGAACTGGAAATGTGGATCAAATTCTATGTAAGGTGCGCGTGGGAGCGGGGATGTTTGAACGCCGTGGTGGCCTTCGCTATCTCAAACTCTATCGCCAAGCACGTCAAAGAATGCACGCTCGTGGACAGATTTCTTATGGCGAATATCTGAAAAGTGTTTTAATCCAAGTTGTCGTTGCCCTATGTCCAGGATTTGTGCGACAGTTTATATTTTTGAAACTTCTAAGAAAAAGCAAGTAATGTCTAGCTGATAGGATTTTAAAACTATATCTTATCACTGCTAGTAAATGTGATTCTGTGTAGGAGGATACCATTCACATGAATAAAAAAATTACAGATTACGTAATTGATCTGGTTGAAGTATTAAATAAACAACAGAAACAAATATTTTGGGGATTTTTTGATATTGCCAGTATGGTCTTATCAATTATTGTTTCCTATATTCTATTTTATGGCTTGATTAATCCAGCCCCGGTAGACTATGTCATTTACACAGGTCTAACCTTCCTTTTCTACCAACTGATGATTGGATTCTGGGGGCTTAATGCTAGTATTAGTCGATATAGCAAAATAACAGATTTCATGAAGATTTTCTTCGGAGTGACTATCAGTAGTATCTTATCTTATGTGATCTGCTATGCTTTCTTGCCGCTCTTTTCTATCCGCTTTATCGTACTCTTTATCCTATTAACAACTTTCTTGATTCTACTTCCTCGTATCACTTGGCAGTTGATTTACTCAAGACGTAAAAAGGGAAATGGAGCTGGAGAACACCGTCGCACCTTCTTGATTGGTGCTGGTGATGGTGGCGCGCTCTTTATGAACAGCTACCAACATCCTACTAGTGACCTTGAACTAGTTGGGATTTTGGATAATGATGAAAAGAAAAAAGGACAAAAACTTGGGAAAATCCCAGTTTTGGGGTCTTATGATGATCTACCAGAATTGGCTAAACGCTACAGAGTTGAAAAAGTTATCGTTGCGATTCCGTCTCTAGATCCATCTGAATATGAACGAATCCTGCAAATGTGTAACGGTATCGGTGTAAAATGCTTCAAAATGCCGATGATTGAGTCAGTTGTGCAAGGTATCCAGCCTCAAGTAGGTGGTTTCCAGAAAATTGATATCACGGACCTGTTGGGACGTAAAGAGATTCAGCTTGATGAATCACGTCTGGGTTCTGAAATCACTGGCAAAACAATCTTGGTAACTGGAGCCGGAGGTTCAATTGGTTCAGAAATTTGCCGTCAAGTCAGTCGCTTCAATCCGGAACGTGTCGTTTTGCTCGGTCATGGAGAAAACTCTATTTATCTGATTTACCATGAATTGATTCGTAAATTCCAGGGAATTGATTTTGTTCCTGTCATTGCTGATATTCAAGATTACGATCGTTTGCTTCAAGTTTTTGAACAGTACGAACCAGCCATTGTTTACCATGCTGCAGCCCATAAACATGTTCCGATGATGGAGCGTAATCCAAAAGAAGCCTTCAAGAATAACATCCTTGGAACTTATAATGTTGCTAAGGCAGTTGACGCAGCTCGAGTTCCAAAAATGGTCATGATTTCGACAGATAAGGCCGTTAATCCACCAAACGTAATGGGAGCAACTAAACGTGTGGCTGAGTTGATTGTCACTGGATTTAATCAACGTAGCCAATCTACCTACTGTGCGGTTCGTTTCGGTAACGTACTCGGTAGCCGTGGTAGTGTAATTCCTGTCTTTGAACGTCAGATTGCTGAAGGTGGGCCTGTAACGGTGACAGACTTCCGAATGACTCGTTACTTTATGACCATTCCAGAAGCTAGTCGCTTGGTAATTCATGCGGGTGCTTATGCAAAGGATGGAGAAGTCTTTATCCTTGATATGGGCAAACCAGTACGCATTTACGATTTGGCTAAGAAAATGGTTCTACTCAGTGGTCATACTGAAAATGAAATTCCAATCGTAGAAGTAGGTATTCGCCCAGGTGAAAAACTATACGAAGAGTTGCTTGTATCAACTGAACTAGTTGATAATCAAGTAATGGACAAAATCTTTGTTGGTAAAGTAAATGTAATGCCTCTTGAGATGATCAATCAGAAGATTGAAGAGTTCCGTACCTTGCAGGGTTCTGAATTGAAGAGAGCAATCATAGCTTTTGCTAATGAAACAACACATGTTGACTGAAACAGATAAGATATTATCCGCGACTTCTGTTTATGAGAAAGAGCGGGTAGTATCTTTTTTATACGTCTAGAACAAGCTCTTTTGACTTATGCGTTGGCTTGTCAGCTATCAACACTTATGATAAAATATAGTCATCAAAGTAAATAGGAGTATTTTATGATTGACGCAATTAAAAATTTCTTTAAGGGTTATGTAGATTTCTCTGGACGTTCAACACGTCCTGATTACTGGTGGATTGGGTTGGTAAACATTATCCTTGCTATTCCTTTCTACATAGTCTACGGTAGTGCAATAGCAAATCCAGATAGCGAAGCTGCTATTATGACTTTGGGTCTTTTCATATTTATTTATTTCATTTTTGGTCTGGCACTTTTCTTGCCTCAACTTGCATTGACAGTTCGTCGTCTGCGTGATGCTGGTTTCCATTGGGCACTCATTTTCGTTGCATTTGTTCCATTTGTTGGAAGTATCGCTCTTTTGGTGCTTCTAGCTATGCCATCAAAGGACTAACGATAAGTTCAACTTTCTGAAGAATGCTACAAGAACGAAGAAGTTTCAATCTTGACTCGGGTTTCTTGAGTCTTGTTGGACAATTTACCAATACTCCCAAGTCTCTAGTTGAATTTGGGAGTGTTCTATAATTGTAGGCTTGAGTATCTGTTAGTAAAATAAAAATTGGGAGAATCATATGATTAACGCATATAAGAATTTTTTTAAGAATTATGCAGAGTTCACTGGACGCTCAACGCGTCCAGATTACTGGTGGGTTTGGCTAGGAAACTTTATCCTTTCGATTCCTTTCTGGATTATCTATTTCTACACTGTATTTCTTAGTACCGTGATGGATTCAGTGAGCGATTCAGCCAGCGAAGCTACTTTCATGTTTTTTGGTTTAGTTGCCATTATTTATGCAGTTTTCTACCTAGCAATCTTGGTGCCAACAATAGCTTTGTCAGTTCGCCGTTTGCGTGATGCTGGATTCCACTGGGCCTTTATCTTCCTTCACTTTGTTCCAATAGTCGGACGTTTTGCTCTATTAGTTCTGCTAGCGATGCCAAGTAAGGAAGTAGAAATAGTAACAATCAATAGACCTAAAGAAGTTGAAAGCGAAGAAGCTACCCCCTTTGAATAATTGGATGAGTACAGGGAATGTCATTCTCCACATTAAGATCAGACAAAAAGCTCCCAAACCTAACTTTTAGGCTGGGAGTCTTTTGTTTTAGCGTTTTAATTGTAGATGCTGTAAAATGTCTGTTGGCTGATGGGCTACCCAGTCAGGTCGGTAGTTCATTAGTTCTTCCTCTTCACCAAATCCCCAGGTCACGGCCAATGTTTTAATCCCTGTTTCCTGGGCTCCGATCATATCATATTTGGTATCTCCAATAATGACAACTCTATCTGGGGCTAGGTTATGAGTTTGCAGAGCTTGGCAAATGACATCCGCCTTGTGTAAAGCCTGAGGACTTGAACCATAGATTCCGTTAAAGAAATGGTCAATTTCAAAATTCTTTATCATATCCACAGCAATCGGGGTATTTTTAGTAGTTGTTATATAGAGGGGATATTGTTGAGCTAGTTCAGCGAGTAGGTCCTTGATATGTGGAAAGAGTTGGGCTTCGTAGACTCCTTTTTCCTTATAGTAGGAACGATAAAGCTGGATAGCTGACTCAATCTGATCTTCTGGGAGGCAACTAGCGAAACTAGTTTCCAAAGGAGGTCCCATAAAACCACGGATGGTTTTTTCATCTGGACTAGGGACTCCCAGTTGTTCAAAAGTATAGGTGAAGCCATTGTGAATACCGATAGAGCTATCCACAAGGGTTCCATCTAAGTCGAAAAAGATGGCTGATAGGGATGACATTGATTCTCCTAGTAATCTTGAAATTATTCGCCGAAGATTTCTTTTTGAAGGCGACGGCCTGTCGGTGTGGCTGCGAGACCACCTTCGGCAGTTTCACGAAAGGCAGTTGGGAGACTAGAGCCCACTTGGTACATGGCATCAATGACTTCGTCAACTGGGATTTTTGATTCAATACCAGCTAAAGCCATATCAGCTGCGATGAAGGCGAAGCTTGCTCCCATGGCATTACGCTTAACACATGGAACCTCAACCAAACCTGCAACTGGATCGCAGATAAGACCGAGCATGTTTTTGATAACGAAGGCGATAGCCTGACTCGCTTGATAAGGAGTTCCGCCTGCAGCCAAGGTTAGGGCGGCGGCACTCATAGCAGAGGCAGATCCAACTTCGGCTTGACAGCCACCTTCGGCACCTGAGATAGAAGCATTGTTCGCAATGACGAGACCAAAAGCACCCGCAGCAAATAAGAAGTCTAGTTGTTGTTCATGCGTTAAATCTAACTTTTGAATAGCAGATGTGAGAACTGCGGGAAGACAACCTGCGCTACCTGCGGTTGGCGTCGCACAGACGAGGCCCATCTTGGCATTGTGTTCATTAACGGCAATGGCGTTACGGGCGGCAGACAAGACAGTGAAGTCTGATAAGGTCTTTCCTCTTTTGATGTAGTGGTCGAGCTTAGCTGCATCACCACCAGTCAAACCGCTACGAGATTTCTTTTCGCTGAGACCAAGCTCGACGGAAGCTTTCATGACTTCAAGATTGCGTTCCATGAGGAGGAGAACTTCTTCTCGCTCGCGACCAGTTAGCTCATATTCAGTCCTAATCATAAGTTCAGCAACGTTTCCTTGGAAATCAAGTTCGGCTTGTTCGACTAATTCTTTGATAGAGTAAAACATATTTTCTCCTATTGAAAGAAATTGATATTGTGCAAATGAGGAATTTTTCGAATTTCTTCGATAGCTTCTTCACAGTTGCGACTATCAACTTCAATGATCATAATTGCTTTCTCGCCAGCTTTTTCTCGAGTTACATTCATTTGGGCGATGTTGATACCAAAGCGAGAAAGGGCTTCTGTCACATGAGCAATCATACCAGGAACATCTTGATGAACGATGATGATGGTAGGGGTGTTCATGTTGAGAGATACGGCAAAGCCATTTAATTCTGTTACCTGAATATTTCCACCGCCGATTGAAATTCCTGTTACGCTGATAGTCTTACGATCGTTCTTCACAGTGATTTTTGTGGTATTTGGGTGGGGAGCATTACTGTCTTTTTGGATGGTCCATACGATTTTAATGCCACGCTTGTGGGCGATTTCTAAACTATTTGGAATTTCAGGGTCATCCGTATCCATTCCCAAAATACCAGCTACAAGGGCAAGGTCTGTCCCGTGTCCACGATAGGTTTTTGCAAAAGAATTAAAAAGCTGGAACTCGACCTCAGTTGGTGTATCATCAAAAATTGATGAAACAATTTTCCCGATTCGAACAGCTCCTGCCGTGTGACTACTAGATGGTCCAATCATAACTGGTCCGATAATATCAAAGACAGATTGAAAACGAAGTGATTGCATCTGTTTCCCCTTAAAAAGATTCTTACTTCTATTATAGCAAAGATTAGATGTAAGTGCTTAATAACTCTCTGAAATATACAAAAAGATTAAAATGCTTTTATAACAAGGGTTTTGTAACAAAAAACGCTTTTTTCAGGTAAATAAATCACAGTCCTGTAACATTTCTACACAAATTCGTTAACAAATAGTAACATTAGAAAGGTATCATGGTAGTATAAGAAAAAAGGAGAACTTTTTTAAATGAAATTAAACATTAAATCTAAACTTGCAGGATTTGCAGTTGTACTTGCTTTCCTTGCACCATCACTTACTTTTGCACAAGAAACAAAAACTTATACAGTTAAACCTGGAGATACTCTTTCAGAAATTGCTGAGACTTACAACACAACAGTTGAAAAATTAGCTAAATTGAACAACATTAAAAATGTTGACCTTATCTTTATTGACCAAGTATTGGTTATTGATGGGGAAGCTCCAGTTGCCCAAACTACGACAACAGAAGCTCCTGTAGCAGAAGTTGAAGAAACTCCAGCAGTTGCTGAAACTGTTGTAGAAGAAACTACATATGAAGAAACTTACGAAGCTCCAGCTTCAGCACCTGCAGCAGCAGAAAGCTACTCAGCTCCAGCTGCAACTGTAAGCGGATCTGAAGCAGAAGCGAAAGAATGGATCGCTCAAAAAGAATCAGGCGGTAGCTACACAGCGACAAACGGACGTTACATCGGACGTTACCAATTGACAGATTCTTACTTGAATGGCGACTACTCAGCTGAAAATCAAGAACGTGTAGCAGACGCTTATGTTGCAGGACGTTATGGTTCATGGACAGCTGCTAAGAACTTCTGGCTTAACAACGGTTGGTACTAAGAAGATATAGAAAAGAAAGTCTCAATGACTTTCTTTTTTGTTTACAAAGATATCAACTTCTCGCTCTAGTTCTGTTAGTAAGTGTTCATCTTTTACTAGCTTAGCTAAGGAGAGTCCATTTTGTATCAACTGAGTATCATTAGTACAAATGCCTATACGAATATAGGAAAACGTAAGTGTGTCATACTGTCTGCTTATTTTTGCTTTCTCCAAGAGAGTGTAGCAAAGCTGTTTGCAAAGCAACTTATCACCATTGTAAAGATAAAGAGTTGAGAGATTCAGCAACAACATCATATTTTGTCATTTTTATTATATCTAAACATGTCTACTAGTCCAATAATTGGACTAGTGATTGGACATACTGAAATAGATCCAATAAATTCTATTATTATAGCTCTTGGTACGATATGGGCATTAATTTTGATATTTTCAAGGGTGTATAGAAAATATTTTTATAGAGACGAAGATGACTAAAGTTTTTATCAATAATTGGCTCCATAATATCTATAGGGAATTAACCTGCTACCAATATCATAGAGCCCTAAAAAAGAGCCGTTTAAGGCTCTTTTTGTGTGTTTGCATTTGATGAGAGATCATTATAAACATTGGTGTTGAGGGCTTACAAGTTTATGGGATTTCGCCATCTAGATTATTAGTTAGACGAACTGGTTGTAACGCTATTAGACTCTGATTGAGAACCGGAAGAATCAGCAGTTTGACCTCCTGTATTAGCGTTATTATCTCCTCCACTACTAGTACTACCAGATGAAGACTGCTCAGCTGCAGGTGCTTGGGAATTAGATATGCTTCCATTTGTTTCTGGATAGCTTTGAATATAGCTACTATCTTCTGAACGGCTGGCTTCTATTCCGGCATCTCTAGTAGTCGTTTCTGTTTGGGTAGTTTTTTCTTCTTCTTTTTTGGTCAAGACTTCAACTTGTTTTTGGAATTTAGAGATTAGTTCTTGAATTGGTTTTATCTTTTCTTCAAGAGCAACTTGGTCGCTGGCAGAATTAATGTTTTTAATGATGTCTATTATTTTTTGCAAGGAAGTGATGGCTGTCTCAAGTGTTTGTTTATCTTGAAACTGGCTATCAGAATCCTTTATATCTAATTTCAAAGCTTTTTCACTATAATGATTTGTGACTTTATCGGCAGTAGAAGCGAGAAAGTCTGCTAATGTCTTTTTGCCTTCATCAGTAGTTGGTTTTAATTCTTGAATTTTTTTCCAATCTTCTATAATGGTTTCAGAATCAATATTGAAGTCTTTAATGGCGTTTTTTACTTGTTCGACATCTTGTTGATTTTTTTGTTGTTTGATGAGAGCAACATTCCCTCTCTCTGCTTGGATTTTTTCTTGATGGAGGACTAAGCCTGTCAAAAGTCCAATACCTGCAATAAGTGTAATAATAAAAATAGTATTTTTTGATTTTAGAATATCTTTGTAGTTGTTCACATTAGTTCTACGCACATGGATGATGGTGTATATATGGAATCATGTGCGCATTTCTCCTTATTAAAGTATATCATTTTTAGTTGATTTTAAAAATAAGTTTTTAAAGAGAATAGAGATTTAGGAATGAATTGATTTCTTTTGTATCCTATCTTCATGTATTGACAGAAGAGGTTGATAGTTTGTCAGCATCTTCCTTGTCTTCTCTAACCAAGCATGTTATAATGAAAACTGCTCAAACGACCTTCAATCGTAGTAGCAAACACGACCTTCAATCGTGAACTAGTCATTTCGTTTATCTTTTATTACGTCGTTAACTCGTCTTGCCTAACTCAAGTTATGCCTGCGACTCGTTGCCTAGTCCTAAAAGCAAACGAAAAGACTATACTCAAAGAAATTCTATTGAAAGTCATAATAAATAGAATTTTGAAGGGTATGAATAAACGAATAGATGGGAGAACTACCATGAGTGATAACTCTAAAACACGTGTTGTCGTGGGGATGAGTGGTGGTGTTGATTCGTCGGTGACGGCTCTCTTGCTCAAGGAGCAGGGCTACGATGTGATCGGTATCTTCATGAAGAACTGGGACGACACAGATGAAAACGGCGTCTGTACGGCGACCGAAGATTACAAGGATGTGGCTGCGGTAGCAGACCAACTTGGCATTCCTTACTACTCTGTAAATTTTGAAAAAGAGTACTGGGACCGCGTTTTTGAGTACTTCCTAGCGGAATACAGTGCAGGACGCACGCCAAATCCAGATGTTATGTGTAACAAGGAAATCAAGTTCAAGGCCTTTTTGGACTATGCTATGACCTTGGGTGCAGACTATGTAGCGACTGGGCACTATGCCCGAGTGGCGCGTGATGAGGACGGCATCGTTCACATGCTTCGTGGCGTGGACAATGGCAAAGACCAGACCTATTTCCTCAGTCAACTTTCGCAAGAACAATTACAAAAGACTATGTTCCCATTGGGACATTTGGAAAAGCCTGAAGTTCGCAGACTAGCAGAAGAAGCAGGCCTTGCGACTGCTAAGAAGAAAGATTCAACAGGGATTTGCTTTATCGGAGAAAAGAACTTTAAAGAATTTCTCAGCAACTACTTACCAGCTCAGCCTGGCCGAATGATGACTGTGGATGGTCGCGATATGGGTGAGCATGCTGGTCTGATGTACTATACGATCGGTCAGCGTGGCGGACTCGGGATCGGTGGACAACACGGCGGTGACAATGCTCCTTGGTTTGTTGTCGGTAAAGATTTGAGCCAGAACATTCTCTATGTAGGCCAAGGCTTCTACCATGATTCGCTCATGTCAACTAGCTTAGAAGCCAGTCATGTCCACTTTACTCGTGACATGCCAGAGGAATTTACGCTCGAATGTACGGCTAAATTCCGCTACCGTCAGCCTGACTCTAAGGTGACCGTCCATGTCAAAGGAGACAAGGCAGAGGTCATCTTTGCGGAGCCACAACGCGCCATTACACCTGGACAGGCAGTTGTCTTTTACGACGGTGAAGAGTGTCTCGGTGGTGGTTTGATTGATAATGCCTACCGTGATGGACAGGTTTGTCAGTACATATAGATTGACAAATGTTCTCAATTTGCTACAATAATAAAAGCAATAGAAATGATGGTCAAAGCTCATGGATGTTGCAGGCTTTTTTGTCCTGCACTTCTTACGAGTTTTGACTGTTTTTGTGTCGTTTAAAGGAAAGGACAAAATGACTCAACAAGACTTTCGGACAAAAGTGGGAAATACGGTTTTTGGTGTAAGAGCGACAGCTTTGATTCTTCAAAATGGCAAGCTCCTAGTCACCAAAGATAAGGGCAAGTATTACACTATTGGCGGTGCGATTCAAGTCAATGAAAGCACGGAAGATGCGGTAGTCCGTGAAGTGAGGGAAGAACTGGGTGTCAGAGCTCAAGCTGGGCAGCTAGCTTTTGTGGTTGAAAATCGTTTTGAACAGGACGGTGTTTCCTATCACAACATCGAGTTTCATTATCTGGTTGATCTACTTGAGGATGCACCGTTGACCATGCAGGAAGATGAAAAAACGCAGCCTTGTGAGTGGATTGATTTGGATAAACTCCAAAATTTCCAACTAGTTCCAGCCTTTTTAAAAACAGCTTTGCCAGTTTGGGACGGGCGACTAAGACACATTCATCTTGAAGAATAGGAGAGAAAATGATGGTTAAGCTTATTGCCCATGTGCTTGTTCATAGTGGTGGTGCTTTTTTGCTCATTCAGCGTTCGGAAATTAAAAGAGGACAACCCAACGTTTATCCAACTTACTGGGATATTCCTGGTGGCGGGGTTGAAAAGGGTGAACTTCCGCGAGATGGAGCTCTTAGAGAATGTGTTGAAGAAGCGGGAGTTAGGCTAGATAGAGGTTCGCTCAAGCTTCTTCACGAAGATAGTCAACTGGATACCTCTAAGGATACCGTCTTTACTCGCTTAGTTTATAAAGCAGAGTGGGTTGGGGAGAAGCCAATTATCAGATTAGATCCTGAAGAGCATACACACTTTAAATGGGTTACTATGGCTCAAGCTCTAGAGGAGGAGAAGTTAGTTCCTTATTTACGAGAAATTTTTGAAAGGTTAAGAAATGACTTATAATTTTACGGAAGAATACGATATTATTGTAATCGGTGCGGGACATGCGGGGGTCGAAGCTTCACTAGCAGCCAGCCGTATGGGTTGTAAGGTCTTGCTTGCGACCATCAACATTGAAATGTTGGCTTTCATGCCATGTAATCCGTCTATTGGTGGTTCTGCCAAGGGGATTGTCGTGCGTGAAGTGGATGCCCTTGGTGGCGAAATGGCTAAGACCATTGACAAGAGTTACATCCAGATGAAGATGCTCAACACTGGGAAGGGACCAGCTGTCCGTGCCCTTCGTGCGCAGGCTGATAAGGAGCTTTACTCTAAGGAAATGCGCAAGACGGTTGAAAATCAAGAAAATCTAACCCTTCGTCAAACCATGATTGATGAGATTTTAGTGGAAGATGGCAAGGTTGTCGGTGTTCGTACAGCGACCCATCAAGAGTATGCTGCCAAGGCTGTTATCGTGACCACAGGGACAGCCCTCCGTGGGGAAATCATTATCGGAGATCTCAAGTATTCATCAGGTCCAAACCACAGTCTGGCTTCTATTAACCTAGCTGATAATCTCAAGGAACTTGGACTTGAAATCGGTCGTTTCAAAACAGGAACGCCTCCACGTGTCAAGGCTTCCTCTATCAACTATGATGTGACAGAGATTCAGCCAGGAGATGAAACACCAAATCACTTCTCTTACACTTCACGTGATGAAGATTATGTCAAAGATCAAGTGCCGTGCTGGTTGACCTATACCAATGGTACCAGCCATGAGATTATCCAAAATAACCTCCACCGTGCGCCTATGTTTACAGGTGTAGTTAAGGGAGTAGGGCCTCGTTACTGTCCGTCAATTGAGGACAAGATTGTGCGCTTTGCGGACAAGGAACGACACCAACTCTTCCTTGAGCCAGAAGGACGAAACACAGAAGAAGTTTATGTCCAGGGACTTTCAACTAGCCTTCCTGAGGATGTCCAGCGTGATCTGGTTCATTCCATCAAAGGTTTGGAAAATGCAGAGATGATGCGAACTGGTTATGCTATTGAGTATGACATGGTTTTGCCTCATCAGTTGCGTGCAACTCTGGAAACCAAGAAAATCTCAGGACTTTTCACTGCTGGCCAGACAAATGGAACGTCTGGATATGAAGAAGCTGCTGGTCAAGGGATTATCGCGGGTATCAACGCAGCGCTGAAAATCCAAGGCAAGCCTGAGTTAATTTTGAAGCGCAGTGACGGCTATATCGGGGTTATGATTGATGACTTGGTGACCAAGGGAACCATTGAACCTTACCGTCTCTTGACCAGTCGTGCTGAATACCGACTCATCCTCCGTCATGACAATGCCGATATGCGTTTGACTGAGATGGGGCGCGAGATTGGGCTTGTTGACGATGAACGTTGGGCTCGTTTTGAAATCAAGAAAAATCAATTTGAAAATGAAATGAAGCGTTTAGACAGTATCAAACTCAAGCCAGTCAAGGAAACAAATGCTAAGGTTGAGGAGATGGGCTTCAAGCCATTGACAGATGCGGTGACAGCCAAGGAATTCCTTCGTCGCCCAGAAGTCTCTTACCAAGATGTGGTGGCCTTCATTGGACCTGCTGCTGAAGAGTTAGATGACAAGATTATCGAATTGATTGAAACAGAAATCAAGTACGAAGGCTATATCTCAAAAGCTATGGATCAGGTTGCCAAGATGAAACGCATGGAAGAAAAACGGATTCCAGCCAACATCGACTGGGATGATATTGACTCTATCGCGACAGAAGCTCGCCAGAAGTTTAAGCTCATCAATCCAGAAACCATCGGCCAAGCTAGCCGTATTTCAGGTGTAAATCCAGCAGATATTTCCATTCTGATGGTGTATTTAGAAGGTAAAAATCGAAGCATTTCTAAAAACTTAGAAAAGAAAGCTGACTAAAAATAAAAAGCTGAATTCTCTATTGAGAATTCAGTTTTTTTAGTTTTTTCTTCATTTTTCGAATTAAGAGAAAAGGAGAAATGACTATGCTGACAGTAGAAGAAAAAAATTTTTTAGACCGCTATAAAAGAGTTTCATATCATCGTTTTTATGAGATTGAACGCTTTGTTACCTTGTCTGAAAAGTTGAGTGAACGTCCGCCAAAGGCTGACAAGAACTAGACTTTTTGATATACTAGAACAAATTAAAATATAGGAGAGAGCGAATGAACGTATATGGCAGATTAGAAGACGAACCAACTCCAACTTGGATGGGAAGTCAGGATGCTCCAGTAGAAAATGAGGAGCAACTCGAGGTTGAAACTCGTCAGCCTGCCCGCTTACCATTTTTGAATATCCTCATTTTGAGTACTCTAGTGGTCCTTGTGTCCGTAATTTTACCCTTCTTCTTAGGGTTAATAAGTCCGGAGCAGTCTCAGGATTTTTATATTGGATGGGCTATGCATCAGAGCGGAGATATCTACACAGATTATTTTGGAACTAGTGGTCTCCTCTATTACTTTTTACAGTATTTAACCAAGGGCAGTATTTTGTTTGCTGTTTTTAATTGGTTGGCCTTAGTAGGCGCGGGATTCTTTCTTTTCCGCTCGGCTTACAATCTGACGGAACAAAACAAGCAATCGCAACAAGTGTTGACGGTCTTTTATGTCCTAGCTAGTGCTCTTAGTTTTGGTGGAGGCTATGCAACTATTCTAGCCCTCCCATTCTTGTTCTATGCCTTAAGTTTAGTAACATCTTATTTGGCAGAACCAAGTCATGACAAAGGATTTATCCGTATTGGAGTTAGTTTGGCTCTAGCATTTTTCTTTGCGCCCTTGGTCACAGCTTTGTATGGATTTGTCTTGTTTTTTGCTCTAACAGCTTTTAATGTTGGTCGCAATAAGTTGAATCATGGTCTCTATCAATTTTTTGCAGCGGGCCTTGGTTTTTCAATCTTCTTTTATCCAATTGGATACTACACAGCTTATAAAGGCAGTTTCGGAAATGCCATTAGTCAAATCCTTTATCCATTAGATAGTTTAAACTTTACGTCTAACTCGGGATTACTCGACAATATCCTCTTTTATGGATTGTTAGCAATTGCTCTTGGAGTATTGACGCTAGCATTTACAGGTCTCTTCCAATCTAAACCATTGAAACAGTCAGTCTTATCAATCTCTGCTTCAATAGCTGTCATTTTGGTATTGGTTTTAGAGATTTTTTCTACAGATCTTATCCATGGTAGTCGTATGATTGAGTTCCTTCCTTTCTTATCGCTTCTTTTGCTGACACGAATTCCTACAGAGAAGCCAGAAGGAGCGAATCGCCGTAGACGATCTAGAGAAGAAACTTCGGTATGGGGAGCTTTTGTAAAAGGAAATGCCTATCTACCAATTTTAGCTCTTGCTTACCTATTTTTAGCTCCTCTAGTATCACGATATTTGCTCCATACTGCACAATATCAAGAACGAACTAGTATTGAAGCTAAGGTTAAAGGGGAAACGCAGGCTACAGATCGTATCTATGTTTGGGATGATCAGACAAGTAGTTATAAGGCAAGTGAACGCTTGGCTGCTAGTCAGTTGTTATCACCGAGATTGCATACAGGACTTGCTGAAAATCGTACCAAGCTTGTAAATGATCTACGAGATAATCAACCAAAGATGATTGTAGTAAATACAAAAACAACCCTATGGGCAGAAGTTGAGCAGCTTTTAGCTGAAAATTATCAAGCGGTTCAAAGTGAATTCAAAGACTTTAAACTCTACAAATTAAAATAAAAATTATCAATATCTTGTGTAATTTTAAAAAATTTTTATTTTTTGACACAAGATATTGATTTTTATTTTTTTAGTGATATAATACTTTTTAGAATCAATATTATATTTAAGAAAAGGGTATGGATATGATTGTACTGGAAGAGAAGGCTGTCCCTGATCCGACTTTATTCGTCGAAAAGCGTGACGGCAGACGTGTAATTTTTGATGTAGACAAGATTGACAAAGCGCTTCATAAGGCTGCTGAAAAAGTTATGGATGTAACCCCTTTAGTCGAAAAGCGACTTAGTACCCTAGTTGAACGTATCGTTGAAGAAATTCATAGCCGTTTCCCACAAGGTGTAAAAATCTATGAAATCCAAAATATCGTAGAACACGAATTGTTGGAAGCTAAAGAATACGCCTTGGCCGAGGAATATATCACCTATCGGACTCAAAGGGATTTTGAGCGCTCAAAAGCGACAGACATCAACTTTAGTATTCATAAACTTCTCAATAAAGATCAGGCGGTTGTCAATGAGAATGCCAATAAGGATAGTGATGTTTTTAATACCCAGCGTGATTTGACGGCAGGGATTGTTGGGAAATCCATCGGACTTCAAATGCTTCCTAAACATGTGGCTAATGCCCATCAAAAAGGGGATATCCACTATCATGATTTGGACTACAGTCCCTATACCCCTATGACCAACTGCTGTTTGATTGATTTCAAGGGCATGCTGGAAAATGGTTTTAAGATTGGAAATGCTGAGGTAGAGAGTCCCAAGTCTATCCAAACTGCGACAGCACAGATTTCACAAATCATCGCCAACGTTGCATCAAGTCAGTATGGAGGCTGTTCAGCAGACCGTATCGATGAGGTCTTGGCTCCATATGCAGAGAAGAATTATCAAAAGCATCTCAAGGATGCAGAGGAATGGGTTTTGCCTGACAAGCGCCAAGAATATGCCTGGAAGAAAACCCAAAAAGACATCTACGATGCCATGCAATCTCTAGAGTACGAGATTAATACCCTCTTTACATCAAATGGGCAAACGCCATTTACCTCTCTTGGTTTCGGTCTAGGAACCAGTCGTTTTGAACGTGAAATTCAAAAGGCAATCCTGAACATTCGTATCAAGGGGCTTGGTTCAGAACGCCGTACAGCCATCTTCCCTAAACTCATCTTTACTCTTAAAAGAGGTCTTAACTTAGAGGAAGGCTCACCTAACTACGACATCAAGCAGTTGGCTCTTGAGTGTGCAACTAAGCGCATGTACCCGGATGTCTTGTCTTATGATAAGATCGTCGAGTTGACTGGTTCTTTCAAAGTTCCGATGGGATGCCGTTCATTCCTTCAAGGATGGAAGGATGAAAATGGAGTAGAAGTCAATTCGGGCCGTATGAACCTAGGAGTTGTGACAGTCAATCTTCCTCGTATCGCTCTTGAGTCTGAAGGAGACATGAACAAGTTCTGGGAAATCTTCAACGAGCGCATGAACATCGCGGAAGATGCCTTGGTTTACCGTGTGGAAAGAACCAAGGAAGCCACTCCAGCTAATGCTCCAATTCTTTATCAATATGGAGCCTTCGGACGTCGTCTTGGAAAAGAAGAAAGTGTTGATCAACTCTTTAAGAATCGTCGTGCAACTATTTCTCTGGGCTATATTGGCTTGTACGAGGTAGCGACAGTCTTCTTTGGTAATCATTGGGAAAATAATCCAGAAGCCAAAGAGTTCACCCTTGATATTATTCGCGATATGAAACGTCGAGTAGAAGAATGGTCTGACCAATATGGTTACCATTTCTCTATCTATTCAACGCCGTCTGAAAGTTTGACAGACCGTTTCTGTCGCTTGGATACGGAGAAATTCGGCTCTATTCCAGACATTACTGATAAAGAATACTACACAAATTCCTTCCATTATGATGTCCGCAAAAATCCAACACCTTTTGAAAAATTGGACTTTGAGAAAGTCTACCCAGAAGCGGGTGCATCTGGTGGCTTTATCCACTACTGCGAGTACCCAGTTCTCCAACAAAATCCAAAGGCTTTGGAAGCTGTTTGGGATTATGCTTATGACCGCGTAGGTTATCTCGGAACCAATACTCCGATTGACCGTTGCTACAAGTGTGATTTTGAAGGAGATTTTGAACCGACAGAGAGAGGATTTGCTTGTCCTAACTGTGGAAATAACGATCCTAAAACAGTAGACGTGGTTAAACGAACCTGTGGTTATCTTGGGAATCCACAAGCTCGTCCGATGGTTAATGGGCGTCATAAGGAAATTGCTGCGCGTGTCAAACATATGAACGGTTCTACTATTAAAACGGCAGGACATGAAGTAAGAAATTAGAAAGAAATAGCATGGGAAAATATCAATTAGATGATAAAGGCAAAGCCTTGGTTCAACGGTTCCACGAAAAACATTCAAAGGGTGGAAGTAGCAAAAAAGACCGAGTGGCTAGCCTTAGAGAACAGTTTTTAAACAAAAATAAGAAAAAGTGAGAGTTACCTCTCGCTTTTCTTATAGCGGGGAGGAGAATATGGAATTACGCAGACCAAGATTGGCAGATAAAGAAACAGTTTTAGAGATGATGGCAGAGTTTGAAAAGAGCCAATCAGCCCACGATGGCGGATTTTGGAATGCTGAGAATTTTGTTTATGAAGAGTGGTTGGAGACAAATATGCAAAAAGAAATGGGAATAAATTTGCCTGAAAATCGTGTTCCATCTATTCAATTTGTATCATTTGATGATGTAGGTAGTGCTCTAGGATTTTTGAATCTGCGATTGAGACTGAATGAGGGGTTGCTGAATTATGCTGGTCATATTGGCTACTCCATTCGTCCATCTGAAAGAGGCAAGGGCTACGCCAAAGAATCCCTCCGACAAGGTCTACAAGTTGCTAAGGGAAAGAATATTAAACGAGCTTTGGTGACTTGTAGCACAGAAAACCCAGCAAGTCGAGCTGTTATCTTAGCTAATGGTGGGGAGTTGGAGGATGTTCGAAACGGAACGGAGCGCTATTGGATAGACTTGGAGTAAAAAGCATGACATGGAATACACCAAAACCAGGCGATTGGAAGAGTGAAGAACTCAGTCAGGGGCGCATCATTGACTATAAGGCTTTTAACTTTGTCGATGGAGAGGGAGTGCGCAACTCCCTTTATGTGGCCGGCTGCATGTTTCACTGTGAGGGCTGTTACAACGTAGCGACCTGGTCCTTTAACGCAGGCATACCTTATACCTCAGAGTTGGAAGAGCAAATCATGGCAGACCTAGCCCAACCCTATGTTCAAGGCTTGACTTTATTAGGAGGAGAACCCTTCCTAAATACAGGAATCCTCTTGCCTCTCGTGAAACGTATACGTAAAGAATTGCCAGAAAAAGATATTTGGTCTTGGACAGGATACACATGGGAAGAGATGATGTTGGAGACACCTGATAAACTGGAGCTCTTGTCACTGATTGATATCTTGGTTGATGGAAGGTACGATAAAAGCAAGCGTAATCTCATGCTTCAATTCCGTGGCTCTTCCAATCAACGAATTATCGATGTGCAAAAATCCTTCAAAAGTGGGCAAGTGATGATTTGGGACAAGCTTAATGACGGAAAAGAAAGCTATGAACAGGTGAAGAGATAATAAAAAAACAATTGCAGAAACTGTATCTATTATATAGAAGAAAAAATAAAAATTTGCTCTTCATTTATGCTTTTTTGAGCTAAGGAGCGATAAGAAAACAGTTTCATTCGAAAAATTAAAAAAATCCTGTCAAATCCCTTGCAATCGCAGGGGCTTTGTGTTATTCTATTATGGTGCTGTAAATTACAGCCTTAGCTTTGATGCGAGAGGTTGCGACACGCTCGGTTGCATTGCCACGCAACGCGCGTCGGTTTTCTTGTGGAGCTAGCCTATTATCTTAAATAGACGAAAAGGAGAAAAAGATGGCAAACAAAAAAATCCGTATCCGTTTGAAAGCTTACGAACACCGTACGCTTGACACAGCGGCTGCTAAAATCGTAGAATCAGCTACTCGCACAGGTGCAGAAGTTGCAGGTCCAATCCCACTTCCAACTGAACGTAGCCTCTACACAATTATTCGTGCGACTCACAAATATAAAGACTCTCGCGAACAATTCGAAATGCGTACACACAAACGTTTGATCGACATCATCAACCCAACTCAAAAAACAGTTGACGCTTTGATGAAATTGGATCTTCCAAGTGGTGTAAACGTAGAAATCAAACTTTAATCTAAAGTTTGAAACCTTGAGCATAAAAAACGCTCGTTAAAAACTTTTTGAATAAAAAATATAGAAAAGGAACTATTTTCTCATGACAAAAGGAATCTTAGGGAAAAAAGTGGGAATGACTCAAATCTTCACTGAAGCTGGCGAATTGATCCCTGTAACAGTTATCGAAGCAACTCCAAACGTTGTTCTTCAAGTTAAAACTGTTGAAACAGATGGTTACAACGCTATCCAAGTTGGTTTCGATGACAAACGCGAAGTATTGAGCAACAAACCTGCTAAAGGACATGTAGCAAAAGCTAACACGGCTCCTAAGCGCTTCATTCGTGAATTCAAAAACGTTGAAGGCTTGGAAGTTGGTGCTGAAATCACAGTTGAAACTTTCGCAGCTGGAGACATTGTTGATGTAACTGGTACTTCTAAAGGTAAAGGTTTCCAAGGTGTTATCAAACGCCACGGACAATCACGTGGACCTATGGCTCACGGTTCTCGTTACCACCGTCGTCCAGGTTCTATGGGACCTGTTGCACCTAACCGCGTATTCAAAGGTAAAAACCTTGCAGGACGTATGGGTGGCGACCGTGTAACAATTCAAAACCTTGAAGTTGTACAAGTTGTTCCAGAAAAGAACGTTATCCTTATCAAAGGTAACGTACCAGGTGCTAAGAAATCTCTTATCACTATCAAGTCAGCAGTTAAAGCTGGTAAATAATAAGGAAAGGGGAATACAGTCAAAATGGCAAATGTAACATTATTCGACCAAACTGGTAAACAAGCGGGCGAAGTTGTTCTTAACGATGCAATCTTTGGTATCGAACCAAACCAATCTGTTGTGTTTGATGTGATCATCAGCCAACGTGCTAGCCTTCGTCAAGGAACTCACGCAGTTAAAAACCGCTCAGCTGTTTCAGGTGGTGGACGCAAACCATGGCGTCAAAAAGGAACTGGACGTGCCCGTCAAGGTTCTATCCGCTCTCCACAATGGCGTGGTGGTGGAATCGTCTTCGGACCAACTCCACGTAGCTATGCGTACAAACTTCCTCAAAAAGTTCGTCGCCTTGCGCTTAAATCTGTTTACTCAGAAAAAGTTGCTGAAAACAAATTTGTAGCCGTTGATTCTCTTGAATTTACAGCTCCAAAAACTGCTGAATTTGCAAAAGTTCTTGCAGCTTTGAGCATCGATTCTAAAGTCCTTGTTATTCTTGAAGAAGGAAACGAATTCGCAGCTCTCTCAGCTCGTAACCTTCCAAACGTGAAAGTTGCGACTGCTACAACTGCAAGTGTTCTTGACATCGCAAATAGTGACAAACTTCTTGTTACTCAAGCAGCTATCTCTAAAATCGAGGAGGTTCTTGCATAATGAATTTGTATGATGTTATCAAAAAACCTGTTATCACTGAAAGCTCAATGGCTCAACTTGAAGCAGGGAAATATGTATTTGAAGTTGACACTCGTGCACACAAACTTTTGATCAAGCAAGCTGTTGAAGCTGCTTTCGAAGGTGTTAAAGTTGCAAATGTTAACACAATCAACGTAAAACCTAAAGCTAAACGTGTTGGACGTTACACTGGTTTTACTAACAAAACTAAAAAAGCTATCATCACTCTTACAGCTGATTCAAAAGCAATCGAGTTGTTTGCAGCTGAAGCTGAATAATCTAAGGAGGAAATATCGTGGGAATTCGTGTTTATAAACCAACAACAAACGGTCGCCGTAATATGACTTCTTTGGATTTCGCTGAAATCACAACAAGCACTCCTGAAAAATCATTGCTTGTTGCATTGAAGAGCAAGGCTGGTCGTAACAACAACGGTCGTATCACAGTTCGTCACCAAGGTGGTGGGCACAAACGTTTCTACCGTTTGGTTGACTTTAAACGTAACAAAGACAACGTTGAAGCAGTTGTTAAAACTATCGAGTACGATCCAAACCGTTCTGCAAACATCGCTCTTGTACACTACACTGACGGTGTGAAAGCATACATCATCGCTCCAAAAGGTCTTGAAGTAGGTCAACGTATCGTTTCAGGTCCAGAAGCAGATATCAAAGTCGGAAACGCTCTTCCACTTGCTAACATCCCAGTTGGTACTTTGATCCACAACATCGAATTGAAACCAGGTCGTGGTGGAGAATTGGTACGTGCTGCTGGAGCTTCTGCTCAAGTATTGGGTCAAGAAGGTAAATACGTTCTTGTTCGTCTTCAATCAGGTGAAGTTCGTATGATTCTTGGAACTTGTCGTGCAACAGTTGGTGTTGTCGGAAACGAACAACATGGGCTTGTAAACCTTGGTAAAGCAGGACGTAGCCGTTGGAAAGGTATCCGCCCAACAGTTCGTGGTTCTGTAATGAACCCTAACGATCACCCACACGGTGGTGGTGAAGGTAAAGCACCAGTTGGTCGTAAAGCACCATCAACTCCATGGGGCAAACCTGCTCTTGGTCTTAAAACTCGTAACAAGAAAGCGAAATCTGACAAACTTATCGTTCGTCGTCGCAACGAGAAATAATTTAAAATTAGTCGCTTAAGCGCTAGATAATCCGCCAGCTCGGTAGCGCTCGTTGAGAGCGCAAGCCGCTGTGGTACTATATTTAAAGGAGAAAATATAAAAATGGGACGCAGTCTTAAAAAAGGACCTTTCGTCGATGAGCATTTGATGAAAAAAGTTGAAGCTCAAGCTAACGACGAAAAGAAAAAAGTTATCAAAACTTGGTCACGTCGTTCAACGATCTTCCCAAGTTTCATTGGTTACACTATCGCAGTTTATGATGGACGTAAACACGTACCTGTTTACATCCAAGAAGACATGGTAGGTCACAAGCTTGGTGAATTTGCACCAACTCGTACTTACAAAGGTCACGCCGCAGACGACAAGAAGACACGTAGAAAATAAGGAGAACATAAATGGCAGAAATTACTTCAGCTAAAGCAATGGCTCGCACAGTACGTGTTTCACCTCGTAAATCACGTCTTGTTCTTGACAACATCCGTGGTAAAAGCGTAGCCGATGCAATCGCAATTTTGACATTCACTCCAAACAAAGCTGCTGAAATCATCTTGAAAGTTTTGAACTCAGCTGTAGCTAACGCTGAAAACAACTTTGGTTTGGATAAAGCTAACTTGGTAGTATCTGAAGCATTCGCAAACGAAGGACCAACTATGAAACGTTTCCGTCCACGTGCGAAAGGTTCAGCTTCGCCAATCAACAAACGTACAGCTCACATCACTGTAGCTGTTGCAGAAAAATAAGGAGGTAAAATCGTGGGTCAAAAAGTACATCCAATTGGTATGCGTGTCGGCATCATCCGTGATTGGGATGCCAAATGGTATGCTGAAAAAGAATACGCGGATTACCTTCATGAAGATCTTGCAATCCGTAAATTCGTTCAAAAAGAACTTGCTGACGCAGCAGTTTCAACTATTGAAATTGAACGCGCAGTAAACAAAGTTAACGTTTCACTTCACACTGCTAAACCAGGTATGGTTATCGGTAAAGGTGGTGCTAACGTTGATGCACTCCGTGCAAAACTTAACAAATTGACTGGTAAACAAGTACACATCAACATCATCGAAATCAAACAACCTGATTTGGATGCTCACCTTGTTGGTGAAGGTATTGCTCGTCAATTGGAGCAACGTGTTGCTTTCCGTCGTGCACAAAAACAAGCAATCCAACGTGCTATGCGTGCTGGAGCTAAAGGAATTAAAACTCAAGTATCAGGTCGTTTGAACGGTGCAGATATCGCCCGTGCTGAAGGATACTCTGAAGGAACTGTTCCACTTCACACACTTCGTGCAGATATCGATTACGCTTGGGAAGAAGCAGACACTACATACGGTAAACTTGGTGTTAAAGTATGGATCTACCGTGGTGAAGTTCTTCCAGCTCGTAAAAACACTAAAGGAGGTAAATAACCAATGTTAGTACCTAAACGTGTTAAACACCGTCGTGAATTCCGTGGTAAAATGCGCGGTGAAGCTAAAGGTGGGAAAGAAGTAGCATTCGGTGAATACGGTCTTCAAGCTACAACTAGCCACTGGATCACTAACCGCCAAATCGAGGCTGCTCGTATCGCCATGACTCGTTACATGAAACGTGGTGGTAAAGTTTGGATTAAAATCTTCCCACACAAATCATACACAGCTAAAGCTATCGGGGTTCGTATGGGATCTGGTAAAGGGGCACCTGAAGGTTGGGTAGCACCAGTTAAACGTGGTAAAGTAATGTTTGAAGTTGCTGGTGTATCTGAAGAGATCGCTCGCGAAGCGCTTCGTCTTGCAAGCCACAAATTGCCAGTTAAATGTAAATTCGTAAAACGTGAAGCGGAATAAGGAGAAGGCATGAAACTTAATGAAGTAAAAGAATTTGTTAAAGAACTTCGTGGTCTTTCTCAAGAAGAACTCGCGAAGCGCGAAAACGAATTGAAAAAAGAATTGTTTGAACTTCGCTTCCAAGCTGCTACTGGTCAATTAGAACAAACAGCTCGCTTGAAAGAAGTTAAAAAACAAATCGCTCGTATCAAAACAGTTCAATCTGAAGCGAAATAATAGACTAGGGAAGGAGAAATTTCAATGGAACGCAATAATCGTAAAGTTCTTGTTGGACGTGTTGTATCTGACAAAATGGACAAGACAATCACAGTTGTAGTTGAAACAAAACGTAACCACCCAGTCTATGGTAAACGTATTAACTACTCTAAAAAATACAAAGCACATGATGAAAACAATGTTGCCAAAGAAGGCGATATCGTACGTATCATGGAAACTCGCCCGCTTTCAGCTACAAAACGCTTCCGTCTTGTAGAAGTTGTTGAAGAAGCGGTCATCATCTAATCAAACCTGAAAGGAGAAAACTGAAATGATTCAAACAGAAACTCGTTTGAAAGTCGCAGACAACAGCGGTGCTCGCGAAATCTTGACTATCAAAGTTCTTGGTGGTTCAGGACGTAAATTTGCAAACATCGGTGATGTTATTGTGGCATCTGTAAAACAAGCTACTCCTGGTGGTGCGGTTAAAAAAGGTGACGTTGTTAAAGCAGTTATCGTTCGTACTAAATCAGGTGCTCGTCGTGCTGATGGTTCATACATCAAATTTGACGAAAACGCAGCAGTTATCATCCGTGACGACAAAACTCCTCGCGGAACACGTATCTTTGGCCCTGTTGCACGTGAATTGCGTGAAGGTGGCTTCATGAAGATCGTGTCACTTGCTCCAGAAGTACTTTAATTGATTGCTCAAATAAAATTAAAACAAGTCTAGGAAGTAAGACGAAAGCATAACTTAAGTTAGGTGAGTTGAAACTGACGAAGGATTGCTTTAATTTTTACAGAGCAAAAACAAACAAACACAGTCCCCTGGCTTAGCCAGGGTGCCCATTGGGCGTAAGAATAAAAGGAGAAAAAAATGTTTGTAAAAAAAGGCGACAAAGTTCGCGTAATTGCTGGTAAAGATAAGGGAACAGAAGCTGTTGTCCTTACTGCCCTTCCAAAAGTAAACAAAGTTATCGTTGAAGGTGTTAACATTGTTAAGAAACACCAACGTCCAACTAACGAACTTCCTCAAGGTGGTATCATCGAGAAGGAAGCAGCTATCCACGTATCAAACGTTCAAGTTTTGGACAAAAATGGTGTAGCTGGTCGTGTTGGTTACAAATTTGTAGACGGTAAAAAAGTTCGCTACAACAAAAAATCAGGCGAAGTGCTTGATTAATCACGAAGGAAAGGAGAAGTATAATGGCAAATCGTTTAAAAGAAAAATATCTTAATGAAGTAGTTCCTGCTTTGACAGAACAATTTAACTACTCATCAGTGATGGCTGTTCCTAAAGTGGATAAGATCGTTTTGAACATGGGTGTTGGTGAAGCAGTATCAAACGCTAAAAGCCTTGAAAAAGCTGCTGAAGAATTGGCGCTTATCTCAGGTCAAAAACCACTTATCACTAAAGCTAAAAAATCTATCGCCGGCTTCCGTCTTCGTGAAGGTGTTGCGATCGGTGCAAAAGTTACCCTTCGTGGTGAACGTATGTACGAATTCTTGGATAAATTGGTTTCAGTATCACTTCCACGTGTACGTGACTTCCACGGTGTTCCAACAAAATCATTTGACGGACGCGGAAACTACACACTTGGTGTGAAAGAGCAATTGATTTTCCCAGAAATCAACTTTGATGACGTTGACAAAACTCGTGGTCTTGACATCGTTATCGTTACTACTGCTAACACTGACGAAGAGTCACGTGCATTGCTTACAGGCCTTGGAATGCCTTTTGCAAAATAATATAGGAGGTATAACTAATGGCTAAAAAATCTATGATTGCTAAGAACAAACGCCCAGCGAAGTTCTCTACTCAAGCATACACTCGCTGTGAACGTTGTGGACGTCCACACTCAGTTTACCGCAAGTTTAAACTTTGCCGTGTTTGCTTCCGTGAATTGGCATATAAAGGTCAAATCCCTGGTGTAACAAAAGCATCTTGGTAATATCATGATACAAAGAGCGCAACAACCCTAGCAAAAATAGGAGATTTGGTGCAGGAGCGGTGCTCCAAGACAAATCTATCTTTTTTGCCCAGGTTGTAGCTCGTGTTCAAATGAGATTATCTTGTTTGAATGTGTCAATACTATCTGAGCCCAGCTCAATCATTAACTAGCAAGTGCAACTTGCAAACTACTAGTAAGAGGAGAAAAATAAAATGGTTATGACTGACCCAATCGCAGACTTCCTAACTCGTATTCGTAACGCTAACCAAGCAAAACACGAAGTACTTGAAGTACCTGCATCAAACATCAAAAAAGGGATTGCTGAAATCCTTAAACGCGAAGGTTTTGTTAAGAACGTAGAAATCATTGAAGATGACAAACAAGGCATCATCCGTGTATTCCTTAAATACGGAGCAAACGGTGAACGAGTTATCACTAACTTGAAACGCGTTTCTAAACCAGGACTTCGTGTCTACAAAAAACGTGAAGATCTTCCAAAAGTACTTAACGGTCTTGGAATTGCTATCCTTTCAACTTCAGAAGGTTTGCTTACTGATAAAGAAGCTCGCCAAAAGAATGTTGGTGGTGAGGTTATCGCTTACGTTTGGTAATATTTAGCTCCCAATTTCTTTGTGACTCTTCGTTATCGTCTCTAGCCTAACCAAAAGTTATGCCTGCGAGACGATGCCTAGATTCACTTTGAAATTGAAATCTAAATATTCCTTTAAATCGAGAAATCGATTTAACCCCGTGAAAACTGGCCTTCAAAGGCCTGACAATTTAACAGGAGAATAAAAACATGTCACGTATTGGTAATAAAGTTATCGTGTTGCCTGCTGGTGTTGAACTCACTAACAATGACAACGTAGTAACTGTAAAAGGACCTAAGGGAGAACTTACTCGTGAGTTCTCAAAAGATATTGAAATCCGTGTGGAAGGTACTGAAGTAACTCTTCACCGTCCAAACGATTCAAAAGAAATGAAAACAATCCACGGAACTACTCGTGCCCTTTTGAACAACATGGTTATTGGTGTTTCAGAAGGATTCAAGAAACAACTTGAAATGCGTGGGGTTGGTTACCGTGCACAACTTCAAGGAAACAAACTTGTCTTGGCTGTTGGTAAATCACATCCAGACGAAGTTGAAGCTCCAGAAGGAATTACTTTTGAACTTCCAAACCCAACGACTATCGTTATCAGCGGAATTTCAAAAGAAGTAGTTGGTCAAACAGCTGCTTACGTACGTAGCCTTCGTTCACCAGAACCATATAAAGGTAAAGGTATCCGTTACGTTGGCGAATATGTTCGTCTTAAAGAAGGTAAAACTGGTAAATAATGTTGAGTGGTTGAATGTCAACCACCAACCTCATTACCAACTTTGTGCATAGCACACGATTTAAAATTAAAGAGGTGAAAACTGTGATTTCTAAACCAGATAAAAACAAACTCCGCCAAAAACGCCACCGTCGCGTTCGCGGAAAACTCTCTGGAACTGCTGATCGCCCACGTTTGAACGTATTCCGTTCTAATACAGGCATCTACGCTCAAGTGATTGATGACGTAGCGGGTGTAACGCTCGCAAGTGCTTCAACTCTTGACAAAGAAGTTTCAAAAGGAACTAAAACTGAACAAGCCGTTGCTGTCGGTAAACTCGTTGCAGAACGTGCAAGTGCTAAAGGTATTTCAGAAGTGGTGTTCGACCGCGGTGGATATCTATATCACGGACGTGTGAAAGCTTTGGCTGATGCAGCTCGTGAAAACGGATTGAAATTCTAATAGGAGGACACTAGAAAATGGCATTTAAAGACAATGCAGTAGAACTTGAAGAACGCGTAGTTGCTGTTAACCGTGTTACAAAAGTTGTTAAAGGTGGACGTCGTCTTCGTTTCGCAGCTCTTGTAGTTGTTGGTGACCGCAATGGTCGTGTAGGATTTGGTACTGGTAAAGCTCAAGAAGTTCCAGAAGCAATCCGCAAAGCAGTAGAAGATGCTAAGAAAAACTTGATCGAAGTTCCTATGGTTGGAACAACAATCCCACATGAAGTTCTTTCAGAATTCGGTGGAGCTAAAGTATTGTTGAAACCAGCTGTAGAAGGTTCTGGAGTTGCCGCAGGTGGTGCAGTTCGTGCCGTTGTGGAATTGGCAGGTGTTGCTGATATTACATCTAAATCACTTGGCTCTAACACTCCAATCAACATTGTTCGTGCAACTGTTGAAGGTTTGAAACAATTGAAACGCGCTGAAGAAGTTGCTGCCCTTCGTGGTATTTCAGTTTCTGATTTGGCATAAGAAAGGGGATAAAATGGCTCAAATTAAAATTACTTTGACTAAGTCTCCAATCGGACGCATTCCATCACAACGTAAAACTGTTGTAGCACTTGGACTTGGCAAATTGAACAGCTCTGTTATTAAAGAAGATAACGCTGCTATCCGTGGTATGATCACTGCAGTATCTCACTTGGTAACAGTTGAAGAAGTAAACTAATAAAATTTTAGGGGATGTGCATAAGACCATCCCCTAAAACTAGATATAGTCATCTTAGATGACTCAGTATAGGCGAGTTGATAGGAGAGACAACCTTTTCTCTCTTATCGGCGCTAGCATTTTACAAAAGAGGAGAAAATATATAATGAAACTTCATGAATTGAAACCTGCAGAAGGTTCTCGTAAAACTCGTAACCGTGTTGGTCGTGGTACTTCATCAGGTAACGGTAAAACATCTGGTCGTGGTCAAAAAGGTCAAAAAGCTCGTAGCGGTGGCGGAGTACGCCTTGGTTTTGAAGGTGGACAAACTCCATTGTTCCGTCGTCTTCCAAAACGTGGATTTACTAACATCAACGCTAAAGAGTATGCGATTGTTAACCTTGACCAATTGAACGCCTTTGATGATGGTGCTGAAGTAACTCCAGTGGTACTTGTAGAATCAGGAATTGTTAAATCTGAAAAATCAGGTATCAAGATTCTTGGTAACGGTGAGTTGACTAAGAAGTTGACTGTTAAAGCTGCTAAATTCTCTAAATCAGCTGAAGAAGCTATCACTGCTAAAGGTGGTTCAGTTGAAGTCATCTAAGTGAGGTGACCTATGTTTTTTAAATTATTGAGAGAAGCACTCAAAGTTAAGCAGGTTCGATCAAAGATTTTATTCACAATTTTTATCGTATTTGTTTTTCGTATTGGTACTAGTATCACTGTACCGTGGGTAAATGCAAATAGCTTGAACGTTTTGAGTGGACTATCCTTCTTGAATATGTTGAGCTTGGTGTCAGGGAATGCCATGAAAAACTTTTCAGTTTTTGCTCTTGGAGTTAGCCCTTACATTACAGCCTCTATCGTCGTCCAACTCTTGCAAATGGATTTATTACCAAAGTTTGTGGAGTGGGGCAAACAAGGGGAAGTTGGTCGTAGAAAGTTAAACCAAGCAACTCGATACATTGCACTAGTGCTTGCATTTGTTCAATCAGTCGGTATTACTGCTGGTTTTAACGCTCTGTCTGGAGCTAAACTTTTGACTGTACCACTTACACCACAAGTTTTCCTTGTGATTGGAGGAATCTTAACAGCAGGAAGCATGATTGTAACCTGGTTGGGAGAGCAAATCACAGATAAGGGATATGGTAATGGTGTTTCAATGATTATCTTTGCAGGGATTGTCGCTTCAATTCCTGACATGATTAAAGGCATTTATGTAGATTATTTTGTCAATGTACCAAGTAGTCGTTTGACATCGTCTCTCATTTTTGTCGCTATTTTAATCATCGCTGTTTTGTTGATTGTTTACTTTACAACTTATGTTGAACAAGCTAAATATAAAATTCCAATTCAGTATACAAAGATAGCCCAAGGTGCACCATCAAGTTCCTATCTTCCTTTGAAAATTAACCCTGCTGGGGTTATTCCTGTTATCTTTGCTAGCTCCATTACAGCAGCACCAGCTGCAATCTTACAATTTGTAAGTGCGTCTGGTCTTAATTGGGAGTGGGTTAAAACAGCTCAAGAGTTGGTATCTACTTCAACTCCGACAGGTGTTGCTTTGTATGCTCTGTTGATTATTCTCTTTACATTCTTCTATACATTTGTACAGATCAATCCAGAGAAAGCAGCAGAAAATTTACAAAAGAGTGGAGCTTACATCCATGGAGTCCGTCCTGGTAAAGGGACTGAAGAATATATGTCAAAACTTCTTCGTCGTCTCGCAACAGTCGGATCAATCTTCCTAGGTGTGATTTCTATTCTACCTATTGTAGCTAAAGATTTATTTGGTCTTTCAGAAGTTGTCGCTTTTGGGGGAACAAGTTTGCTAATCATTATCTCTACAGGTATCGAAGGAATTAAACAATTGGAAGGTTATCTATTGAAACGTAAGTATGTTGGTTTCTTAGATACAACAGAATAATTGTAATAGAAAATAAAATTCACTATTGCTCAGAGAGTGGAGTGTAAAAATCAAAGACATTGTCAGATTTTTATCTCCTCTCTTCTATTTTGTTTTTAAATAGGAGTTGAAATGAATTTTTGCTTCTATTTAAATACAAAAAAGGAGTTTGAATCATGAATCTTTTGATTATGGGTTTACCTGGTGCAGGTAAAGGGACACAAGCAGCGAAAATTGTTGAACAGTTTCACGTTGCCCACATCTCAACTGGTGACATGTTCCGTGCAGCAATGGCTAACCAAACTGAAATGGGTGTATTAGCTAAGTCTTATATCGATAAAGGCGAATTGGTTCCAGATGAAGTTACAAATGGAATTGTTAAAGAACGTCTTTCTCAAGATGATATTAAAGAAACTGGTTTCTTGTTGGATGGATACCCACGTACAATTGAGCAAGCTCATGCCTTAGATAAAACATTGGCTGAACTTGGAATTAAACTTGAAGGTGTTATCAACATCGAAGTAGACCCATCTTGCCTACTTGAACGTTTGAGTGGTCGTATCATTCACCGTGAAACTGGCGAAACTTTCCATAAAGTATTCAACCCACCAGTTGATTACAAAGAGGAAGATTACTACCAACGTGAAGATGATAAACCTGAGACAGTAAAACGTCGTTTGGATGTTAATATTGCTCAAGGCGAACCAATCATTGCTCACTATCGTGCTAAAGGTCTAGTACATGATATCGAAGGCAACCAAGATATCAATGATGTCTTTAAAGATATCGAAAAGGTATTGACAAATTTGAAATAAAAGCGTTTTTCAGGCTTGCAAAATGTCTTGACAAATGTTATACTGAGTTAGTCTGACTTATAATTGTTGTCTCTGTGTCTAGAGACATCAAATCGAAATTTAGGGAGGTACTTTTGCGTGGCAAAAGACGATGTGATTGAAGTTGAAGGCAAAGTAGTCGATACGATGCCGAATGCAATGTTTACGGTTGAACTTGAAAATGGACATCAGATTTTAGCAACAGTTTCTGGTAAAATTCGTAAAAACTATATTCGTATTTTAGCGGGAGATCGTGTTACTGTTGAAATGAGTCCATATGACTTGACACGTGGACGTATCACTTACCGCTTTAAATAATCGAAAAACTTGGAGGGATAAGAAATGAAAGTAAGACCATCGGTCAAACCAATTTGCGAATACTGTAAAGTAATTCGTCGTAATGGTCGTGTTATGGTAATTTGCCCAGCAAATCCAAAACACAAACAACGTCAAGGATAAGATAGAAAGGAGAAAACATGGCTCGTATTGCTGGAGTTGATATTCCAAATGACAAACGCGTAGTTATCTCATTGACTTATGTCTATGGTATCGGACTTGCAACATCTCAAAAGATTTTGGCAGCTGCTGGAGTTTCAGAAGATATTCGTGTTCGTGACCTTACATCAGATCAAGAAGATGCTATCCGTCGTGAAGTGGATGCAATTAAAGTTGAAGGTGACCTTCGTCGTGAAGTGAACTTGAACATCAAACGTTTGATGGAAATCGGTTCATACCGTGGTATCCGTCACCGTCGTGGACTTCCTGTCCGTGGACAAAACACTAAAAACAACGCTCGCACTCGTAAAGGTAAAGCTGTTGCGATTGCTGGTAAGAAAAAATAATATAGGAGGTAAAAGTCTTGGCTAAACCAACACGTAAACGTCGTGTGAAAAAGAATATCGAATCTGGTATTGCTCATATTCACGCTACATTTAATAACACTATTGTTATGATTACTGATGTGCATGGTAATGCAATCGCTTGGTCATCAGCTGGTGCTCTTGGTTTCAAAGGTTCTCGTAAATCTACACCATTTGCTGCTCAAATGGCTTCAGAAGCTGCTGCTAAATCTGCACAAGAACACGGTCTTAAATCAGTTGAAGTTACTGTAAAAGGTCCAGGTTCTGGTCGTGAGTCAGCTATTCGTGCTCTTGCTGCCGCTGGTCTTGAAGTAACAGCAATTCGTGATGTGACTCCAGTGCCACACAATGGTGCTCGTCCTCCAAAACGTCGCCGTGTATAATCATTACCTTTACACTGCTTTTCGTTTAAGAGGGAGTAACTAAATGATCGAGTTTGAAAAACCAAATATAACAAAAATTGATGAAAATAAAGATTATGGCAAGTTTGTCATCGAACCACTAGAACGTGGATACGGTACAACACTTGGTAACTCTCTTCGTCGTGTACTTCTTGCTTCTCTTCCAGGAGCAGCTGTTACATCTATCGATATTGATGGAGTATTACATGAGTTTGATACAATCCCTGGTGTTCGTGAAGATGTGATGCAAATCATTCTGAACATTAAAGGTATTGCAGTTAAATCATATGTAAAAGACGAAAAGACTATTGAACTAGATGTTGAAGGTCCTGCTGAAGTTACAGCTGGAGACATTTTGACTGACAGTGATATCGAAATCGTAAATCCAGATCATTATCTTTTCACGATCGGAGAAGGTGCTTCATTTAAAGCGACTATGACTGTAAACAGTGGTCGTGGATATGTACCTGCTGATGAAAACAAGAAAGATAATGCTCCAGTTGGAACACTTGCTGTAGATTCTATTTATACACCAGTCACAAAAGTTAACTATCAAGTTGAACCTGCTCGTGTAGGAAGCAATGATGGTTTCGATAAATTAACCCTTGAAATCTTGACAAATGGAACTATTATTCCGGAAGATGCTTTAGGGCTTTCAGCACGCATTTTGACAGAACATCTTGATTTGTTTACAAATCTTACAGAGATTGCTAAAACTGCAGAAGTGATGAAAGAAGCTGATACTGAATCGGACGACCGTATTTTGGAACGTACGATTGAGGAACTTGACTTGTCTGTACGCTCATATAACTGTTTGAAACGCGCTGGTATCAATACTGTGCATGACTTGACAGAAAAATCTGAAGCTGAGATGATGAAAGTAAGAAATCTTGGACGCAAGAGTTTGGAAGAAGTGAAACTCAAACTCATTGATTTGGGTCTTGGATTAAAAGATAAATAAAGGAGGAATACATGGCTTACCGTAAACTAGGACGCACTAGCTCACAACGTAAAGCAATGCTTCGCGATTTGACAACTGACCTTTTGATCAACGAATCAATCGTGACAACTGAAGCTCGTGCTAAAGAAATCCGTAAAACTGTTGAAAAAATGATTACTCTAGGTAAACGTGGTGATTTGCATGCACGTCGTCAAGCTGCTGCTTTCGTACGTAATGAAATCGCATCTGAAAACTATGATGAAGCAACTGATAAGTATACTTCTACTACAGCACTTCAAAAATTGTTCTCAGAAATCGCACCTCGTTACGCAGACCGTAACGGTGGATACACTCGTATCCTTAAAACTGAACCACGTCGTGGTGATGCAGCGCCAATGGCGATCATCGAATTAGTATAAAATCATCAATTTTGTTGAGTGTTATGATGATGGAGCCTTGTGCTCTTAGTCTAGCTCTGGTCTACCGCTAGGACTTTTGTCCTAGCGGGAACACTCATCATAAGATGATCGGGTAGACGCTTGTTTACGAAATTGTTTTTCTTTTAAGAACAATTTCGTAAGCAGGCGTTTTTTAGTTTTTTTATTGCAAATGTGCTATACTGAGAAAAAAGAAAAATGAAGTTAGACTGTTTTTCTATGATTTTAACTATGGAGGGCTGATATGAAAGCTATTATAACTGTTGTTGGTAAAGATAAGACGGGTATTGTTGCAGCTGTTGCAACTAAGATTGCTGAATTAGGGTTAAATATTGATGATATCTCACAGACTGTTTTAGACGAGTTTTTTACGATGATGGCTGTAGTGTCCAGTGATGAAAAGCAAGATTTTACCTATTTAAGAAAAGAATTCGAAGCCTTTGGTCAGACCTTGAATGTTAAAATTAATATTCAAAGTGCTGCAATTTTTGATGCTATGTATAATATCTAGGAGGTGTTTATGGATATTAGACAAGTTACCGAAACAATCGCAATGATTGAGGAGCAGAATTTTGATATCAGAACTATTACCATGGGAATCTCTCTACTTGATTGTATTGATCCAGATATTGATAAGGCTGCAGATAAAATATATGAAAAAATTACTACTAAGGCGGCGAATTTAGTTGCTGTCGGTGATGAAATCTCTGCTGAGTTAGGTATACCCATTGTCAATAAACGTGTATCAGTAACACCAATCTCCCTAATTGGTGCTGCTACAGATGCAACAGACTATGTACCGTTAGCCAAAGCTTTGGATAGAGCAGCTAAAAAAATTGGTGTTGACTTTATCGGTGGTTTTTCTGCATTAGTACAGAAAGGCTACCAAAAAGGTGATGAAATCCTCATCAATTCGATTCCGCATGCTTTAGCTGAGACAGACAAAGTGTGCTCGTCTGTCAATATCGGCTCAACCAAGTCAGGAATCAATATGACCGCAGTTGCCGATATGGGACGAATCATTAAGGAAACTGCTAGTCTTTCCGATATGGGTGCTGCGAAATTAGTCGTTTTTGCCAATGCAGTTGAAGACAATCCCTTTATGGCAGGAGCTTTTCATGGAGTTGGCGAAGCTGATGTTATTATTAATGTTGGTGTGTCAGGTCCTGGTGTAGTTAAACGTGCCTTAGAAAAAGTTCGTGGGCAAAGCTTTGATGTAGTGGCAGAGACTGTTAAGAAAACAGCTTTCAAGATTACCCGGATTGGTCAATTAGTTGGACAGATGGCTAGTGAAAGACTAGGTGTTGATTTTGGTATTGTTGATCTAAGTTTAGCTCCGACTCCAGCAGTTGGAGATTCTGTGGCTCGTGTCCTCGAGGAAATGGGACTGGAAACAGTTGGAACCCATGGAACGACTGCTGCTTTAGCTCTTTTAAATGATCAGGTGAAAAAGGGTGGAGTGATGGCCTGCAATCAGGTTGGTGGACTATCAGGTGCTTTTATTCCAGTTTCTGAGGATGAGGGGATGATTGCTGCGGTGCAAAATGGTTCTCTAAATTTAGAAAAACTAGAAGCTATGACAGCTATCTGTTCAGTAGGTTTGGATATGATTGCGATTCCTGAAGATACACCTGCCGAAACCATTGCGGCTATGATCGCGGATGAGGCAGCAATTGGTGTTATCAATATGAAAACCACAGCTGTCCGTATCATTCCAAAGGGTAAAGAAGGCGATATGATTGAGTTTGGTGGCTTGCTAGGAACTGCCCCAGTTATGAAAGTCAATGGAGCTTCTTCGGCTGATTTCATTGCTCGTGGAGGACAGATTCCAGCTCCAATTCATAGTTTTAAAAATTAATAAAAAAATAAAATGATTTAAGTTCAATTTAAGGATAGGTGTGTATACTCTAATCATTAAATAAAGACCTCCTAACTTTATGTAATAGAAATCCTAAACTTTTTCATAATAATCTCCTACAAAAGTCGCTCGTAAGAGTGGCTTTTGTTTTGTATTCTTTAAAAAAACTAGTAAAATTTCATTGATTCTGGTCAAATTTTTTAAGAATGGCTACTTTTTTCGAAGTCAAACCAGCCTAAAACCTTGCCATGATTGGCTTTTTGAAAATTTATGGTATAATAGTATTAGTTTTATTAGATGGAGTAGAATTTTTGAGAAAAAGCTTTCGTGTAAAAAAAGAGAAAGATTTCGACGCCATATTTAAAAAGGGAGCAAGTGTAGCTAATCGAAAATTTGTTATTTATCGATTAGAAAACAATGAAACACATTTTCGAGTAGGTTTATCAGTCAGTAAAAAATTAGGAAATGCTGTGACAAGAAACCAAATCAAGAGAAGAATCCGGCATGTTCTCATTCAAAATAGTAATCAACTTGTTGATAATGTCGATTTTGTTGTAATTGCTCGAAAAGGCGTTGAACTATTAGAATATGCAGAAATTGAAAAAAACTTACTTCATGTTTTGAGATTAGCAAAGATTTACCAGGAAGGAAATGAGAGTGAAGAAGAAATTACAATTGACTAGTTTGTTAGGTTTGTCCTTGTTGGTAATGACTGCTTGTTCAACTAGTGAAGTGTCTGCAGATTCTGCAGACTTTTGGAGTAAACTTGTTTATTTTTTTGCTGAAATTATTCGATTTTTGTCATTTGATGTCAGCATTGGTTTAGGGATTATTCTGTTCACAGTCTTGATTAGAACAATACTGTTACCAGTCTTTCAAACACAAATGGTAGCATCTAGAAAAATGCAAGAAGCGCAACCTCGCATAAAAGAACTGCGCGAACGTTATCCAGGTCGCGATATGGAAAGTCGCACTAAGCTAGATCAGGAAACACGTAAACTATTTAAAGAATTAGGTATTAAACAATCTGCATCATTCTGGCCACTATTGATTCAGATGCCGATTCTTTTGGCTCTGTTCCAGGCTTTATCGAACGTAGATTTTTTGAAGACAGGCCATTTCTTGTGGTTCAATCTAGGTGGAGCTGATACAACTTTTGTATTACCTATTTTAGCTGCCCTATTTACCTTCCTCAGTAGCTGGCTTTCAAATAAAGCTTTGCCTGAGAAAAATGGTGCCATGACGGGTATGATGTATGGAATGCCTGTTATCATCTTCTTGTTTGCAATATCTGCTCCAAGCGGTGTCGCTCTTTACTGGGCGGTTTCAAATGCTTATCAAGTATTGCAAACCTACCTTTTGAACAATCCCTTCAAAATCATTGCAGAGCGTGAAGCAGATGTACAAGCTAAGAAGGATTTAGAAGTTAAGAAAAGAAAAGCTCTAAAGAAAGCACAGAAAAAGAAAAAGTAAGGAGAAATCTGATAATGGTATTATTTACAGGTTCAACAGTTGAAGAAGCAATCCAAAATGGATTGAATGAATTAAATATTCCAAGAATGAAGGCTCATATCAAAGTTGTTTCGAGAGAGAAAAAAGGATTTTTTGGGCTTTTTGGTAAAAAACCAGCTCAAGTTGATATCGAAGCAATCAGTGAGACAACCGTTGTAAAGGCAAATCAGCAAGCCATCAAAGGTGTTCCAAAAGAAATTAATGATCAAAATGATCCAGTTAAAACAGTCAGCGAAGCGACAGTTGATTTGGGACATGTAGTTGCAGCTATCAAGAAAATTGAAGAAGAAGGCCAAGAAATTTCTGAAGAAGTCAAGGCTGAAATTCTTAAGAATGATAAAGAAGCTAGCACGATTTTAGAAGAAACAGGGCATATTGAAGTTTTAAAGGAATTGCAACCTGAAGAAACTCAAGATGAAGTTGATGCTGAAAAAGACAGTGAATTAGAAAATCTTGGTTTAAAAGTCGAGCCAACTTATGATACAGAAAAGGTTGTCGAAGAGGTCACTAGCTACGTCCAGGCGATTATTGATGATATGGATGTTGAGGGAACTATTTCTAGCACCTCTAATCGTCGTTCGATCAATATGCAAATTGATACAAATGAGCCAGGCCGTATCATTGGTTACCATGGTAAGGTTTTGAAATCCCTTCAACTTTTGGCACAAAACTACCTCTACAATCGTTATTCAAAAACTTTCTACATTACTATCAACGTGAATGATTATGTAGAACATCGTGCAGAAGTGTTACAGAGTTATGCACAAAAATTAGCTACACGTGTCTTAGAAGAGGGACGTAGTCAGGTGACTGATCCAATGTCTAGTAGCGAACGTAAAATTATCCATCGTATCATCTCACGTATGGAAGGTGTCACTAGTTATTCAGAAGGTGATGAACCAAATCGTTACGTTGTCGTGGATACAGAATAAAATAGAAGAGGCTGGGACAAAATTCCTAGCCTCTCAATTGTCTATGGATTGTCGAGCAAGACGCAGTGGTTGAGGGGGCTCTACTAAGCTGATTTCATCAGCTTTTACAGCCCTACTCAACTGTGCGGAGGTGGGACGACGAGATCGAATTCTAACGAATTACCGATTTCTGTCCCACTCTCTTTTGCTAGATAAGGGAGGTTGAGCCTATGTTGGCCCTTCGTTTGTATGGAAGCCCTTCTGATTTTGGAGTTTCACTAGAAGTGAGTTTTATTGAACGTAAGAAGGATGAGCGAACATTAGACAAACAAGCCAAGGTCTTAGAAGTTCCAGTGGTAGAAGGGATTTACTATCTAGTCTACTCAGATGGAGAAAGTCAAAAGATGGAGGCTACTGAGGAAAATCGCCAAGTTTTAAAAGAAAAAATCGCCTATCAGGAAGTCCGCAAAGTTTTAGTGAAGGCAGATGTTCCGGTGACTGCAAATTCATCTGAAGAAGAAATCGTAAAAGCTCTACTGAAATCTTATGACAAAATTCTTCCATTTTATCTAGCTACAAGAAAATCAGATAATCCGTAAAATATTATAAATCATACAGTCCAAGAGTGAACAGTCCGCTGTGTAATTCTTGGTCTTTTTGTTTCCGTTTTCAAATTATATAATAAACTTACAAAAACAATTCAAAAGGAGAACAATTATGGAAGTCATTTCAAGTGTTCTAAATTGGTTTTCTAGCAATATTTTGCAGAATCCCGCATTTTTCGTAGGTTTATTGGTGCTAATAGGATATGCACTTTTGAAAAAACCTGCTCATGACGTTTTCTCAGGTTTCGTTAAAGCAACAGTAGGGTATATGTTGCTCAACGTGGGTGCTGGTGGTTTGGTTACAACCTTCCGTCCAATCTTGGCAGCCCTTAACTACAAATTCCAAATCGGTGCAGCGGTTATTGACCCTTACTTTGGACTTGCTGCAGCAAACAACAAAATTGCAGCAGAGTTTCCAGATTTCGTTGGAACTGCAACTACAGCTCTATTGATCGGTTTTGGAGTAAATATCTTGCTTGTAGCTCTACGCAAGATCACGAAAGTAAGAACCCTCTTTATTACTGGTCACATCATGGTACAACAAGCTGCGACTGTATCTCTTATGGTTCTATTCTTAGTTCCACAATTGCGCAATGCTTATGGTACAGCAGCTATCGGTATCATCTGTGGCCTTTACTGGGCAGTTAGTTCAAATATGACTGTTGAGGCAACTCAACGCTTGACTGGTGGTGGCGGATTTGCGATTGGTCACCAACAACAATTTGCAATCTGGTTTGTAGATAAAGTGGCAGGACGCTTTGGTAAGAAAGAAGAAAGTCTAGACAATCTTAAATTGCCTAAATTCCTCTCAATTTTCCACGATACAGTTGTTGCATCTGCTACCTTGATGCTCGTATTCTTCGGAGCCATTCTTTTAATCTTGGGTCCAGACATTATGTCTAACAAAGAAGTCATCACTTCAGGAACTCTATTCAATCCTGCTAAACAAGATTTCTTTATGTACATTATCCAAACAGCCTTCACCTTCTCAGTTTACTTGTTCGTTTTGATGCAAGGTGTCCGCATGTTCGTATCTGAGTTGACAAACGCCTTCCAAGGTATTTCAAACAAATTGTTGCCAGGTTCATTCCCAGCGGTTGACGTTGCAGCTTCTTATGGATTTGGTTCTCCAAACGCTGTTTTGTCTGGATTTGCCTTTGGTTTGATTGGTCAATTGATTACAATTGTCTTGCTCATCGTCTTTAAAAGCCCTATCCTTATTATTACAGGATTTGTACCAGTGTTCTTTGATAACGCAGCAATTGCAGTCTACGCTGATAAACGTGGTGGCTGGAAAGCAGCTGTTATCCTGTCCTTCATCTCAGGTGTCCTCCAAGTTGCTCTAGGAGCTCTCTGTGTAGCCCTTCTTGATTTGGCATCTTATGGTGGTTACCATGGAAACATTGACTTTGAATTCCCATGGCTTGGATTTGGATACATCTTCAAATACCTCGGTATTGTTGGTTATGTACTTGTATGTCTCTTCTTGCTTGTTATTCCTCAACTTCAATTTGCCAAAGCAAAAGATAAAGAAAAATACTACAAGGGTGAAGTTCAAGAAGAAGCTTAGTGTCTAGAAAAGGAGAAATAAAATGGTTAAAGTATTAGCAGCGTGCGGAAATGGAATGGGTTCATCTATGGTTATCAAGATGAAGGTTGAAAATGCCCTCCGCAAGCTTAATCAAACAGATTTTACAGTCAATTCATGCAGTGTCGGTGAAGCTAAAGGTTTAGCAGCAGGCTATGACATCGTAATCGCTTCTCTTCATTTGATCCAAGAATTGGAAGGTCGGACTAATGGGAAGTTAATTGGCCTTGACAACTTGATGGATGATAAAGAAATCACTGAAAAACTCAGTCAAGCACTACAGTAAAAGGTTGGAGGGGGCTGGACAGAAACTGATAGTCATCGTTTCTGTCCTTCTCCCTCTTTAAATAAAGGAGGCAGATATGAATTTAAAACAAGCTTTAATTGAAAACGACTCGATCCGACTGGGTTTAGAAGCTAAAGACTGGAAAGAAGCAGTCAAGGTAGCAGTAGATCCCTTGATTGATAGTGGAGCAATTTTGCCAGAGTATTACGATGCTATTATCGAATCGACTGAAGAGTATGGCCCTTACTATATCTTGATGCCAGGTATGGCTATGCCCCATGCTAGACCTGAAGCTGGAGTGCAAAGAGATGCCTTTTCATTGATTACCTTACAAAATCCGGTTGTATTTTCAGATGGGAAAGAGGTCTCAGTTTTGTTGGCACTAGCAGCAACAAGTTCAAAAATTCACACAAGTGTAGCCATTCCACAGATCATTGCCTTATTTGAATTAGAAGATTCTATTGCACGTTTACAGGCTTGCCAGACTAAAGAAGATGTCTTGGCGATGATTGAAGAATCTAAGGATAGCCCTTATCTCGAAGGATTGGATTTGGAAAGTTAGAAAGAGGAATAAAGAGATGACAAAAAGAATACCTAATTTACAAGTTGCATTAGACCATTCAGACTTGCAAGGCGCGATTAAAGCAGCTGTTTCTGTTGGTCATGAAGTAGATATTATCGAAGCTGGAACTGTTTGCTTGCTTCAAGTTGGAAGTGAACTGGTTGAAGTTTTGCGCAGCCTTTTCCCAGATAAGATTATTGTGGCAGACACAAAATGTGCCGATGCTGGTGGAACAGTTGCCAAAAATAATGCCGTTCGTGGGGCAGATTGGATGACTTGTATCTGTTGTGCAACCATCCCTACTATGAAAGCAGCTCTAAAGGCTATCAAGGCTGAACGTGGGGACCGAGGCGAAATCCAGATCGAGCTTTATGGTGATTGGACTTTTGAACAAGCTCAGCTTTGGCTAGATGCAGGTATCTCACAAGCTATCTATCACCAATCTCGTGATGCCCTTCTTGCTGGTGAAACTTGGGGTGAAAAAGACCTTAATAAGGTTAAAAAACTCATTGACATGGGCTTCCGAGTTTCTGTAACAGGTGGTCTAGATGTAGATACTCTCAAACTCTTTGAAGGCGTTGATGTCTTTACCTTTATCGCAGGTCGTGGAATTACAGAGGCTGCGGATCCAGCAGGAGCAGCGCGTGCCTTCAAGGATGAAATCAAACGAATTTGGGGGTAAACCATGGCACGTCCAATTGGAATTTATGAAAAGGCAACCCCGACACACTTTACTTGGCTAGAACGTTTAAATTTTGCCAAGGAGTTAGGCTTTGATTTTGTCGAGATGTCTATTGATGAACGTGACGAGCGTTTAGCAAGACTGGACTGGAGCAAGGAAGAACGCTTGGAAGTTGTCAAAGCGATCTATGAAACTGGTGTTCGTATTCCTTCTATCTGTTTTTCAGGTCATCGTCGCTACCCATTGGGATCAAATGATCCAATTTTAGAGGAAAAATCTCTGGAACTCATGAAAAAATGTATCGAACTAGCCCAAGACTTAGGAGTTCGTACTATTCAACTAGCTGGTTACGACGTTTACTATGAGGAAAAGTCCCCCCAGACACGCCAACGTTTTATCAAAAATTTGAGAAAAGCTTGTGACTGGGCTGAAGAAGCTCAGGTGGTACTTGCTATTGAAATTATGGATGATCCTTTCATCAATAGCATCGAAAAATACTTGGCTGTAGAGAAAGAGATTGACTCTCCCTACCTCTTTGTCTATCCAGATATTGGGAATGTGTCTGCATGGCATAATGATGTCTACAGTGAGTTTTATCTCGGCCATCATGCTATTGCAGCTCTCCATCTCAAGGATACTTATGCAGTGACAGAAAGTTCAAAGGGCCAATTCCGAGATGTACCTTTTGGGCAAGGTTGTGTCAAATGGGAAGAAGCTTTCGATATTTTAAAGCAAACCAATTATAATGGACCTTTCCTAATCGAAATGTGGTCTGAAAATTGTGAAACTGTAGAAGAAACACGCGCAGCCATTCAAGAGGCCCAAGCCTTTCTCTACCCACTAATTAAGAAAGCAGGTTTGATGTAAGATGAATCAAGTAATCAATGCTATGCGTAAACGAGTCTGTGATGCCAATCAATCATTGCCAAAACATGGACTTGTCAAATTTACCTGGGGTAATGTATCTGAAGTCAATCGCGAACTCGGTGTCATTGTTATCAAACCATCAGGCGTAGATTATGACGAATTGACCCCTGAAAACATGGTGGTGACTGACCTAGATGGAAAGGTTCTAGAAGGAGATTTAAGACCATCTTCGGACCTTCCAACTCATGTGCAGTTATATAAGGCTTGGCCAGAGATTGCTAGTGTGGTCCATACCCATTCGACAGAAGCTGTTGGTTGGGCTCAGGCAGGTCGTGATATTCCTTTCTACGGAACAACTCATGCGGATTATTTCTACGGTTCAATCCCTTGCGCCCGTAGTTTGACCAAGGATGAAGTAGAAGTAGCCTATGAAAAAGATACTGGTCTGGTCATCGTGGAAGAGTTTGAACGTCGTGGTCTTAACCCAGTTGAAGTTCCAGGAATTGTTGTACGTAATCATGGACCGTTCACTTGGGGCAAGAATCCAGAGAATGCTGTCTATCACTCTGTTGTACTAGAGGAAGTATCTAAGATGAATCGCTTCACAGAGCAAATCAATCCAAGGGTTGAACCTGCTCCCCAGTACATCCTAGAAAAACACTACCAACGTAAGCATGGACCAAATGCTTATTATGGTCAAAAGAAATAAGAAAATGAATTGAAAAGAGGCTAGGACCTTGCGATCCAAGCCTCGCTTTTGTAGTTGTAAATATCCAATGGTAAGAGTTTACAGCATATAATTGCAAAGTCTGTACAAATGTGATACCATTATAAAGTTGTTTTGGAAGCGATTGACAAATAGAGGAGTATGAATTATGGTTTTAGATAAGGCGAGCTGTGACTTGCTTCAATATTTGATGGATCAAGAAACGTCCAAAACGATTATGACGATTTCAAAAGATCTAGCTCAATCTCGAAGAAAAATCTACTATCACATTGATAAAATCAATGATGCTCTGGATGATGAGAATTTGCACATCATCAGTCTGCCTCGGATTGGTATCCATTTAACCGAGGAACAAAGAGAAGCTTGTCGTCAATTATTAGACGAAGTTGATTCTTATGATTACATCATGAGTGCCAATGAGCGGATGCAGCTGATGCTCCTTCTGATTGGTATTTCCAAAGAGAGAATCACGCTTGAAAAACTCATGGAATTAACAGAAGTCTCTCGAAATACAGTCCTTAATGACTTAAATAGCATTCGTTACCAGCTAACCTTGGAGCAGTATCAAGTAACGCTTCAAGTTAGTAAATCTCGCGGTTACTACTTGAATGCACACCCTCTTAATAAAATCCAGTATCTTCAATCCCTTCTCTATCATGTCTTTATGGAAGAAAATCCAGCTTTTGTAGCTATTTTAGAGGAGAAAATCAAGGAGCGATTAGAAGATGAGATGCTTCTTTCTGATGAGGTCAATCAATTTCTAAAAAAACAAGTTCCACTAGTTGAGCAGGATTTGGGGAAAAAAATAAACCATCACGAAGTCACTTTTATGTTACAGGTCCTCCCTTATCTTCTACTTGGATGTGATACCGTTACTAATAATCAGGATAAGCATAAAGAAATTGAACAAGAATTTTCATTGATTCGAAAGAGAATTGAATATCAGGTATCCAAAAAACTAGGAGAGCGCTTGTTTGAAACATTTGGAATCTCATTTTCAGAATTAGATAGATCTCTATTAGCCATTCTTTTGTTATCCTATCGAAAAGATCGAGACATCCATGCAGAAAGTAAAGATTTTCAGCATTTGAGAATGGCTTTAGAAGAGTTTATTTGGTATTTTGAATCCCAAACCAGAATGGAGATTGAACAGAAAGAAGACTTGTTGAGGAATCTCGTGATTCATTGTAAGGCTCTACTATTTAGAAAAAATTATGGGATCTTCTCAAAAAATCCTTTAACTCGGCAGATTCGTTCCAAGTATAGTGAGCTTTTCGTGATTACAAAAAAATGTGCTGAAGTGCTGGAAGAAGCCTGGCAGATTCGATTGACGGATGATGAGATTGCCTATTTGACCATTCATGTTGGAGGATTTTTAAAGTATACTCCATCGATTCAAAACAATACTAAGAAGATTTATATTGTGTGTGATGAAGGAGTGGGCGTTTCTAAACTCTTACTTAAACAATGTCGCTTCTATCTTCCAAATGAACAAATAGGTGCAGTCTTTACCACTGAGCAGTTTAAAAGCGTGGAGGATATTACTCAGGTTGACTTGCTTATTACAACAAATGATGAGCTTGAGAGTCGCTTCCCAGTGCTAAAGGTAAATCCTATACTTGAGGCAGAAGATATTTTACGCATAACAGACTTTATGAAAAATAAGGTTCTTCGAAAAGATGGTCGAACCTTCAAGGATAATCTCTCAACAATTATTGCTACCTATATATCTGATAAACACGCTGCAGCAAAATTACAGGAAGAAATTCAACTCTTAATCAACCAAGAATTAGTCATCCAAGCTTTTTTAGATGAATCATAAATATCACAGTCCAATGATGAACACAAACCTGTGTTTTTCTTGGTCTTTTTTAATATTTCGGTCGGTGTTATACTAAGTATGAAATGAATACTTGAACAAAATATGGAGGATTTCAAATGCCAAACGTAAAAGAAATTACAAGAGAATCATGGATTTTAGCTACTTTCCCAGAGTGGGGAACATGGTTGAACGAAGAAATCGAAGAAGAAGTCGTTCCTGAAGGAAACTTTGCCATGTGGTGGCTAGGCAACTGTGGTACTTGGATTAAAACACCAGGTGGTGCTAACGTTGTCATGGATCTTTGGTCAAACCGTGGAAAATCAACCAAAAAAGTGAAAGATATGGTTCGCGGACACCAAATGGCAAATATGGCAGGTGTTCGTAAATTGCAACCAAACTTACGTGTTCAGCCAATGGTTATCGATCCATTTGCTATCAATGAACTCGACTACTACTTGGTTTCACACTTCCATAGTGACCATATCGACCCATACACAGCTGCAGCAATTCTCAATAATCCTAAGTTAGAACATGTTAAGTTTATCGGTCCTTACCATTGTGGACGAATCTGGGAAGGATGGGGTGTTCCAAAAGAACGCATCATCGTTGTCAAACCAGGTGATACTATTGAACTAAAAGACATGAAGATTCATGCGGTAGAATCATTTGACCGTACTTGCTTGGTAACACTACCAGTGAACGGTGCTGATGAGACAGGTGGCGAACTTGCTGGTTTAGCTGTTACAGATGAAGAAATGGCTCAAAAGGCTGTTAACTATGTCTTTGAAACACCAGGTGGAACCATTTATCATGGTGCGGATTCTCACTTCTCAAACTACTTTGCGAAACATGGTAAAGACTTCAAAATTGATGTTGCTTTGAATAACTATGGTGAAAACCCAGTTGGTATCCAAGATAAAATGACCTCTATCGACCTACTTCGCATGGCAGAAAATCTACGTGCTAAAGTTATTATCCCAGTTCACTATGATATCTGGTCTAACTTCATGGCTTCTACGAATGAAATCCTAGAACTTTGGAAAATGAGAAAAGATCGCTTACAATACGATTTCCATCCATTTATCTGGGAAGTTGGTGGAAAATACACTTATCCTCAAGACCAACACTTAATAGAATATCATCACCCACGTGGTTTTGATGACTGCTTCGAACAAGACTCAAATATCCAATTCAAAGCCTTGCTTTAATATAAAAATTTTTTCTGGAGGTTATCCGTATGTTGCACGATACGGATAATTTTCATATAATAGTACAAATAGAATATGTGATAGACCTATCACCTCAAAGAGAAAGGAAATTCTATGTCAAATCTATCTGTTAATGCGATTCGTTTTCTAGGTATTGACGCTATCAATAAAGCCAACTCAGGTCACCCAGGGGTGGTTATGGGAGCTGCACCGATGGCCTACAGTCTTTTTACAAAAAATCTCCGTATCAATCCAGCCCAACCAAACTGGATTAACCGCGACCGCTTTATTCTCTCAGCGGGTCATGGTTCAATGCTCCTCTATGCCCTCCTTCACCTTTCTGGTTTTGAAGATGTGAGTATGGATGAAGTGAAGAACTTCCGTCAATGGGGTTCTAAAACACCAGGTCACCCAGAATTTGGTCATACTGCAGGGGTTGATGCAACAACAGGTCCTCTAGGACAAGGGATTGCGACTGCGACAGGTTTTGCACAAGCAGAACGTTTCCTTGCAGCCAAGTATAACCGCGAAGGTTATAACATCTTTGACCACTACACTTACGTTATCTGTGGAGATGGTGACTTGATGGAAGGTGTCTCAAGTGAAGCTGCTTCTTATGCAGGCTTGCAAAAGCTTGACAAGTTGGTTGTTCTTTATGATTCAAATGATATCAACTTGGATGGTGAGACAAAAGATTCTTTCACAGAAAGTGTCCGCGATCGTTACAATGCTTATGGTTGGCATACAGCCTTGGTAGAAGATGGAACAGACCTTGAGGCTATTCATGCAGCTATTGAAGAAGCTAAGACTTCAGGAAAACCATCTTTGATTGAAGTGAAAACAGTTATTGGTTATGGTTCTCCAAACAAACAAGGGACTAACGCTGTGCACGGTGCTCCTCTTGGAGCTGATGAAACTGCAGCAACTCGCCAAGCACTTGGTTGGAACTACGAACCGTTTGAAATTCCAGCAGAAGTATACGCAGACTTTAAAGAAAATGTTGCAGACCGTGGTGTTTCAGCCTATGAAGCCTGGGCAAAACTAGTTGCAGATTATAAAGAAGCTCATCCAGAACTTGCTACAGAAGTGGAAGCAATCATCGAAGGACGCGATCCAGTTGAATTGACGCCAGAAGACTTCCCAGCTTTAGAAAATGGCTTCTCTCAAGCGACTCGTAACTCAAGCCAGGATGCCTTGAATGTTGTGGCTGCTAAATTGCCAACCTTCCTTGGTGGATCAGCTGACCTCGCTCATTCAAATATGACTTACATCAAAACTGATGGGCTTCAAGATGATACAAATCGCTTAAATCGCAACATCCAGTTTGGTGTTCGTGAATTTGCAATGGGTACTGTCTTGAACGGAATGGCTCTTCACGGTGGACTTCGTGTTTACGGAGGAACTTTCTTCGTATTCTCAGATTACCTTAAAGCAGCTGTTCGATTGTCAGCCTTACAAGGTCTTCCAGTTACTTATGTCTTCACTCACGATTCAATCGCAGTTGGTGAAGATGGTCCAACTCATGAACCGATTGAACACTTGGCAGGTCTTCGTGCTATGCCAAACCTTAATGTCTTCCGTCCTGCTGATGCACGTGAAACACAAGCAGCTTGGTATCAAGCAGTCAAAAGCGAGAAAACACCGACTGTTCTTGTCTTGACTCGTCAAAACTTGACTGTTGAGGAAGGAACAGACTTTGACAAGGTTGCGAAAGGTGCTTATGTCGTTTATGAAAATGCAGCAGACTTCGACACTATCTTGATTGCCACTGGTTCAGAGGTTAATCTGGCTGTCGCAGCCGCCAAAGAATTGGCAAGTCAAGGTAGCAAGGTGCGCGTGATCAGCATGCCATCTACAGATGTCTTTGATGCGCAAGATGCAGCATACAAAGAAGAAATCCTACCAAATGCTGTCCGTCGTCGTGTAGCAGTCGAAATGGGAGCAACTCAAAACTGGTATAAATACGTTGGTCTTGATGGAGCAGTTCTTGGTATTGATACCTTTGGAGCTTCTGCCCCAGCACCAAAAGTTTTAGCAGAGTACGGATTTACAGTTGAAAACCTTGTAGAACTTGTGAATAACTTGAAATAATCTAGAGGCATATTGCTAAAAAAGTCGAGGTTGGGAATTTTTGTCCCAGCCTCTTTCTTGATATAAAAGCATGGTCTAATCTTGTAAAAACACTTAAAATTTGTTATAGTAGTTTTATCTGAATTACAAAGGAGAAAATACAATGAATGCAAATTTAACATTTGTGATTATGCTTGTAGGGATGTTTGCCTTGATGTTCTTTATGCAACGTTCTCAAAAGAAACAAGCTGAAAAACGCATGGAGAGTCTCAACAAACTTCAAAAAGGCTACGAAGTAATAACTATCGGTGGTTTATACGGTACAGTTGATGAAGTTGATACCCAAAACAAAACAATCGTACTTGATGTAGACGGAGTTTACTTGACTTTTGAACTTGGAGCGATCAAATCTGTCTTGCCACTGAAAGAAGCTGTAACAGCTGAAGGTACAGTTGTCGAAGGCGAAAGCGCGATTGAAGAATAAAACGGGGTGGATCTCATTCCCGTTTTTCTATGATGATAAGGAATAATGATGAAAAAGATTGTTTTTGTTTGCCTTGGTAATATTTGCCGAAGTCCTATGGCAGAATTTGTGATGAAATCCTTAACTGATGATTATGTGATTGAAAGTAGAGCAACTTCTTCTTGGGAACACGGGAACCCAATTCACGAAAGGACTCAAGAAATCTTTAAATCTCACGAGATTCCTTATGATTCATCAAAAACATCGCAACAAATCTCTAAGAATGATTTTGAATATTTTGATTATATCATTGGAATGGACGAGTCCAATCTTCTCGATCTGATTCGGATGTGTCCTAAAAGCCAAAAACACAAGATAGAGGCGTTCGCTTCTGAAAGTGTACCGGATCCTTGGTATACAGGTGATTTTGATGAAACTTATGATCGGGTTTTAACAGGTTGTAAAGCTTGGCTAACACGTTTAGAAAATGAGGCAAAAAATGGATAATTTAAAGAAACTCTATGATAGATACAGTGTCTATATAACACGTCCTCGTTTAGAAATTGCGACAGTAGTGGTCATAGCTCTTTGCGCGATATTTGTATTTGTAGGGAATATGCCTAAGCAAGGAGTATTAAAATTGGATGGCGATTCACTAGTGTATGATGGAAGTATTGTTCGTGGAAAGATGAATGGCAAAGGAACGATGACTTTCTCAAACGGCGATACCTATACTGGAGAATTTAAAAATGGCGCGTTTAACGGCAAAGGAACCTACCAAGCTAAGGAAGGCTGGGTCTATGAAGGTGACTTTGTTAATGGGCAAGCTGAAGGCAAAGGGAAACTGACTACTGAGCAAGATGTTGTCTATGAGGGTGATTTTAAACAAGGTCTCTTTCAACAAGTACAATAACCTCCTCTTAGAGGGGGTTATATACCGCACTCGTAGAAAGCGCTTACATGGAAATTGAGACGCCTTTCAATGCCTTTTTACAATGAAGTTTGTGAAAAATAAAAGTTTTATGGGATTATTCACAAAGTATGGGCTAAAAAGCGTATGGGTAGGGCTGTGCAAAATTATTTTCACAAGCGAATAAAAAAAGTTTGTGAAATTTCTATGAAACTGTTTACAAATCTTAAAAAAAGAGTTATAATAAGATTGTGAAAAATTTAACAAAGGACTTACAATCCTTGAAAGCTATGGAGGAAAATATGGCTGATAAAAAAACTGTAACACCAGAGGAAAAGAAACTCGCTGCTGAAAAGCATGTCGATGGATTGGTGCAAAAAGCTTTGGTTGCCCTTGAAGAAATGCGTAAACTTGACCAAGATCAAGTCGATTATATTGTAGCAAAAGCTTCAGTTGCAGCTCTTGATGCCCACGGAGAATTGGCTCTACATGCCTTTGAAGAAACAGGACGTGGAGTATTTGAAGATAAAGCGACTAAGAACTTGTTTGCCTGTGAGCACGTAGTAAACAACATGCGCCACACTAAAACAGTTGGTGTTATTGAAGAAGACGATGTGACAGGATTGACTCTTATCGCTGAACCAGTTGGTGTTGTTTGTGGTATCACTCCAACAACTAACCCAACTTCAACAGCAATCTTTAAAGCTTTGATTTCATTGAAGACTCGTAATCCTATTGTCTTTGCATTCCACCCATCAGCTCAAGAATCATCAGCTCACGCTGCTCAAATCGTGCGTGATGCAGCGATTAAAGCAGGAGCTCCTGAAAACTGTGTACAGTGGATTACTGAACCATCTATGGAAGCAACTAGCGCATTGATGAACCATGAAGGTGTTGCAACAATCCTTGCAACAGGTGGGAATGCCATGGTTAAAGCTGCATACTCATGTGGTAAACCAGCTCTTGGGGTAGGTGCCGGAAACGTTCCAGCTTATGTTGAAAAATCAGCTAATATTCGCCAAGCTGCTCACGATATCGTCATGTCTAAATCATTTGATAATGGTATGGTCTGTGCATCTGAACAAGCGGTTATTATTGATAAAGAAATTTATGATGAATTTGTAGCAGAGTTCAAATCTTATCACACTTACTTTGTAAACAAAAAAGAAAAAGCTCTTCTTGAAGAATTCTGCTTCGGCGTGAAAGCAAACAGCAAAAACTGTGCAGGTGCAAAATTGAACGCTGACATCGTTGGTAAACCAGCAACTTGGATTGCAGAACAAGCAGGATTTACAGTTCCAGAAGGAACAAACATTCTTGCTGCAGAATGTAAAGAAGTTGGTGAAAACGAGCCATTGACTCGTGAAAAATTGTCACCAGTTATCGCAGTTTTGAAATCTGAAAGCCGCGAAGATGGTATTGCTAAAGCTCGTCAAATGGTTGAATTTAACGGTCTTGGACACTCAGCTGCCATCCATACTGCTGATGAAGAATTGACTAAAGAATTTGGTAAAGCTGTTAAAGCTATTCGTGTTATCTGTAACTCACCTTCTACTTTCGGTGGTATCGGGGACGTTTATAATGCCTTCTTGCCATCATTGACACTCGGATGTGGTTCTTACGGACGTAACTCAGTTGGGGATAACGTTAGCGCCATTAACCTCTTGAATATCAAAAAAGTCGGAAGACGGAGAAATAACATGCAATGGATGAAACTTCCTTCAAAAACATACTTTGAACGTGATTCAATTCAATACCTTCAAAAATGTCGTGACGTTGAGCGTGTCATGATCGTTACTGACCACGCTATGGTAGAGCTTGGCTTCCTTGATCGTATCATCGAACAACTTGACCTTCGTCGCAATAAGGTTGTTTACCAAATCTTTGCAGATGTAGAACCAGATCCAGATATCACTACAGTTGAACGTGGTACTGAGATTATGCGTTCCTTCAAACCAGATACAATCATCGCTCTTGGTGGTGGATCTCCAATGGATGCTGCTAAAGTAATGTGGCTCTTCTACGAACAACCAGAAGTAGACTTCCGTGACCTTGTCCAAAAATTCATGGATATCCGTAAACGTGCCTTCAAATTCCCATTGCTTGGTAAGAAGACTAAATTCATCGCAATCCCAACAACATCTGGTACAGGATCTGAAGTAACACCATTTGCCGTTATTTCTGATAAAGCAAATAACCGTAAATACCCAATCGCTGACTACTCATTGACACCAACTGTGGCAATCGTAGACCCTGCTTTGGTATTGACAGTTCCTGGATTTGTTGCTGCTGATACTGGTATGGACGTATTGACTCACGCAACTGAAGCTTATGTATCACAAATGGCTAGCGACTATACTGATGGTCTTGCTCTTCAAGCGATCAAACTCGTATTTGAAAACCTTGAAAGCTCAGTTAAGAATGCAGACTTCCACTCACGTGAGAAAATGCATAACGCTTCAACAATCGCAGGTATGGCCTTTGCCAATGCCTTCCTAGGTATTTCTCACTCAATGGCTCATAAGATTGGTGCGCAATTCCACACAATCCACGGTCGTACAAATGCTATCTTGCTTCCATACGTCATCCGCTACAACGGTACACGTCCAGCTAAGACAGCAACATGGCCTAAGTACAACTACTACCGTGCAGATGAGAAATATCAAGATATCGCTCGTATGCTTGGACTCCCAGCTTCTACTCCAGAAGAAGGAGTTGCATCTTATGCTAAAGCTGTTTACGAACTCGGTGAGCGCGTAGGTATCGAAATGAACTTCAAAGCACAAGGTGTTGACGAGAAAGAATGGAAAGAGCATTCACGTGAATTAGCCTTCCTTGCTTATGAAGACCAATGTTCACCTGCAAACCCACGTCTTCCAATGGTTGATCATATGCAAGAAATCATCGAAGATGCTTACTATGGTTACAAAGAAAGACCAGGACGTCTTAAATAATTGATTATCAGTCAGAGGCAGGAGTAATCCTGTCTCTTTTTATAGTTTTTCAAAATAGAAGAGGTTAAAAGTTTAACAAAAAAGTTTAGTAAATAACTATAAAGATGCATGTTGATAGACTTTTGACAAAGGGAATCTATATAAAATTGTGTATCTAGAAAGTAGAAAACTGAAGTGAAAATCAACGTCAGCGCTTGCAATAAAACTAAAATAGTTATATAATAGGTTTGTTGAAAGGTGATTTGTAGTGATTCAAGTTACTCTTTTCACAATAAAATTTTCATGATTTTCATAAGGAGGAAATCACTAATGGTAGTTAAAGTTGGTATTAACGGTTTCGGTCGTATCGGTCGTCTTGCTTTCCGTCGTATCCAAAACGTAGAAGGTGTTGAAGTTACTCGCATCAACGACCTTACAGATCCAGTTATGCTTGCACACTTGTTGAAATATGACACAACTCAAGGTCGTTTCGACGGAACTGTGGAAGTTAAAGAAGGTGGATTCGAAGTTAACGGTAAATTCGTTAAAGTTTCTGCTGAACGTGATCCAGAACAAATCGACTGGGCTAACGACGGTGTAGAAATCGTTCTTGAAGCGACTGGTTTCTTTGCTAAGAAAGAAGCTGCTGAAAAACACTTGCATGCAGGTGGCGCTAAGAAAGTTGTTATCACTGCTCCTGGTGGAAACGATGTTAAAACAGTTGTATTTAACACTAACCACGATGTTCTTGATGGAACTGAAACAGTTATCTCAGGTGCTTCATGTACTACAAACTGCTTGGCTCCAATGGCTAAAGCTCTTCAAGATAACTTCGGTGTTGTAGAAGGATTGATGACTACTATCCACGCTTACACTGGTGACCAAATGATCCTTGACGGACCACACCGTGGTGGTGACCTTCGTCGTGCTCGCGCTGGTGCTGCAAACATCGTTCCTAACTCAACTGGTGCTGCTAAAGCTATCGGTCTTGTAATTCCAGAATTGAATGGTAAACTTGACGGATCTGCACAACGCGTTCCAACTCCAACTGGATCAGTTACTGAATTGGTTGCAGTTCTTGAAAAGAACGTTACTGTTGATGAAGTGAACGCAGCTATGAAAGCAGCAGCTAACGAATCATACGGTTACACAGAAGATCCAATCGTATCTTCAGATATCGTAGGAATGGCTTACGGTTCATTGTTTGACGCAACTCAAACTAAAGTTCTTGATGTTGACGGTAAACAATTGGTTAAAGTTGTTTCATGGTATGACAACGAAATGTCTTACACTGCACAACTTGTTCGTACTCTTGAATACTTCGCAAAAATTGCTAAATAATTTCTGAGTCGAAAAAGCAAGACCAATCGGTCTTGCTTTTTGTATCTATAAAAATGGATGATAAAATCATCCATTTTGTTTTAATTCTCTTTCAAATGTATCTGAGAGTGCGGTAAAGCTTAATTTATTTAAAGTCAGAGGGTGGATAAAGGATAGTTTAAATGCGTGAAGCATCAGTCTCTTGTTTTTTGAGTGTTGGTTGTAGAGAGGGTCTCCGAGGATTGGATGTCCGTGGTGAGATAGGTGGACTCGAATCTGATGAGTACGTCCTGTTTTTAATCTACACCGAACGAGACTGGTTTTGTTTTGAAACAGTTTTAACCGAGTTACATGAGTTTCGGCGTATTGACCATTTTTTTGATCCACAATTCTTTGTCTACGATCGTGGCGATTGCGACCGATTTTATCTCGGAAGATCAAGTTCTTAGCCTCTAATCTTCCATCAACCAGAGCCCAGTATTCTCGAGAAATCTCTTTCTTTTCTAATAAGCGATTAAGAATAGGAAGAATGAATGGATTCTTCGCAAACAGTACGAGACCGCTTGTTTCCATATCCAAGCGATGAACGACATAGCATGTCTGACCGACATAGGCGCTGACATGATTGAGAAGAGCTATCTCATCTGGCTGATTTCCATGTGTCTTCATACCCTCGGGTTTATTGACGATAATTAAATGTTGATCTTGATAGACTTCTTCGACAAGTTTGGGGTTTCCCCAGAGAATTTCTTTTGTAGGATAATCTTCCTCGTCGAAAATCAATTGACATTCATCTCCAGCCTTGACCGTTTGATGCCAATGGACTTCTTCTTGATTAATGAGGATGTGTTTCTTGATTCTCAAAAAGTGCCTTATTTTTCTAGGTATTAACAGCTGTTCTTCTAGAAAATGTTTGACAGTCATTTCGGGTAGAGAGTTGGGGATCGTAAAGGTAAATTTCATACTGATATTGTAACAAAAATCAATTTATTTGGACAGGGGAACTAGCAAAATTCTTGTCTTCCTATGGGGAAGATGATAAAATATACGCATGAAATTAGATACCTTATTTGAAAAATTTCTTTCTTTATTTAAAAAAGAAGAATCTGTAATTGAAAAAACAGAAATGAATGGAATTGAACAAGAAGAAAGTGTGTCGAGCAATTTACGGCGTTCAAGAGCAGGACGAAAGAAAGCGGGGGCAATTGGCCCTGTTCGAAAATTTTGGCGTCGCTATCATCTGACAAAAATCTTTTTGATTCTTGGGCTTAGTGCCAGCTTGTTTGTTGGGGTCTATTTGTTTGCTCTAGCAAAATCGACAAATGTTACCGACCTGCAAAACGCTTTAAAAACTCGCACTCTGATTTTTGACAGAGAGGAAAAAGAAGCAGGCGCCTTGTCAGGTCAAAAAGGCACCTATGTCGAACTTTCGGACATCAGTGAAGATTTACAAAATGCAGTCATTGCTACAGAAGATAGAAGTTTCTATAAGAACGACGGTATTAACTATGCTCGTTTCTTCCTAGCAATAGTAACGGGCGGGCGCTCAGGTGGGGGCTCCACAATTACCCAACAATTGGCGAAGAATGCCTATCTTTCTCAAGACCAGACTGTTCAGAGAAAGGCAAAAGAATTCTTTTTAGCTTTGGAGTTAACAAAAAAATATAGTAAGAAAGAAATTCTGACCATGTACTTGAACAATGCCTACTTCGGAAATGGAGTTTGGGGTGTTGAAGATGCAAGTAAAAAATACTTCGGGGTTTCAGCTTCCCAACTGACACTTGATGAAGCCGCAACCTTAGCAGGAATGCTCAAGGGGCCGGAATTGTATAACCCTTTGAATTCTATTGAAGATTCAACCAATCGTAGGGATACCGTCTTACAGAACATGGTGGCTGCTGGTTATATTGATAAGGACAAAGAAGCGGAAGCTTCGGGTGTTGACATGGCATCTCAGCTACAAGATGCTTATGAAGGGAAAGTTTCAGACTACCGATATCCGTCTTATTTTGACGCGGTTGTCAATGAAGCGATTGAAAAGTATAACTTAACAGAAGAAGAAATCGTCAACAACGGCTATCGTATATATACGGAATTAGATCAGAATTACCAGGCTAATATGCAGGTCATTTATGAAAACACAGCTCTCTTTCCAACCGCAGAAGATGGAACTCATGCTGAGTCGGGCAGTGTTGCTCTAGAACCAAAAACAGGAGGAGTTCGAGGAGTTGTTGGTCGTGTAGCAGGAGATGATAAAGCTGGTTTCCGAAATTTCAACTATGCAACTCAATCAAAAAGAAGCCCAGGTTCAACTATTAAGCCCTTAGTTGTCTATACCCCAGCAGTCGAAGCTGGTTGGGCTCTAAATAAAGAGTTGGACAATCATACTATGGAGTATGGTAATTACAAGGTAGATAACTACGCAGGAATCAAAACATCTCCAGAAGTTCCAATGTACCAAGCTTTAGCTGAATCCCTAAACCTTCCTGCAGTAGCCACGGTTAAGGAACTTGGTATTGACAAGGCTTTTGAATCAGGCGAAAGATTCGGGCTTAACTTAACCAATGTAGATCATGTGTTGGGTGTTGCACTGGGTGGTGGTGTGGAAACTAGTCCACTGCAAATGGCGCAAGCTTATGCAGCGTTCGCAAACGAAGGTTTGATGCCTGAAGCCCATTTTATTACACGTATTGAAAATGCAAGTGGTCAAGCCATTGCTACCCATAAGAATTCTCAAAAACGAGTGATAGATAAATCCGTAGCGGATAAAATGACTAGCATGATGCTAGGGACATTCACAAACGGTACAGGGATAAGTTCATCACCAGATGGTTATGTTATGGCCGGGAAAACAGGTACAACAGAAGCGGCCTTCAACCCGGTGTATACGAGCGACCAGTGGGTTATCGGCTATACGCCAGATGTAGTCATTAGTCACTGGCTTGGTTTCCCGACAACCGATGAAAATCATTATCTAGCAGGTTCGACATCAAATGGCGCCGCTCATATTTTTAGAAGTATGGCAGAAACAATTCTTCCTTATACACCAGGAAGTACATTCACAGTTGAAAATGCCTATAAAATAAATGGTATTGCTCCTGAAAATGTCCCGAATCAGTCAACTGACAACGGTGGTGGGCAGTCAAATGACTCTATAAGTGACATTCAAAGTCGAGCCCAGAACCTTATTGATGAAGCAGAAAAAGCTATTTCAGATGCAAAAATTAAAGAAAAGGCAAAAACCGTCTGGGATACAATTGTAGATTTATTCCAATAAATTTTTTAAAAGACAAGAGCATCACTCTTGTCTCTTTTTATATCCTAAAAAGACTGAAAAATAATCTAAAAGAAATATCATAAATTCTAAAGTACAAACTCAGGCAACTATAAAAGCAAAATAAAGAATAAAGAAATCTGGAGAGCTTAACACTGATATACTGGATAAGGAAAAGGAGGGTAATGATGTTAGAAAAATGTTACCATGAAGTAAAAGCTATCGTGCATAAGTGTCGAAAAGAGTACTACCTACATCTATGGGAAAAAGAAGATTGGGATCAAGAGGGAATGATTTGCCTACATGAATTATTAGAAAATCACCCTGATTTTAAGGAAAATAAAAATAAGGAATTTTATACCTACTTCAAAACAAAGTTTCGAAATCGAATTTTGGATGCAGTCAGGAAACAAGAAAGTTACAAAAGAAGATTGGATCGACAAGCTTATGAAGAAGTGAGCGAGATTAGCCATCGCTTAGGCGAAGGGGGGCTGTTGATAGATGAGTCTTACGCATTAGAAGAAGTGCTTAAAGAGTATCGAGCAGGATTAGGGAAAGAAAAATTGGAGTTGTTTGAACGATTGTTAGCTGATGAGCGATTCAAAGGAAGAAAAGCAATGTTGAAAGAACTAAAGCAGGTGCTAAGAGATTTTTCTCCAAAAAGATAAAAAAATAAATCCAATATCTTGACAAGATTCTAAAAGTAGG